>JBGVGM010000138.1:0-6232 GCA_045121655.1 Acutalibacteraceae bacterium | reverse complement strand
AGGTTACCATTGTACCCGGCACACCGCCTCCGAGGCAGAGTGAAAATCTGTCGGTGAAAATTTCTTCGCCTTCGTCGGGAAGACGTGGCATATTTTCAAAAAGCAAATCTACATTGGTTTTTCCGTATCCTGCTGCAAAGCTCATAATTTTCCTCCAAAATTTTATTACACTTCATTTTAAACTTATTAACATAATTTGTCAATTCTTTTACATAGCCTTTTGCAGTTCGGTTTTGATTTTTTCAATTATTCTCTTTTCAAGGCGTGAAATGTAGCTTTGAGAGATGCCGAGAAGGTCTGCAACCTGCTTTTGGGTGTACTCCTTTGAGCCGAAAAGCCCGAAGCGCATAGTCATAATCTGCTTTTCTCTTTCATCAAGCTTTCCAACAACCTTAAGAAGCTGGTTTTTTTCGTCCTCCATTTCAATATTACGGTTTACGCTGTCACTGTCACTGCCGAGAATATCCGACAAAAGCAGCTCGTTTCCGTCCCAATCCACGTTTAAAGGCTCGTCAATTGAAAGCTCATTTTTTCGGTTGGCAGTTTTACGAAGATACATCAGAATCTCGTTTTCAATGCACCTTGAAGCATAAGTCGCAAGCTTGATTTTCTTTGTTGGGCAAAAGGTGTTGACCGCCTTGATGAGCCCGATTGTACCGATTGAGACAAGGTCCTCAATACCTATACCCGTATTCTCAAACTTTCTTGCAATATACACCACAAGCCTAAGATTATGTACCACAAGAAGCTCCCGGCCTGAAAAGTCACCCTCTTCTATCTTTTTGAGTATATGTTCTTCCTTCTCCTTAGTAAGCGGTGCCGGCAGATTTTCAGGACCGTTTACATAAAGCAAATCCCCTGCTTTTTCCTCAGTTATTATTTCTCTTAAGTATTTTATAAAACCAAATAATCGTATCAACATAAATTAGCTCCTTTAATTACTAAGCAGTCCGCTTGGCAGAATTGCGTCATAATCTCCGTTTTTAAGTCTTCGGTTTGTAACGGCGACAATAACCTTTTGTGTTTCAAAACTTTGTCTTATGCCAGTTATTTTAACCGTATCAGGCATAAAAGCAGGCAGTATCCCCTCACCTGAAACAGTACTGCAAACAATAAAACGGATTCTGACTGTTCCGTCTTTTATAATGCTTTCATCGGTGACGTTTTCAGGAATAATACCCTTCAGCTTTTCACAATTTGCTATTATGACAGGGTATCCGGAAAAGGGGTCTTTCAGGTTGTTCCCTGTATCAAGAAAGCTTCTCAAGTTAAATTCCTCTTCGCCCACTGTTACTTTCAGGTCCATCACTGTATCAGACGGTACTTTGAAGCTGAGTATTTTACTTATAAGTTTCAAAAGAAAATAGCACACTGCCGTCATGATTACAAGCTTTATTGCACTTATATCAAAATAAACAATGCCGTTATTAAAATACATATTCTGCGGTGAAAAGAAATACCACATTAAAAACATTATACCGGCAAAACCTATATTAACCGCAAAAAAGCACACTGATAGTTTAAATAAGTGTCGCTTATCTTTGCATTTAAAAGCAATGAGCAAAATAATAACCATAGCAGGAATTCGGCTTATTGAAATTATTATTTCGCTGATATGTGGTATGAGAATTATCATAGAGTATAGTCCGCTTAAAGCTGAAGAAATAAGAAACTGTACTCTTTTAAATGACGTTTTAGTTATAAAAGCAGTCAAAAGCAAAAGTGCATAGGTTATGTAGAGATTTATTATAAAAAGAATGTCGGCATATATAACCTGCATTTGAATCACCCTGTACATTATACGAAAAACCAAGTGTGGATTATGTCGAGTTTTAAAACGCAAAAGAAAACATCCCACCTCAATTGGCGGGATGTAATTATGTTATTCATAAAACTTAAAACGCAATTTAGCATTCTGCATTTTGCATTTATTTAAGCTTCCTTAGCTGCCTTTTCTCTCTCGAGTCTGTTTTCTGTAACAATCTTTGTAACATTGTCCATAAACTCGCCGTGAAGCTTGAACTTCTTAGTGAAGATAATAAGTGAAATAATAAAGAGTACGGGAGGTATTACTGTCATCATAAGAGTGATTGCAAGCTTTGCACTTTCAGGGTTCTGATTGTGGAGTGAACCGTCATATTTTGAAATACCGAGAGAAGCAAAGAGAATAATTGTCTGAACAGTATATGCCATTTTCTGAAGGAAGCCCTTCATTGAGAAGGTTATTGACTCGCTTCTGAAGCCAAGCTTAACCTCGCCGTAGTCAACAACATCAGCAAGGAATACGGTCTGTGCAATAAACATTGAAGCCATACCGATTGCAGCAATAAGATAACCGATGCACATAAGAGCAAAGATATCGGCAAATGAACCTACTGCCATCATAATGTAGCCCAATGCTGTAATTGCAAGTGAAGTCTGATATGCCTTTCTTTTTGACATAAACTTCTGAAGGAAGGGAAGGAGGAGAAGACCTACAACTGAACCTACAGCCTGGAAAAGAGAGAAGCTTGACTGCTTGTTGGGGTCGCCTACAACAACATCAAAGTAATAGGTTGCAACACCTGAGGTAAGGTACCAGCCAGCATTTGAAATCATGGCGAAAAGCATAAATACGAGAAGCTGGTCGTTTGATCTGATTACATTGAAGGCTGACTTGAATGAGAACTTTTCTGCAGGCTTTGTTGAAACGGTTTCCTTTGTTGTAAAAACTGAAAGACCTGAGAATAAAACAAGACAAACTGCGCAAACTGCTGCACAGATTACATAGCTTCGTGCATCGTGCACCTTACCCATTACACCGTTTGCGTCGGGTTTTTCAGTAACACTTACTGCAGTCATAATAACGGGAGCAAGAATTGAAACTGCACCCTGACCGATACCTGAGAAGGTTCTTGCAAGAGTTGAAATAAGGCTTCTTTCCTTGGGGTCGCTTGTGAATGAGGGTACCATTGACCAGTAAGGAATGTCTGCCATTGTGTTTGTCATACCCCAACCGATGTAAGCGATTGCAACATATACACAAAGAGCCACACCTGTAAGCTTAAAGGGGTTTGAGAAGAGGAATACGAGTACAATTGCGTTGCAGAGTGAGCCCCTTAAAATCCAGGGTCTGTATTTACCCATCTTTGTGTGGGTATTGTCTACGATTGTACCCATCATAGGGTCATTGATGCCGTCCCATATTCTCGCAATAGGTGTAAGAAAAAGAAGGAAGGATGAGCTCAGACCTAAAACGTCTGTGAGATACTTGGCAAGGAAGGAATAGAACATACCGTAGCTGAGGTCAAGTCCTACTGCACCAACACCGTAGCCAAGCTTACTTTTGAGATACTTGATTGTTTCCATTAAAGTTCTCCTTTCAGAATTGTGTCCATATAGTTTTCGATTTCTTCTTTATTTACTTCGGTTATTTCATTTTCTTTTTCGTCGGAGCAAACACTGATATAGGCACCAATGAGTTCGCTCACACAGAAATGATAGCCGAATTTTATAAAGCTGTTTTTATTAAGGCAATCGGCAAAGCAAAAGGAATCAAGTCCGCCGGTTATGCCCTCGCCCGTTTTTTTGAGCACACTTTCCTTAAGTGCCCAGAGTCTTGTGAAATCAGAGGGCTGATTCTCACTTTTTTCAAGAAAAGCTCTTTCATTCTCCGTGAAAAACCTTTCGGCAATTCTCGGATTATACTTTCCTATACACTGCACATCACAGCCGATTTCTGCATTGGAAGTAACACAGATTACGTAGTTCCCGCTGTGGCTGATATTGAAGTAAATTGCTTCGTTTTTAAGGTAAGGCTTGCCGTTACTGCCGTAATAAAACGAGAATTTTTCAATTGAGTAGTGCTTTTTCAAAATATAACCGAGAAGCACACGGCTTAAAAGAGAATCGTTTTTCTCCGATTGCTGTGTCCTTTCGGTGAGAATAGCTTTTTCACATTCTCCCACCTTTTGATAAAAGCCGTCGTCGAAAATTTCAGTATTTATAATAAATATCATACTGTCTGATTATCGTAGGGGTCATATTCGGGGAACATCATAGCACACACAATGTATGAAATAATACCGCCGCCTATCCAGAAGGTCAGGATCACAAAAATCAGTCTGACAATTGTGGGGTCCATGTTGAAGTATTCGGCAATACCGCCGCACACGCCACAAAGCTTTCTGTCCCCTGATTTATATATTTTCTTGTATGCACCCTCAACTTCAACGTAGCCCTCAGGAGCTTTGGGAAGCACAAGAGCAGTAATAATATACACGAAAAGTGCTGGAAAAACTGCTGTCAGGAGAGCTGCACAGATAACCAGAGTACGGACAAGCACAGGGTCTAAATTAAGGAATTTTGCAACACCGTCACATACTCCGCAAAGTCTTTTGTCTGAGCCAAGATAAAGCTTTTTCATTTTAGTTTCTCCTTTCACGTCTTTGTTTTTCTGTTATTTAACTGAGTTCTGCTTTTTGCAGGCGAGAAGAGTATTCTTCATAAGCACTGCAATTGTCATGGGTCCGCAACCACCGGGCACGGGAGTGATGAACTCACATTTTTCCTTTACATTTTCAAAATCAACGTCACCGCAGAGCTTTCCGTCTTCATTACGGTTAATGCCAACGTCAATAACAATTGCACCCTCTTTCACCATATCGGCTGTAACGAATCTTGCTCTGCCTACGGCGGCTACAATAAGGTCAGCCTTTGAGGTGATTTCAGGAAGGTTCTTTGTTCTTGAATGACAGATAGTAACCGTTGCGCTTCTTTCAAGAAGCAGTGAAGCCATAGGCTTACCTACAATGTTGCTTCTGCCGATAATTACGCAGTTTTTGCCGCATACATCAATACCATAGTAATCAAGCAACTCAATTACACCCATAGGTGTGCATGATGCCATATCGTAGTCACCCTGCCACATTTTACCCACGTTTTCAGCGGAAAAAACATCAACGTCTTTTTTAGATGAAATACGCTCAATTACAGCCTTTTCGCTGATATGCTTCGGTACCGGGAGCTGACAGAGAATTCCGTTAATGCTGTCATCTCCGTTGAGCTTATCGATGATAGCAAGAAGCTCCTCTTCAGTTGTTTCTTCAGGCAGTGCGTACTCAACAGAACGCATACCGGTAAATTCGCAGGCCTTCTTTTTGTTGTTTACGTAAACCCTTGAAGCAGGGTCATTGCCGACAATAATTACAGCAAGGGCAGGTTCAATTCCCTTTTCTTTAAGTGCTTCAACCTCTTCTTTAACCTTAGTTTTAACGTGATTTGAAACCTCTTTGCCGTCAATCAGCTTGTACATTGGCAGTGTCCTCCTTTATCTTGATTCCGAGTTTCATTTTGATTCTTTTTCTTCTTGCTCTGCCTCTTGCCTGACGGGCGAGCTTTTTTTCGTAGTTGATTTTCTCCTTTTCGTTCATGGGTGGAAGAAAATCAACACCCTCAATGGGCTTTGGATTTTTTGTAAATTTAACCGTAAGAGCAACAAGAAGCACACCGCACACAACAACAATCATGAGTGAAAGCAGCTGCGAGGCTCTTAAGTTTGTGTTTCCGATATAAAGGCTGTCTGTTCTCATGCCCTCAACAATAAGTCTTTCTGCGCCGTACCATAAGCCGTAGCAAAGGAAAAGCTGACCGCTGAATTTGCGGAATTTTTTAAGGATAATATAAAGCACGAAAAATCCGAGAATACACCAGACAGATTCATAGAAGAATGTGGGATGAACATAAAGGTCGTTTTCGGCGATGTATTCTGCAACGTTTTCAACACCCTCGAGCCCGAATTCGCTTTTGTTTGAGGCGATATATGACACAACGGTGTCGCTCATCATACCCCAGTTTTTATAAGTGAAACCTCCGAAAGCCTCCTGATTTGCATAGTTACCCCATCTTCCGATGCCCTGACCGATAAGAAGGCTTATACCTACCATATCAAGCAGATTCCAAAAGTTCATTTTTTCAACTTTACAAACAATATAGGCACAAAGTATACCGCCGATTATTCCGCCGTAGATTGCAAGACCGCCTTCCCATATTTTCGGTATTTCCGAAAGATGCTGAGAATAATAATCCCATTTAAAAATTACATAGTAGGCTCTTGCGCCCACAATTGCACCGACTGTGCCGAAAATCAGCACGTCAATCATTTTGTCAAGATTAATATTCCAGACATAGGCAGTTCTTCCGCCGAAAAGCACCGCAAGAAGAAAGCCGAAAGCAATAATCGCTCCGTACCAAC
>JBGVGM010000137.1:0-10950 GCA_045121655.1 Acutalibacteraceae bacterium | reverse complement strand
TGTTGAAGCTATTGATAAGGCTGAAGACAGACAGCTTTTCAGAGACACAATGGAAAGCATCAATCAGCCCTGCATTCCTTCAGAAATTTCATACGACATTGAAACATCACTCGCTATCGCTAAACATATCGGTTATCCCGTTATTGTACGTCCTGCTTTTACTCTCGGCGGTGCAGGCGGCGGTGTTGCATACAACGAAGAAGAGCTCAGAGTTATTGCAAAGACAGGTCTTGATGCTTCACCTATTACACAGATTCTTGTTGAAAAGTACATCAAGGGCTGGAAAGAAATTGAATTTGAGACAATGCGTGACTCAGCAGGTAACACAATTGCTATCTGCTCAATGGAAAACTTTGACCCCGTTGGTGTTCATACCGGCGACAGTATCGTTGTTGCTCCCGCTCTTTCACTTTCATCAAAAGAGTACAATATGCTTAAGAACGCTGCTCTTGATATAGTAAGCGCACTTAAGATTGTGGGTGGCTGTAACTGTCAGTTTGCTCTCAATCCCGACTCATTTGAATATGCAGTTATCGAGGTTAACCCCAGAGTTTCTCGTTCATCAGCTCTTGCTTCAAAGGCTACAGGTTATCCTATTGCAAAGATGACAACAAAGCTTGCTCTCGGTTATAACCTTGACGAAATCCAGAACGACATCACAGGCGAAACAATTGCCTGCTTCGAGCCTTCAGTTGACTATGTTGTATGTAAGTTCCCCAAGTGGCCCTTCGATAAATTCATCGGCTCAAGCAGAAAGCTTGGCACCCAGATGAAGGCTACCGGTGAGGTTATGTCCATCGGTCAGAGCTTTGAAGAGGCTATTATGAAGGCTGTAAGAGGCGCTGAGATTTCACTTGATACTCTCAACGCTGAGCCCATAAACGACAAGCCCTTGCTCCAGCGACTTGAAGACCAGGACGACAGAAGAATTTTCACAATCTTCGAAGCTATCAAGGCAGGCGTTTCAACAGATACAATTAACGAAATCACAAGAGTTGACAAGTGGTTCATTGAAAAGCTTCGCAATCTTGCAGATTTTGAAAACGAAATCCAAGGTAAAGAAATCGACGAAGAAACATATCTCAGAGCTAAAAAGCTTGGTTATAACGATAAAACTCTCCGTAAGTTCTGCTCATTCCCCGAATCATTCCATAAATGCGCAAGCTACAAGATGGTTGACACCTGTGCAGCTGAATACTGCGCTACAACACCTTACTTCTATTCATCATACGACAAGGCTTGTGAATCAAGACGCTTCAAGCGTTCAGGCAAGGATGTTGTAATGGTTCTCGGTTCAGGTCCTATCAGAATCGGTCAGGGTATTGAATTTGACTACTCCTCAGTTCACTGCGTATGGACTCTCAAGGAGCTGGGCTATGACGTTGTTATTGTAAACAACAACCCTGAAACTGTTTCGACTGACTACGACACAGCTGACAGACTTTACTTTGAGCCTCTTTGCCCCGAAGATGTAATGAACATCATTGAGGTTGAAAAGCCTATCGGTGTCGTTGTTGCCTTCGGTGGACAGACAGCTATCAAGCTTACAAAGTTCCTTGATGACAGCGGTATTCAGATTCTCGGTACATCTCAGGAGGGTATTGACACAGCCGAGGACAGAGAAAAGTTTGACGAACTTCTTGAAAAGTTCGGCTTCCTTCGTCCTGCAGGTACAGGCGTTATGACTATGGAAGAAGCTCTTGAAGCTGCTAACAGACTCACTTACCCCGTACTTCTCAGACCTTCATACGTTATCGGCGGTCAGAATATGCAGATTGTTCACAACGATGTTGAGGTTGAAAGATATATGAAGAAGATTCTTTCAACAGGCATTGAAAACCCCGTTCTCGTTGACAAATATATGAGCGGCACTGAAATCGAGGTTGACGTAATTTCCGACGGTAAGGATGTTCTTATCCCCGGTATTATGCAGCATATTGAAAGAGCAGGTGTTCACTCAGGTGACTCAATTGCAGTTTACCCGCCCTTCTCACTTACTGACCAGATGACTCAGACCGTTGTTGAGTGCAGCGAAAAGCTCGCTCTTGCTCTCGGCACAAAGGGCCTTGTAAATATTCAGTATCTTATCTACGAAAATCAGCTTTACATCATTGAGGTTAACCCCAGAGCTTCAAGAACAATTCCTTACATCAGTAAGGTTACAAATGTTCCTATGGTTGACCTTGCAACAAAGGTTATGACAGGTACACCCCTTAAGGATTTAGGCTACGGCACAGGTCTTTACGAGGCTCCTCCTTACTTTGCAGTTAAGGCTCCCGTGTTCTCCTTTGAAAAGCTCAACGATGTAAACAGCTATCTCGGACCGGAAATGAAGTCCACAGGTGAAGTTCTCGGTATCGGTGAAACTCTTAACGAAGCACTCTTCAAGGGTCTTACCTCCTCAGGTCTTTGCGTAAACCGCAAGGGCGACAGAGAACTCGGTGCTCTTATCAGCGTTGATGAGCATGACCTTCACGAGGTTGTTGCAATTGCAAAGAAGCTTCAGGATCTTGGCGTAAATATTTACGCAAGCAAGAACACAGCAAGAGCAATTGTAAATCTCGGTATCAATGTAACATACGTAAAGGGTATCAGAGAAAGCGATTACTGTTTCTCGCTTCTTGAGAGTGGAAAAATTGACTTCATTCTATACACAGGCGCTCTCTTTGACTCCTCAATGGATAACTATATTGCCCTTCACAGAAAGGCTCTTCAGCTTGGTATTGCTTGCTTTACCTCACTTGACACAGCCAACGCAATGATTGATATTCTTGCAAGTAACTACAGTCAGCAGAACACAGAGCTTATTGATATCAACTCAATGAGAAAAACAAGAAATAAGTTCAGATTTGCAAAAATGCAGGGTACCGGTAATGACTATATCTTTATCGATAACCGTGACGGTGAAATTACCTGCCCCGAATCGCTTTGCATCAATTTCTGCGACAGACACTACGGCATCGGCGGCTACGGTATGGTGCTTATTGAAAATTCCGAGGTTGCAGATGCAAAAATGAGAGTATTCAACCGTGACGGCTCAGAGGGCAAGATGGCAGGTAACCCCATACGCTGCGTTGCTAAGTTCCTTTACGATAAGGGTATTGTTGTGAAGGAAGAAATGACAATTGAAACAGGAGCAGGCATAAAGGAGCTTAAGCTTTACGTTTCAAATAAGAGAGTAACCTCCGTTCAGGTTAATATGGGTAAGCCCGACTTCAGCACAAAGGCTCTTCCCTGTACACTTGACGAAGACGAAATTATCGACTATCCCATTACAATCGGTGCCGGCAGCTATAACATCACCTGCCTTTCAGTAGGTAACCCGCACTGCGTAGTGTTCAAGAAGGATATTGATTCAATCGACATCAATAAGGTTGGCCCCTACTTTGAAAAGGCTGACATCTTCCCCGAAAGAATCAACACCGAATTTGTAAGGGTGGTAAACAGAAACACAATTAAAATGCGTGCTTACGAGCGCGGTAACGGTGAAACCTTTGCCTGCGGTACAGGTGCTTGTGCGGCTGTTGTTGCAGCAGTTGAAAACGGCTTCTGCAAGAAGGGTGAAGAGATTATCGTTAAGCTCAAGGGCGGCGATCTTGCTGTAACCTATAGCGATGACGGTATCTTTATGACAGGTAATGCTGTTCTCGTTTACGAAGGCGAAGCAGAGTATTAATTCTTTGGAGAAGTAACTTTAATGAGTAAAAAAGTTATAGTTATCGGTGCAGGTGCCTCCGGCCTTATGGCTGCGGGCACCGCTGCCGAAAACGGACATAATGTTGTTCTTGTTGAACGAAATGACAAGGTTGCAAGAAAGGTTATGATTACGGGCAAGGGCCGCTGTAATGTAACCAATAACTGCACACTTATAAATGACCTTATTCAGAATGTGCCTACTAACGGAAGATTCCTTTACGGCGCATTTTCAAAGTTTATGCCTATTGATACAATTGAATTCTTTGAGGATATGGGTGTAGCTCTCAAGGTTGAAAGGGGAAACAGAGTTTTTCCTGAAAGCGATAAGGCTGTTGAGATTGTAGACGCTCTTAATGCCTTTTCAAGCGATGCTGGAGTTAAACGCATCAAGGGCAGAGCGACCTCTCTTATAGCTGAAAACGGCGAAATTAAAGGTATTAAGCTCGAAAACGGAGAAGAACTTTTTGCTGACGCAGTAATTGTTGCGACGGGCGGAGCATCTTATCCTCTTACGGGCTCAACGGGTGACGGATACACTCTTGCAAAGCAGGTGGGTCATACCGTAACGGAGCTTAAGCCCTCGCTTGTACCTCTTGTGTGCCACGAAGGCTTCTGTATGGACTTGCAGGGTCTTTCTCTTAGAAACGTTGAAATCAGCGTTCTCAACACAGAGAATTACAAGGAGGTTTATAAGGATTTCGGTGAAATGCTCTTTACTCACTTTGGTGTGTCAGGACCTCTTATTCTCAGCGCAAGCTCCCATATGATGGATATTAAGCCGAGAAAGTACGAGATTCATATTGACCTTAAGCCGGCTCTTTCCTATGAACAGCTTGACAAGAGAATTCAGAGAGATTTCCTTGAAAACTCAAACAAGAACTTTATAAACGCACTTGATGCACTTTTACCGAAAAAGCTTGTTCCCGTTATCGTTAAGCTTTCAGGTATAAAGCCTTCAGTCAAGGTTAACCAGATTACAAAGCAGCAAAGAAGCGACCTTGTAAATCTTCTTAAGGATCTGAAGGTTACCGTTATCGGCTTCAGACCTATTGAAGAGGCGATTGTTACCTCAGGCGGAGTCAGCGTTAAAGAGATTGACCCGAAAACGATGGAGTCAAAGCTTATAAAAGGGCTTTACTTTGCAGGCGAGGTAATCGACGTTGATGCGTACACCGGCGGCTTTAATCTGCAGATTGCTTTTTCAACGGGCAGACTTGCAGGTTCAAGCATATAAAAAATAAATGGAGAAACAGATATGAAGATAATTAATGTTGCAATTGACGGCCCTGCAGGTGCAGGAAAAAGCACAATTTCAAGAAAGGCTGCTGATGAGCTCGGTTTTATCTATATCGACACAGGAGCTCTTTACAGAACGGTCGGTCTTAATGCTCTGAGAAAAGGTGCTGACCTTCAGAGCGATGATTCAATTATCGCAACTCTCACCGATGATGTAAAGGTTGAGCTGAAGTTCATTGACGGCGAACAGAGAATGTTCCTTTCAGGTGAAGACGTATCCGATAAAATCAGAACACCTGAAGCCTCAATGGCTGCCTCAAGAGTTTCAGCTGTGCCCAAGGTAAGAGAATATCTTTTTGATTTACAGAAAAAGCTCGCGAGAGAAAACAGCTGTGTAATGGACGGCAGAGATATCGGCACTGTTGTACTTCCTGATGCTGACGTAAAAATTTTCCTTACCGCTTCACCTGAAGCTAGAGCAGAAAGACGCTTCAGAGAGCTTACGGAAAAGGGTATGGACGTAAAGCTTGAGGACGTTTTAGCCGATATGATTAAACGTGACTACGACGATTCACACAGAGCTATCGCTCCTTTAAAGCAGGCTGACGATGCAGTTCTCTGCGACACAAGCGAGCTTAATTTAGAAGAATCAATTGATTTAATAATCAGAACAATTAAGGAAAACATATAAGTATAATTTATCAATAAAAGAGTTGATCTGATTGTACTTTAACTACGATAAGCCACCGAAGGAAAGCTTTCTTTACCCTGTCGGGAAATACCTTTCAAGCTTTCTTGCTCCCTTTGTCTACGACATTAGTTGCTTCGGAAGAGAGAATATACCTCTTGAATGTCCGCTTATAATTGCAGGTAACCACATTTCCTTTTCCGATCCCGCCCTTGTTATAGCCAACTGTCCCAGGACAGTTTTCTATATGGCAAAAAGCGAGCTTTTTATGAAAAGACACATTTCACTTTTTATGAGAAGTATGAATGCTTTTCCGGTAAAAAGAAACTATGCCGACAGACACGCTCTGAGATATGCTAAATGCGTTCTGGAAAACGGCTTTGCTCTCGGAATATTTCCCGAGGGAAGAACGGTTAAGGAGCTTATACCTGCTGAGGCGAAAAACGGTGTTGCTTATCTCTCATTCAAAACCAGTGCAGACGTACTTCCTGTATGTCTTTACCGTAATCCTGATGATAAACGGAAACGACACAGCCTTGTGCTTCGTTTCGGCGCAGTCATTAAGAATGAGACACTTTTTCCTTCAGAGGAAACGGTGAGTGCCGACATAAAAAAGGCGGCAGACAGTATTATGAATGAAATCAAACGAATGTGGGAGGAAGAGAATTGCAAATAGTTACAGCTAAAACGGCAGGCTTTTGCTTCGGAGTAAACAGAGCTGTTAATATGGTTTACACTATGCTCAGTGAAGGCAGAAAGGTTGCAACTCTCGGCCCCGTAATTCACAATCCTCAGGTTATTGAAGATCTTGAGAAAAAGGGAGTGAAGATAATTTCCGACCCCTCTGAGGTGCCTGAGGGATACGAGGTGGTTATCCGTGCTCACGGTGTCACTAAGGAAGTTACGGAAAAGCTTGACAGTCTTTCCGTAAAGTACACTGATGCAACCTGCCCCTATGTTCTGAAGATACACAAAATTGTAAAAGAGAAAACCAACGAGAATAATATACTTTTAATCGGCGGTGATGATACCCACCCTGAGGTGTGCGGATTCAGAAGCCACTCAAAAGGTGAGTCCTACGTTTTCAAAAATGCTGATGAACTGGAAGATTTACTGAAAAACCATGAAGATTTTACCGGAAAAGAACTGATTTTTGTTTTTCAGACAACTTTTTCAGTAAAAGAATGCAAAAAATGTGCAGAAATTATTCAAAAAGTATGTACAAATCCGATTTATTTTGATACAATATGTAATGCGACTCAAAATCGACAGGACGAAGCTTTGCTTCTTTCAAAAGAAAATGATGCTATGATTGTTATCGGCGGACGTTTTTCCTCCAATACGGTCAAGCTGAAAAACGTCTGTGAGGAAAACTGCAGAACTTTTCTTATTGAAAGAGCGGAGGAGCTTAAAAGTATTGATTTCGGGAATGCAGAAAAAATTGGTATAACGGCGGGTGCTTCCACACCTGCATCTATAATTAAGGAGGTTGAAGTCATTATGACAGAAAACTTTAATGAGCAAAATCTTACAAAGGAGACACAGGATCAGGAGCTGTTCTTTGCAGCGGTTGATAGCATAGATGACACAAGTGATAATCCGTTTGTTGTTGGCGTTGTTGTTGGTATCGCACCGAATGAGATTCAGGTAGATATCGGCAGAAAATATGCCGGTTTCATCCCTGTTGAAGAATATAGCAACGATCCCTCAGCAGATCCTGCAAAGGAACTGAAAATCGGCGACGAGCTTAACCTCATTATCATGAAAACAAATGATAATGAAGGTACCATGAAGCTTTCAAAGCGTCTTTACGACAGAAGAGCATCATGGAAGAACATCGTAGCTGCTAAGGAAGCAGACGAAGTGGTTGAAGCTGTTGTAGCTGAAGCTGTAAGAGGCGGCGTAATCTGCTACCCCATGGGTGCTAGAGTATTTATCCCTGCTTCACTTACAGGCCTTTCAAAGGACGAGGACCTTTCAGCTCTTGTAAAGGAGACTGTAAAGTTCAGAATCATCGACATCGACGAGCAGAAGAAGCGTGCTGTTGGTTCAATCCGTGCAGTTCTCAGAGAAGAAAGAAAAGCTGCTACAGATGCATTCTGGGCTGACATCGCTGAAGGCCAGGAATTCACAGGTACAGTTAAGTCTCTCACAAACTACGGTGCATTTGTTGATCTCGGCGGAGTTGACGGTATGATACATATCTCAGAGCTCTCATGGAAGAGAATCAAGCACCCCTCAGAAATCGTTAATGTTGGAGACACTGTTAAGGTTTTTGTTAAGGCTCTCGATGCTGAAAAGAGAAAGATTTCTCTCGGCTACAAGAGAATTGAAGACAATCCCTGGGAAATCCTCAAGAGAGATTACCCCGTTGATTCAGTTGTTGACGCTAAGATTGTTGGCCTTACAACATTCGGCGCATTCGCAAACGTAATTGACGGTATTGATGGTCTTATTCACATTTCACAGATCGCTGACCGTCACATCGCTTCACCGAAGGAAGTTCTTTCAATCGGCGATGAAGTTAAGGTTAAGATCACTGAAATCGACTTCGATAAGAAGCGTGTAAGCCTTTCAATCCGTGCTCTTCTTGAACCCGCAGCAGAAGAAGCTGTTGAGGAAGAAGCAGCAGAAGAAGCTGTTGAGGAAGAGGCTGCTGAAGAAGTAGCTGAAGAAGCTGCAGAAGTTGCTGGAGTAGCAGAAGAAGCTGCTGAATAATTTACACAATGAGTGGCGGTCTTATGGCTGCCACTTTTATTTTTGGAGTGAGCAAATTGAATTTTGCGTTTTATAAAAGTCAGTTCGGACTTATTAAAATCGGATATGAAAAGGGTGAAATCTGCAGTATAAAAACAGCTGATACCGTTGACTGCGAAAACTGCAGAAATTCCCTTTCTGACAGGGCTTAATACTTCGCAAAGAAGAGAAAAGCCTTCGATTTACCCCTAAAAATCAAAGGTACGCCCTTTCAGGAAAAGGTCTGGCACGCACTTATGGAGATACCCTACGGTGAAACGAGAACCTACGGAGAAATTGCGGAGAAAATCGGATGCCCGAAAGGTGCGAGAGCCGTGGGCAGTGTCAATCACAATAACCCCTTATGGATAGTTGTACCCTGCCACAGAGTAGTCGGTAAAGACGGAAAGCTTACGGGCTATGCAGGGGGACTTCTAATGAAAAGAAAGCTGTTGCAGATTGAAGGTGAGGGCGCCGATGAATGAATGAAAAATTTTTCATTCATTCAAACAAAGTAGACGGACTTTTAGTCCGTCTACTTTGTTTTGTCCGTATAAAATACGGACAATCGGCGCCCGTATTCATCGGTTTATGTATTTAAAATAACAGCGAGACCTTGAAAGTCAAGGCCTCGCTGTTTTATTTATCAGTCCTTAGGAATTTTTCTTGTCTGTCTTGCCTCTTCAGCGTCAACCTTTGTAAGCTTCATAAAGTCGATTTTCATAAGCGGTGTCTGGGGAAGCTCATCAACAAAGATAATATCACGGGGAACATAGAATTTTGAGAAGTTGCTGTCGCATGTTTCACAGATAATTCTCTTATATTCTTCTTCGTCGCCGCTCTTTCTGAGTGAAGCATAAAGTCTTACCATTGATTTGCCGTTGTCCCAACCCTGAACAGCACAGCACTCGTTGATGAAGTCAAGCTCGCCGACAACCTTTTCAATATCTGTGGGATATACATTGTAGCCGGCAATAATGATAAGTCTCTTCTTTCTGCCTGAGAAGAAGTAGTAGCCGTCATCATCCTTGTAACCAAGGTCACCTGAAAGAACCCATTTTTTGCCGTTTTCGTCGGTGTAAATGCCGTAATCATCTGCTTCACCGTCAGCGTGATAGCCTTCCATAATTGTGGGACCTGAAATTGCAAATTCGCCAACCTCACCGTTGGGCACGGGTTTGTGATTATCGTCCCAAAGCTCAACAGTAACACCGCGAAGAGCCTTACCTACAGAGCCTCTGCGGAAATCTTCATTTGAGTTTGTTGTACAAACTGAGTTGGTTTCTGTAAGACCGTAGCCCTGACGAAGGCGGCCTGTTGCGCCCCATTTTTCAAAGTATGAGTTAAATTCATCAATAAAGCCGTCTGATACATCGTCACCACCGCAGAACATTACACGGATATTCTTAAGGTGAGGACCGTCAAAGCCTTTTTCACGTATAAGCTTCTGGAACATAAGAGGAATACCAACGAAGCCTGCAACACGGTTTTGTTTCATAAGCTTAACAAAAAGCTTTGCGTCAAACTGCATCATGGGGATAATTCTTGCGCTGTTGCACATTGCCATATGTATACCGATGCAAAGACCGAAGCAGTGGAAAAGAGGAAGAACAATAACCTCAGCTTCTTCACCTGGAGCCTTGATTTCGTCAAGATCAGAAACTCTCCATACAAGCTCGTTGATTGATTTTGAAGTGATTTTGATTGTTTTGCTCTTACCTGTTGTACCGCCGCCGTTAAGGTAAGCACCGAGCTCGTCGCCGTTATCCTTTACCTGGTCGGGCTTGATACCCTTTGCAATTGCATCTTTGTAGTAATAGCTCTTGTTGTATTTGGGATAAAGCTTTTTAACAAGACCCTCAGCAAATTTACAGCTGTATTTCTTGTAGCCTTCTGAATAGTCTGATGAACAGCATACAAGGCAGGGAAGTCCGCTGTCGTTGATTGTCTTGATGTGGTCCTTTGCAAGAAGGTCAAGAATCATAACACCCTTTGAGCCAACGGCCTCAAGCTGTTCCTTAAGGAAATCGGTTGACATAAGCGGGTGAACAAAGTTTGTAATTACACCAATGCTGTTAAGGGCGTAAAAGGCGATAATGCTCTGCACTGTTGTGGGCATAAAGATTGTGAAAACATCTCCTCTTTTAAGACCCATTTCCTTATGAAAATAGCCTGCAAGAGCATCCATATCGCTGAAGATTTTTGAACGGTAATACTTTACGCCGAAGTGCTGCATCATATAAACATCGTCGTAAATTTCAGTACATTCTCTGAGGTACTGATAGCAGTTTTTGTTTTCCGGTGATTTTAACATATTTTTTTCTCCTATAAAAAGTCAAGTGGTTTTCACCAACTTGCTGTATTTTTGATAACCAATTTGGTTATACATTGAGGGCGTCGCCCTCGTGATTTCCACACAGCATAGAATGTTTGAGTTGTCAAGAGCAGAAGCACAGCGACTCTTGACAAGGAAAACAGGCTATGCTATATAGCTTTTTTCATCAGTTCAGCATTGAATGCTTCTTTGTTGTTAAGCATTGCAAACACAATCCTTGCCACCTTTCTTGTTAATGCAATTATTGCTCTGCCTGAAC
>JBGVGM010000136.1:0-11224 GCA_045121655.1 Acutalibacteraceae bacterium | reverse complement strand
TGGCGAAGAGAATATTGAAGCTCTTGAAAACGGTATTCCCAACCTTCTCAGACACGTTTCAAACATCAAGAATGTTTATAAGCTCCCCTGCGTTGTTGCAGTTAACCGTTTCCCCACTGACACTGACAAGGAAATCGACTTTGTTATTGAAAAGTGCAAGGAGCTGGGCGTAAACGTTAAGCTTTCAACCGTATGGGCTGACGGCGGTAAGGGCGGCGAAGAGCTCGCTAAGGAAGTTGTTCGTCTTTGTGAAGAGGAAAGCAACGCTGACTTCTCATTCTCATACGACACAGAAGCTTCTATCCCCGAAAAAATCAAGGCTATCGTGCAGAAGGTTTACGGCGGAACAGACGTTTCAATTCTCCCCTCTGCTATGAAGCAGATTAAAACTCTTGAAGAAATGGGGCTCGACAAGCTTCCCGTTTGTATAGCAAAAACACAGTACAGCTTCTCAGATGACCCCACAAAGCTTGGCGCTCCCGAGGGCTTCACTGTAACAGTAAGAAACGTTAAGATTTCAGCAGGTGCAGGCTTCATTGTTGTTCTCACCGGCGACATTATGACAATGCCCGGCCTTCCCAAGGTTCCTGCAGCTGAAAAAATCGACGTAGATGAAAACGGTAAAATAACAGGTCTGTTCTGATCTGTATAGGAGGATATAAAAATGGATTACATCTGGATTATTCTTTTAGCAATCTCAGCAATCATTATCGCTGTTTACAGCAAAAAGGTTGACAAGGCTGAACACCCTGCTTCTTACAAAAAAGAAGGCAAAAAGGGTAAGAAAGCTAAGAAGGCAAAGAAAGCTAAAAAAGCTAAGAAGCCCCTTCGTGAAAACAGAATGCTTGAGTTTTCAATGGCAGGTCTTTTCATCGGTATTGTTGCTTCAACATTAATGCCTGAAAAAATTGCTATTCTTATCAGTGGCTGCTTCTTTGCAGGTCTTGTTCTCGGTATGATTTTCAAAAAGAAAACTTATGTTGAGTCACTTGACGAGCTTGATATTGACGAAGACTTTGAAGAAGCTCCCGTAGCTGAAGAATACTTCGAGGAAGCTACTGCTGACGAAGAGCCCGAGCTTGAAGCAGAAATCATTACAGCTGAATAAGATAATAAAAATGAGAACCGTCCGTGTGGGCGGTTCTTTTTTATACATCTGCAAAAACACAGAGATAAACACTAGCCTCTCCCTTTGAGAGAGGTGTCACAAAGTGACGGAGAGGGCTCTATCTCAACTTTGAGGAAATCATTCAGGGAGATAAAATGTAAACAAAGAGCTGCAACTGTTGTTTTGCAGAGAAACAAGCTTTATTATAATCAGTTAACTCTCACAAAGCTTCTTGGCTCAATGGTTACGCCTGACACTGTAACAGCTTTGCTGTTATAGTTTACGTAAACCTTTGTAATGCCATCGTATTCGGTCATATAAACGTTCTTTTTTACCTTTTCGTGCGCTGTGATTCTGGCGTTTCTCAGGTCTGCAAGACTACTCATTCGCTGATAATAAATCTGTGCTTCGTTAATTGAGTTGTTATAGCAGTACTTGTCCTTGCTTTTCTCTGTGGAGTTGTCGGCGTAGTACCACTCGAAAGACGGTACCGCACCGTACTCAACAGAGCGAAGGAACATAGTATCGCTTACCTTTGCGGTGTTTATAGGAGTAAGTGCGTAGTCAAAAAGGCCGTGGTATACCGCTTCCACAAAGGGCACAAGAGAACAATTCTCCATTCCCTTATAATATGCGCTTCCCGGCAGATTGATTACAGCCGAAGCATATTTCACGCTGTAAAGATTGCCCGTATCGACCATCAGATTTTTGTTGGCGGAAACTGAGTTCAGCTCCTCTTTCAATGTATTGGCTGTGCCGTTTCTGAGAATAACGTTACCCTTTGTAAAATTTGAATAAAGATATTTTCCTGCGTCGGCAAAGCACACACCGTCAAATGGCAATTCACGAAGCTTTGAAAGCATAGAAGCGTTGGCGTTTTTGATTTTGTCAGGTGAAAGGTAATTATCCGGATAAGCCTCAAAAGCTGAAGCTTTTTTCCGGGTGTATTCTCCTGAAAATGACATAGCCTTGCTATCAAAGCTTTCCTTTACTGATGAGGAAATCAGTTTAACATCAGCAAAAAGAGATATACCCTGCGTTTTTACAAAATTTGTAAGCTCGTAAAGATCTTTTGAATCGCCAAGAGCGAGAGTTGCAGTTTTGAAATCTCTCTGATTAACTCCACCTTCAAAAAGACCTCTATGCCTCAGATTGATTCCGCTGACGCCTTTTGCCTTTAACGTAGAAAGAATGTCAAAGGTCTGGCTGTAGGACGTAAAAATTCTGCTTTGCTCTTCATTTTTATCATACCCTACACCTATAATGCTGAGGAAAAAGGGATAATCACCCTCTGCCTGCTGAGTGGTCATAGGAAAACTGCCATTTCTTATAAGAAGTTCTCTCACAGCAGAAGCCATACCGATATAATCTGCATTCTGGAAAGAAAGAAAACGGTAAGAAAGGCTGATTATTCCATCGTAAGTCTTCTTTGAAACGGCAAGTTTATTATCATTTTCCCCTGTGGGTGTTATTTCAAAATAAGCTCCGACACTGTTAAGTCCTTCTTTTGAAAGGGCTTTTTTTGCTTTTATACGGGCAAACTCAGCACCATCTTCAATTAACGCAACCAATGCAGAATTACCTTTTTTCATTCCAAAGGCACCCATTACAGCTTTTTTCCCGCTATCTTCAACCACTGACAGATCCTCGCCGTAAACGGGTATATCTATTTCAGAAAAATTTTCGGGATTTTCTGAAAGGTCAACCGTAAGTCCTGAGCCGTCGGGTATAAGCAGATAATCACCTTCAGCTTCTTCTCTGTCAGCGCCAAAGAAAGGTAAAAGAGAAATGCTCTTTATAACTGCTTTTTTGCTTTCGTTTATTATTTCACTGCAGTCAATTTCAGCTTTGAGCGTGCCGTTTTTTAGGGCAAATGAAACAGGTACAGTGATTTTTACTTCAGATTTATTTCCAAGTACAGCATTAAACCTGTAGGTTATCTGCAGACCATTTTCGACCGCTTCATAACTGTAGGTACTGTCGCCCTGAGAATAAAGAGAATAAACTGTACCATCAGAGATAATTTCAAGCACAACAGCTGCCGTTTTGATTCCGCCATAAAATTCAGGCAGGCTTCTCCACAGTTTTTTTGAAGCAGTGTCATAAACGGCAATACTGCCAGTGTCTTTATCGAAATACAGCCTTGTCATTTCGCTGCCGGTGATTCTTGTCATTTCCTTAGCAGTCTTATCGCTATAATAAAGGCGCTCATTCTCCTGAAGAACGGTTTCCTTCGCATTTTCTTTTTTCGTATAATATGCCACATCTGCCTTTTTAGCTTTTGCAGTCATAAATATAACTGAAAAAAGAACAAGGCAGATAACAACCATTGATAAAATCTTCGTCTTTGACATTTTCTTTCTCCCTAAGGTGGATTCTCAAGTAGTATACCACAAACTTAAGGAAAAATCCACCACTGCTTTTCACATCATTTTTCGCATTTTGAGAAGTATTGCTTTTTCTTTCCTTGAAACCTGAACCTGACTCATCCCAAGCTCTTTTGCTGTTTTCACCTGAGTGAGTCCCTTGAAATAACGCAGCTCAATAAGCTTTTGCTCCATTTCCTCAAGGCTTGATAAAACAGTTTTAAGAGTAAGCTTTTCTGCAATTTTGTCCTCAGGCGGATCGGTAGGAATATCAAGTTCGGTGGTGCCCTTTTCGTCATCGACTGTAAGGGAAATTGCAGGCATTGAAACCGTAATCAGCTCAGCTGCCTCAGAAACGGAAACCTGCAGTTTTTCCGCAAGCTCGGTTATTGTTATATCCCGACCCATTTCTATTGCCATCTCTTCACGGACCTTTACAGCGTTCCTTGATTTTTCCTTCAACGCTCTGCCAACCTTGACAGTACCTCCGTCACGGAAAATCCGTCTGATTTCACCGAGAATTACGGGAACCGCATAGGTTGAAAACGCAAAACCTCTGCTACTGTCAAAATTGTCTGCCGCCTTTATAAGCCCCACACAGCCTGCCTGAAACAAATCGTCGTATTCCACTCCCCTGCCTCTGAATTTGTTGGCACAGGAATGCACCAGACCAAAGTTAGAGTTTATAAGCTCACTGCGGATTCCTTTTTCCTTTTTCAAGGCATCACCCCTTAATTAAAGCTTTTTGCCCCGGATTTTCTTCTCCATGGTAACGGTTGTTCCGTAGCCCACCCTTGAAGAAACTTTCAGCTTGTCCATAAACGACTCCATAACCGCAAATCCGAGACCTGCCCTTTCATCGCCTGAGGTTGTGAAAAGAGGTTCCATAGCTTTTTCTATGTCCTCGATTCCCACACCCTTGTCACGAATCTTTATTCTGATAATATTATTTTCAAAAAGGCTGACGGTTATGTAAATTTTTCCCTCTCTTTCTCTGTAGCCATGTACAATTGCATTGGTTACCGCTTCGCTTACGGCGGTTTTAATATCGGTAAGCTCTTCAATATTAGGGTCAAGTGACGACGCAAAAGCACACACCGCCACTCTTGAAAAGCCCTCGTTTATACTTTTAGAATTGAACTGCAGCTTCATTTCATTTGTAATATTCATTAAACTACCTCCCGTTGTTTTATCTCGCCAAGCCTTTCAAGGCCTGCAAGCTTCATCACCTTATATGCCGACGGTGACAGATTTTCCACTCTGATACGCCCCGAAACATTTTTCATCGCCTTGTATCTTCCCATAACAAATCCGATTCCCGAGCTGTCCATAAAGGTTACCTTGCCGAAATCCAGAATCAGAAGTGAGGGTCTTTTTCTCACAATCGCTTCGTCAACGCTCACTCTTATAAGGCACGCACTGTGGTGATCGATTTCTCCGTCCAGAAAAACCCTGATTTCTTTTTTGCCGTATTCTATTCTTGCTGACACTTCTCTGTCTCCTTTCAGGGCAAAAAACTACCCTTATGATATTACCGGAATATCATAAGGGCTTGAAGCTGAAATATTTGCCGAAAGACGGCATATAATTTAAATTTACTAAGCGGTAACTTAAAGGCAGGGGCGCCGATTAAAGAAAATTTCAACAAAATTTTCTTTGGTTACGCCAAAGGCGTAACAACCGCAAAAAAGAATTACCCCCGTCTATGGGGTAATTCTTTTTGCGGTTATCGGCGCCCACGTTCACCTCTGCCGCAAATTTTAATTAAGGCTCCTTACATACGCTGCAAGATAGAAGGACCCTGCTACAATAAGCACACCGTCTTTTTCTGTAAGACTCAGTGCATTTTCGTATGCTTCGTTTATGTCCTCACTGCAATAAACGTTTTTGCAGAAGACCTTAGCTTTTTCTGCAAGGACAGCGCTGTTCTCCCCTCTAACTTTGTCAACAGTTGTAAAAACCATATTGTCAGCGACTTCAGAGAGAGTCTTTATGCAGGTTTCGTAGTCCTTGTCTTTCATAAAGGATAAAAGAAAGGTTACTTTTTTACCCTTAAGGTACTTCTGAACAGTCTTGGCAAGGGCGTTTACTGATGCCTCGTTGTGACCGCCGTCAATGATTACGAGAGGATTTTCCCCAATTTTTTCCGTTCTTGCGGGAATGAAGAACTTCTGCAACCCCTCTTCAATTGCTTCGTCAGTTATACTGAAGCCTTTTTCTCTGAGGATTTTTACGGTTTCAATTGCGGTTATAAGGTTGCCCACCTGAAAAGTACCTGCCATACTGACATTTATATTCAGATTATCATAGGTGAAAGACAGACCGTCTATAGAGTCTTTTGTTATCGTAACTTTATCACACTGCGGAGAAACAAATGGGCAGCCAAGCTTTTCGCTCTCTTTTTTTATAACCTTCCCTGCTTTTTCGTCCTGAGGAGTAAAATCAAGACTTCTGCTATCTAAGGGATAGGACACAACCGACGTGCCTTTCTTGATTATTCCGCTTTTTTCCTCTGCGATTTTCTCTGTTGTGTCGCCAAGCATTTCTGTATGGTCAAGGGAAATTGCCGTAAACACACAGGCAAGGGGTGACGGAATAATGTTTGTACTGTCGTGCTTTCCGCCTATTCCCGCCTCAAGAAAAACTATATCGCACTTCATTTTATCAAAGTAAACCATAGCAAGGGCTGTTGTAACCTCAAACACAGTAGGGTACATTTCCTCGTTTGCCATAAGCAGTGTTTTTTCCTTTATAAGCTCACAGATTTCTATAATATCCTTATCAGGAATATATTCTCCGTCCACCTGAATTCTTTCGCCAAATTTTACTACATAAGGTGACGTAAAAAGACCTGTTCTGTATCCTGCCTGCTGCAGTACAGAAGAAAGTGCTACTGAGGTTGAGCCTTTTCCGTTTGTTCCTACAATGTGAACAAATTTCAGCTTTTTATGGGGTGAGCCCAAAAGTGAAAGCAACTGCTCAATTCTCTCGTGGCCGCCCGTCTTCTGAAATTTTCTGTGGGACATTATAAAATCTATTGCTTCGTTATAATTCACCGCTTAAACCTACCTTACTTTATACTACCAATCAGTATATAACTTTACTGTGGTTTAGTCAACTGCACAGTTCATTAAACTGTAAAGAAGCAAGCTCATTCACGCCGCAAAGCTCATATAAGGCTGAGGCAAAATGAAGCTTATTTATATCTTTTCTAAGGTGTCTCTCGTATTCCGACGGCAAATCAAAGCCTCCCGGGGTGAGAGTTTTTCCGCTAAGAAGATGCATTTTCGTCTTTGAAAAAACTGTACCGTTATAGGAAAGAGGTACTTTTTCACCGTCAAAGTCGAAGAGAAAGCTGTTCTTAGCCGAATCGGCATAAAATTCACTTCTTATTATAAGTGAGATTCCGTAAGAATCAAAAAGTTCATCTGAAAGTTCTGTGTATTTAATTTCTTCATCGGTTATCACCGTAACCGATGAAGCCAGTTTCACCAGCTGTCTGATTTTTTCTATGTGAATTCCTCTTTTGTCCACAACGGTAATATGCGTTTTTGACGGAGAAAGGTTTTGCTTTTCAATATAGCTTACTGCTGAATTAAAAAGCATTATCTGCGGCAGCTTAACCGGCATATATTCCTTTATTTCTGTATAATCGTTCAAGTTCAGCGGTAAAAGAAAGTTTTCTGTCGGGGATAATCTTTTTATCTCTCTCCATGGTATTTTCCCTCTGTGAATTTTCGCAGTACAGACATAAAAGCTTTTTCCGTCCGGCAGATTCTCTTCAATAACACTCACCTCAGGTCGTGTGAATCTTTGAAGAAAACCTTTCCATTTGCTGACTTTGTTTTCACTTATCTCAATTACCGTAAACAATATAATCTCTCCTCTACGCTGTTTAAAGACATTTTACATATTTTTGTTGACAATCATAGGTATAAATTGTATAATTTATATAAATGTATTACCGAAGGAGAGATAATATGAAACCGTTCTTCCTTTTTTCAAAAGAAGAAAGCGAAACCAAGGTAGCCAACAACCGACTTTTAAGTTATGCAGTTGGTCTTACCGGTCAGAATATGACCTATAGCTTTATTTCGCAAAGACTTTTTGTTTTCCTTAATACCATTCTCGGTATTCCCGCTGAAAAGACCGGTATGATTACCGGTATCAGCACAACGTGGGACGCCATCAACGACCCTCTTATCGGTTCAATTATGGACCACAGAAAGTATAAACCCGGTTACAAGATGCGTCCGTTCCTTATCTGGACTGCACCTATTGTCGGTATAATTTCGGTGCTTATGTTTATGGATTTCGGTCTTACTGAAACCCAGACAATCCTTATGGTTCTTATCCTTTATATTCTCTTTGACGCATTCTATTCATTCCAGGACATTGCAATCTGGGGCCTTTCTGCGCTGTCTACCCCAAGCGCCATTGAGCGAAGACGTGTTGCTCAGTGGATTTCAATCGGTGCAGGTGCAGGTAGTACTGTTGCCGGTGTTTATCCTATGCTCAAGGATTTGCTGGTTCAGAGCGAAATCATTTCAGAAAAAAATACATACCTCCTTTTTGCTTTCATATTCGGTCTCGGCGGCATGCTTATTTCAATGCTGGCTTACCGTATGAAAGAAAAGGTTGAGTATGCTCCCGAAGATAATAAGGGTATTTTAAAATCACTCTGGAATCTCCGTCACAACAAAACTCTCATCATTATCTGCCTTGCTAGAATCGTGCAGTGTTTCTCACTTACTCTTCCCTGGGAATACTTCTTTGAAAGTGACGGACTTGTATACAACTTCTTCGGAAAAGAAATCACCGGCGGTACAGCTTTGGTTGTTTTCGGTGCTATTATGGGTATTCCCGGTGCTGTAACCAACTTCTTTACCGTTCCTATGATTAAAAAGCTTGGCAGCAGTAAGAGACTTCTTGTTGTTGCTGAAATTGCAAACTTCTCAACAAGAATTCTCGCCTTTGCTATAGGTACAAACGAAAGATACAAACAGCTCAGCTTCCTTATTATTGCGCTTACAGTTGTAGGTTCAGCTCAGATTTTCACTAATATGAAGGGTATTGCTGAACGTTCACTTCTTACAAACGCTGTTGACGAAATGGAGCTTAAAACAGGAGAAAGAACAGAGGGTATCACTTTCTCAATGCAGAACTTCGTTTCAAAGATTACAGGTGCTATTCCCAAGTTCATTCAGGGCTATATGCTCAAGTTCCTCGGTTTCAACGAAAAGCTTGGTACCGGCGGCAGTACTACAATCAAGGCTCAGACTGCTCCCCGTTTCCTTAAATACCGTTGGCATCAGTTCGTTTTAGGTCCCGCAATCGGCTCAGCTCTTTACCTTATCGTTATCCTCTTCCTTCAGGAAGACAACGCTGAACATGTTGCAGATGTTGAAAGACAGATTCAGGAAAGAAGAGAGGCTGCAAAGCTCGAAAAAGAAAGCAAAGCTTCCGTTGAGGCTTAAAATATGCTGCAGAAATTCAACTATAAACACAATCTCACCGTACCGCTTAAGTGTAATACCGTTATAAACGGTCAGGGCTGCGGTGAGGTTGCAAAAATGAAATACGGTCTTTGTAATATGTCCTATAACGGCTGTGAAATGATTGCTCTTCACAACAGTATGGTGCTTCTCGGAAAAGAAAGCGACCTTAAAGAGGTCTGCAGAGAAATGTATCCGAAAAGCCAGGCACTGTGGGGCATCTTCGGGTCGAACCCATGCCTTTTGGGTTCATTCTATAAAAGACGCGGTATAGCCTTTCGCAAAACTTATAAATATAACGATTTTTTTGATAACCTTGAAAGCACCCCTGTTGCGGTGCTTTCATTTTGGAATAAAAGGAAACCCTTTCACGGGCTTCATACAGTAACGGTACAGCTGATTGACGGAAAAATCCGTATTTACAACCGTTACAACAACAGAGATGTTCCTTATGACTATGAAAGCAGAAAGGAGCTTCTCCCTAAGAAATCGGACTTTATCTGCGGATATCTTATAAAGGAGGACAAAACTAATGAGTGAAAACAAATCCCCTCTTCTTCAGCAGAACGCTCTTTTAGGCAAGGTCAAAAAGCTTATAGGTGTTGAGCCTGGCACAAAGCTTCAGCCTATGATTGCCTACAACTCTGCAATTTTCTTTTCAGGCGGCGGACCTTATGTTATGGGCTGCTACCTGCTTCCCTTCCTTACAAAGGTTGAGGGACTTACAACTGCACAGTACGGCACAGTTGCCCTTTTCTCCTGCGTATGCGATGCTATTACAGACCCGATTATGGGTATTATCACCGACAGAACAAGACACAAAGACGGCAGACACAGACCCTACCTCAAATGGGGCGTTATTCCTGCTATGATTGCCTTTTTCCTTATGTGGAACTCTTTCGGTATTTCCGACAGATGTCAGGGCGGGAATACCACCCCCGTTATGATTTACTATATCTGTGCTTATATGTTCTACAAAACAGTCAGCACTATGATTATGGTACCTCACACTGCCATGCTGCCGGGTATTGCTCCGGGATACAACCTGAGAACTCAATTTAACGCCGTAAGAACCATTATGGACGCAGTTTCCAGCTACTCCTCGTTCTTCGTCGCCTCCTTTGTTCTCGGCGGAATCAACGGCATTTTCGTAACGCCCTCATTCGGT
This sequence comes from Acutalibacteraceae bacterium, assembly GCA_045121655.1. GTDB lineage: Bacteria > Bacillota > Clostridia > Oscillospirales > Acutalibacteraceae > UBA6857. The sequence continues at coordinate 1,087 of JBGVGM010000136.1, read as the reverse complement.
CCTCAGCACAGAGGTCAGTTCACTCTTATGTCGGTTATTCTCTGTCTGTGGACAAGCCTGCCACTTATTTTCACCTACAAATGCACAAAAGAAGAAAGCTCTGCTGACCAGGTCAACGAGCCCCTTGATTTACACGAATTTTTCGGGCAGTACAAAATGGTTATCAAAAACCGTGTTTTCCGTCAGTACTTCCTGTTCGGCTTCATTATGCTTTTCGGTTCAGCCTTTGTTTCGCAGACCTTCTACTACTTCCTTGAAACAGTTATGCACCAGGAAAACAGCTACTCCATGCTGACTATGGTTCAGGCTGTGGGCGAGGTTTTAGGCTTTTTCCCTGCTTACTTCCTTTCAATCAAGAAGAACAAGCAGATGCCTGCAAAAATCTTTATGCCCGTTGCAGTTTCAGGTCTTGCCCTTGCGTGGATTTTCAGAAACAGCGGTAGCGTATTTCTCATCTTCATTGTTGAATTTATGTACGGCTTAGGTCTTTCAGGTATGGCAAGCGTTCAGAACAACATATTCCCTGATGTTACAGATGTTGACGAAATGATTACCGGCGAAAGACGTGAGGGTGTTATTTCAACCTTTTCAACCTTCGTTAAAAAGTTCGTAAACGGCTTTGCCGCTTTCGGTGTAGGCAAGCTTCTTGCAGCCTTCGGATACAACACTCAGCTTTCTGCCGCTGAGCAGACACCAACAGCTGTTTTCGGTGTTTCAATTTCCTTCACTCTCATTCCTATGGTATTCCTCTTCCTTTCCTTTATGTCGATTATGGGCTACAAGCTTACAAGAGACAAGCTCGACTTTATCAGATCAAAGGTTAAGGAAAAGAAAGAAAAGGGCTATATCGAAATTACGGAAGAAGAAAAGAAAGACCTTGAAAGAATCTCAGGCATCAAGTTTGAAGAGATGTGGATAGGTCAGAAGGAAACAGTTATCACAACCGAATAATAGTAACCCCCCGGCTGAGCCGGGGGTTCTTCATATGCGGGCGAAGCCCTATGTTACTGGCATCGCCTCAAGGCGTACCCTACGACTACCAAATGCAAAAGATTGTTACTTGTTACCCGTAAACGGGTCTATGTAT
>JBGVGM010000135.1:0-12381 GCA_045121655.1 Acutalibacteraceae bacterium | reverse complement strand
ATACATAGACCCGTTTACGGGTAACAAGTAACAATCTTTTGCATTTGGTAGTCGTAGGGTACGCCTTGAGGCGATGCCAGTAACATAGGGCTTCGCCCGCATATGAAGAACCCCCGGCTCAGCCGGGGGGTTACTATTATTTCTGAGGAACTGGGTCTGAAAGCTTGATGAAGTCGATTTTCTCCATCTTTGTCCTGGGCAGTGCGTCCATAACAATAATTTTTCTGGGGCATGAGTAGCCTTCGATATTGTCTTTGCAGAAGGCCATAAGCTTTTCGGTAAGCTCGTCTCTGTCAGCTTCAGCATTTGCGGGAGCAACAACAAGCTTAACATAAGGCTTGCCGTTTTCGTCTGTGTAAATGCCTGATTCCTGAACAACATCGTCGGGAAGGTATCTGTTCATCATTGTTTCACCGGTGATTACAACCTCACCCTCAACTCCGGCAGGGAGCTTGTTGCACTTGTCGTCCCAGATTTCAATGTGTGTGCCGAGAATGGGGTGACCGACAGTGTCGGTTCTGTATTCCTTGCCAAGAACATCGTTAACTGCACAAACAGCAGCCATTTCTGTAAGACCGTAGCCTGCAGCAAGAAAGGCTGTTGAACCGTGTCTTCTGAGTGCAGCATTAAACTCATCAAGGAAAGCGGTAACAACGTCACCCTTGCCGATGCCCTTTGAAGCGAACCATGAAGCAAGCTTTTCAATGTCAGCAATAAATCTCTTCATTGTGATTTCTGACTCAACGTTTGCAACGGGAATTACAAAAGCTGTGTAATCATCGCCGTAATCCTTTGAAATTCTTTCGTATGCCATAAGAAGGTACTCATAGCAGGATTCGTTTCCGGGTTTACGGAGATAGTTTTCCTTGGGGATTATGTATTCCATATTTTTCTCCTTAACATTCTTTTTTTAATTGCTTAAAGTATAGCTTGACAGAATTGTGATGTCGATTACAAATTCCGACTCGTTGTAACAAATTATCTGCTTTTACACTATGTTAATTTTTGTTATAAAAATCAACAACAAAAATGGGAAATAACGGAAACAAAACAGTCAGATAAGGGTAACATTTGACAATATTGAAAAGCAGGAGTAAAATAGCCTCAGACAGATAAAGAGGAGAAGAATTATGATTTACAACACATTTAAAGATAAACAGCTTTCAGCTCTTGGCCTTGGCACAATGCGTTTTCCGAAATGCGGCGAAAAGGATTCGGATATTGACATTGAAAGAACAAGAGAAATGTTTGCTTATGCTATGGAAAACGGCATAAACTACTATGACACAGCCTACGGCTATCATGGCGGACAGTCGGAGATTGTTACGGGAAAGCTTCTTTCAGAATATCCCAGAGAAAGCTATTACCTTGCGTCAAAATTTCCCGGATATGACCTTGATAACATAAAAAATAAGGAGAAAATTTTTGAAGAACAGCTGAACAAATGCGGTGTGGACCATTTTGACTTCTATCTTCTTCACACCGTGGGCGAAGGCAACGCAGAAAATTACCTCAGTGAAGAATACGGACTTCTTAAGTATCTTCTTGAGGAAAAGGCAAAGGGCAGAATCCGCCACTTAGGCTTTTCTGTTCATGCAGGCTTCGATTGCTTCAAGGATTTTCTTGACCGCTGCAGCGAACATATGGAGTTCTGTCAGGTGCAGCTGAATTATCTGGATTGGACCTTCCAGGACGCAAAGGCAAAACTTGAGCTTCTGAACGAAAGAAATATCCCCGTTTGGGTAATGGAGCCCGTGAGAGGAGGCAGACTTGCAAATCTTTCCGTTGAAGATACAAAGCTTCTCAAAGAAATGCGGGAGGAAGAAACTGCAGCAGCCTGGGCGTTCAGATATCTTCAGACCGTGCCCGGTGTTACGGTTACTCTTTCGGGTATGTCAAACATGGAGCAGCTGAGAGAAAACATCGAAATCTATAAAGAAGCAAAGCCTCTTTCAGAAAAAGAGATGGAAGCGCTCTATTCGATAGCCCACAGAATGACAAACGAGGTGCCTTGCACCGCCTGCCGTTACTGCGTACCCTATTGCCCTATGGAGCTTGATATTCCGAAAATTATAAGCCAATATAACAAAAACGTTTTTGAAAACAGAAAATTTACTCTTGACAGCGAGGATAAATTCAATTCTTCACGCTGCATTTCCTGCAAGGGCTGTGAAGACGCCTGTCCTCAGGGTATTGAGATTTCAAAAACCATGAAAAACTTTACAGAGAAAGCAGGTACCACAGAAAAATGAAAAAGCTTGATACGAAAACCCTTCTTAAAATTGCAGCAGTGATTTTTGCCCTTTATCTTGCAATTCACTACTGGGGCCATGCTGCAAATATCCTCAAAGCCCTTCTCGGTGCGGCACTTCCCCTTGTGATCGGCTCAGTTATTTCATATCCTCTTAATATTCTTATGAGCTTTTACGAAAGACACCTTCTGCCGAAATCGCAGAACAAGCTTGTAAACAAAAGCCGCAGAGGACTTTCGCTCACTCTCGCGATTCTTACTCTGGTGGGAATTGTTGCGCTGATTATCGCTCTTGTTGTACCTCAGCTTACTTCCTGCGTGAAGCTGCTTATTGCAGAGGTTCCCGCATTCTTCAACATGGTTGTTGAAAAGCTCAGCGAATTCGATTTCGTACCCGAAGATATTATCAATATGCTTTCACAGATAGACTGGAAGTCCAGATTTGCGGATATTGCAAAAACCGTTACTTCAGGTCTCGGCAGTGTTGTGGACGTTGTTGTAACTACAGTTTCAAGCGTTGTATCTGTTGTGACAACTGCCTTCCTTGCAATTATTTTCGCAATTTATCTTCTCCTGAGTAAGAACAAAATCGGCTCACAGCTTAAAAGGGTTATGGTTCATTATGTACCTGAAAAGTATATTGAAAAGTTCAATTACTTTTGTAAGGTTGCAGACGAATCTTTCCACAAGTTTATTGTTGCTCAGTGCACTGAAGCGCTGATTCTCGGCGGTCTTTGCACTCTTGGTATGCTTATTCTCCGACTGCCCTATGCAGCAATGATTGGTGCCGTAACGGTAGTTACTGCATTTATCCCTGTTGTAGGTGCTCTTTTAGGCGGTGCTGTTGGTGCTTTCCTTATTCTTATGGAATCTCCTGTCAAGGCACTGATTTTCCTTGTGTTCATTATCCTTCTTCAGCAGATTGAGGGCGACCTTATTTATCCGAGAGTAGTAGGTTCATCAATGGGTCTTCCCAGTATCTGGGTGCTTACTGCAGTTACCCTTGGCGGCGGTATGTTCGGTATTATGGGTATGATGCTCAGTGTGCCTGTTGCTTCAACTGCGTATACACTTTTAAGAAACGAGCTTAACAAGGACAGAGCAAAAGCTTTCAAAGAGCCTGAAGCTATTACTGATTCTGAAAGCAAAGAGGATTAATTAAAAAATAAACCTATATTAAGGAGCTGTTGCACAAAAGTGTTACAGCCCCTTTTTGTGTTTGCTCTACCCTCTACCACTCTTTTTCTTAGAATAACGTTCCAACAAAAGCAGACTGCGGCACCCCTTTACATTTGTTAAATCAGGCTTACTCCCGCTTTTCCTTAAGAATACGAGCATTTTCCTCAACTCTGTGCTTACCGAGAGGATAAAAGAACAGCAGCACAAGAGCAAGGAGAATATACCCGATTGCAGGCACAAGGCAGGTTATATTGTAAATGCCGTTTGTTACGTTTTCGTCAAAGGCGGTTTCCTGACTGTAACCAATGGCGTTTAGAAGAAAGCCCGTTATCCCTGAGGAAAGCGCCTGGCCAAGCTTTCGGGAAAAGGAGTAAACTGCGTAGATTGTGCCGTCGTCTCTTGAGCCGGTTTTTACCTCCGTGTCGTCGATTACGTCGGTAATCATTGCCCAGCATATCAGCGAGAAAACTGCAAGTCCCACATAGGAAAGAGCGTAAAAGGCTACGAACACCCACGGGTTTTCCGTCTTGACAAGAAAAGCCAAAATGAAAACTGCACCGCCGAGAAGGGATGAGGCAATTGCAAGGTTTTTTCTGCCGAACTTTTCCGAGATCTTTACAGTAAAGGGGGCGCAGATAAGGGTGATTATTACACCTATAAGCCCTGCAGCAGATTGGGCAGTTGTGTTTTTGAAGTAGTTTGGGAAAACATAGGTCACCATCTGAGAAAGGGTGAGCTGAACGAGAAGCATTGAAATTGTTGCTGCCACAATTCCAAGAAGAGATTTGTTTCTGAGAAGCCCTGAAAGAAGAACAGTAAAACTGAACTTTTCCGTTTTTTCCTTAAGCTCAACTCTTTCAGTAACAAGGTTATAGCAAAGCAGGTAGCATATTACAGCGCCTAGAGAGCAGATTGCTGCAGCGATTGTTACCCTTTTTCCTGAAAGCACCTCGTTGCCGTTTGAGTCCTTGTAAAACACAATAAGAGGCAGAACTACACCTATTACCATACCTGCAAGGGCAGCACCGATTGAGCGCCAGTTTGAAAGCTCAGCCCTGTGCTTTGGCTCGGGAGAAATTGCCGATACCATTGAGCCGTAGGGGATATTGATTGAAGTGTAAAAAAAACTGCCCCACACAATATAGGTAAAGAACATCCAGAAAATTTTGAAGGGGAGAGGAAAGCTTCTGAACCAAGTGGCATACATAAGAAAAGAGGAGAGGGCAACGGGAACACACATACGCAAAATCCATTTAAGGAACTTACCTTTTTTGTCCGGTCTGCTTCTGTCGGCAATCTGCCCCATGGTAATGTCGGTGAAAGCGTCAATAAAACGGGCAATCATCATCATTGTGCCGATAAGCGCTGTATCAATACCCATAACGTCGGAATAGAACTTCATAAGCATCATACTTGAAAGAATAAAAGTGAAATCGTTGCCGAAGTCGCCGAACATGTAACCCAGCTTGTCTCTCAGACCGAAAGGTATAATTTTTTCTTCTGACATAAATCTGCCTCCGGAAAAGTTTATGCCCTTATTATTGCCACCTTTTTCACAGTGAATTCATTTGACATAAGGGAATGTTACTGATATAATCAAAATTAAAAAGGAGGCTTATTATGCAGAAGAGAGAACGAATTGTCTGGATAGACCAACTGAGAGCAATCGCTTTCATTTTTGTAATTCTCGGACATATGAAAATGGACGCCACACCGAAGTCCTGGATTTATTCCTTTCATATGCCCTTGTTCTTTATGATTTCAGGTTTATCTCTTAACATAGATAAGCTTTACAAAACAGATTTCAAAAAGTTTTTCAAAGCCCAGTTTCAAAGGACAATTATTCCCTATTTCTGGATACAGCTTGTCTGCCTTTTCGGTCTTTGTGTACTGAACGCTGTAACCAACCACAAGGCAGTTCCCGTGGGGACTTATCTTAAGGGAATTTTTGTTGCCAACGGACTGATTATGCCCTACCCCTCGGCGGCTATGTATTTTATAATTGTGCTGTTTCTTTGTCAGCTTTGTCTGTGGTTTATTGTAAGGCTTTCAAAGAAAAATTACGGTGTAATGACAGCCTTGTGCGTACTGTTTTCCAGCCTCAGCCTGATTACTGAAGGTAAGGCTATGCCCTGGAGAATAAATATTGTTCCAGCTGCGGTGTTGATGGAAAGCCGTCAGAAAAGGATACTCCTTTTCTTATTGCGGGAAAGGTTATTTCAATTGCAGTCTGCCTTTTTGCACCGGTGTTCTTTATTGGCAACAAATTTATGGACCTTACAGTAACAGGCAATATGATTATTACTGCAGCGGTCTACATCTGCAGTGTTGCCGCTTGCTTCTTCGTTTTTCAGAAGATTCCTTTTTTCTATATTCAGAACAAACAATAACAAGATTAAACTGAAAGGAGAAACATTATGATAATAAGAGCTGTACAAAAGCTTTCTCTTGTGGACTATCCGGGCTGTCTTTGCGCAACTGTTTTTACCCCCGGCTGTAACCTGCGCTGTCCATTCTGCCATAACGGCTCACTTGTTCTCTCAGATGAGCCAAACGTAAATGAGCAGGTTGTGTTCGACTTTTTTGAAACGAGAAAGAAAAAGCTTGACGCCGTGTGCCTTTCAGGCGGTGAGCCTCTTTTACAGAAAGGGGTAAAGGAGTTTTTCGGAAGGGTTAAGGAAATGGGCTTTAAAACCAAGCTTGATACCAACGGTACAAAGCCCGATTACCTTAAAGAAATTATCGAAAGCGGACTGGTTGATTATGTCGCTATGGATATAAAGAACTCTCCGGCAAGATATGCCGAAACCGTAGGAGTAAAGGCGTTTAATCTGAGCGAGATTTATAAGAGCATTGAGATACTGAAAACCTCCGGCGTTGAGCATGAATTCCGCACAACAGTCACGAAAACCTTCCACGACGAAAAGAGCCTTCTTGAAGCTTCGGAAATGATTGAGGGCGCTACTGTGTGGTATCTGCAGACCTTCAGAGAAAGCGAAAACCTTATTGACAGCACTGTGAAAGGCTACACCGAGGAAGAGATGCAGAGCCTTTTTGAAAAGCTGAAAGAAAGTGCCCCCTTTGTAAAACTCAGATAGAGGGAACGAGGGCGCCTTACCTCCACCTCAACTTAAAAGCAAATAATGCTCGGCAAGTGCGTTCCACGTTGTTTTGTCAACCACGCCCGTAACCTCGTGATTTATAACACCTTGCCAGCTTTTAACCTCACGTTCGGTGTCACGTGTAAATTCGTCGCCGTGACCCACATTCCCGAAATTTGAATACCTCTCACTGAGATGATTGAGCATCATATTGAGCTTATGGACTTCTTTGCTGACCTGCCCGAAAACAAGAGGCAGGTCCTCTCTTTTTATTGCAATAATCTGAACGGGGTCACTCAGCTCAAAAAGAGCTTTATTTTGTTCTGCACTGATTTTCTCCCAAAGGTCAAAGTCTACCCTGCCCGTTTCCGTAAAACCGAACTTTTTCTGGAAGCTTTTCACCGAGTCCTCTGTTTCGTCACCGAAAATACCGTCAGGAATAACGGAAACAACGTCTGTCTGTACCTTTGAAATGTCGCGGAGCTTTTGCTGAAGCTCCATAATTGCTTTTTGCTTGTCGGTCATAACTTCACTCCTTAAAAAGCTCGTAACCGGGGTACTGACCCTCAAGTCGGGTCTGACCCTGACGCAAGGCTGAGTACACCTCTGCAATTGAATTCCACGTTCTTTCGTTTACCTGACCTGTCTGAGGCAGAGAGAAAATCCTCTGAAATTCACTTACGGCACTCTGGGCACGTCGATCAAAAAGAGTACTTTCGGCAAGAGGAGGGATATCGTAGAAAAACTGAGAGATGTAATTAAGATAGGTTTTGAAAACTCTTACGGACTGACCGTTGTCACCTAAGCGAAGAACTACACCGGGGAAAGGCTCGGTGTTTACTCTTTCAAGAATCTCTTCCTCTGCAAGGTAGTCAACGGCGCCCTTGTAGGCATTGTAAATGCTGTTCCAGGTTCTTTCGTCAACCTCGCCCGTCTGTGGCAGTCCCTTGTACCGCTGAAAAGAGAGCACTGCGTTTCTTGTGCCTGCACCGTAAACTCCGTCTGTTGCAACGGGCTTTATATAATCCACAAAAGGCGACAGCAGGTTGAGAAAATACTGCAGTGTAACCACGTCGCCTCCGGTCGAGCCTTCTCTGAGAGCGCCCTTGAACTGCCTTGGAAGATTCTCGTACCCCACACCCTCGGCAGAAAGCTCAGCAAGTCTCGTAACTGCATCGTATATATAAATGATACGGTACCAGGTGGCTTTTCCGATAACACCGTCAGGAGTGAGGTTAAAAATTCTCTGAAAGGTCTTTACTGCGTTTTCGGTGTTTTCATCAAATCTGCCTGCAGTTACGGGGATTTTCGGTATGGCAGGATAGTTTACCGAAATACGGTTGAGGTAAAGCTGCATACGTCTCACGTTTTCGCTGAGAGAGCCAACAGAAAGAACAGTGCCGGGAAATGAGGGTACATTTTCCGAAACGGGAGCGTTAACAACAATTTCTGTGTCGTCACCGTAGTAGTAGCGTATTATTTCCGTCGAAGACAGACCTTGCTCGGCAAGAGGTACCGTACCCCATTGGGAAAGTCCGTCGCAGGTGACCTCTTTTCCGTCGCAGTACTGGGCAAAAAGGGGGTTGACAGTGCCCTCTTTTCTCAGGTAATCGTTGAAAAGCTCGTCAACAATACGGCTTATATTTTCGTAAATATTTCTGCCGTTTATAAATTTCTGGTCAAAGGCAGTGTTGTTGGTTATGTCAAAATTATAGCCCATAGACTGATACCATTCGGAGTAAACTCTGTTGAGAGCAAAGGAAATTTCAGAGAGAATGTTGGCTCTTATTGCCTCGTCGGGCCAGGTGGAATAAATCTCCGAGGATGCCACATTTTTAATGTAATCGGGAAAAGAAACGGTAATATTGGCTGCATCTGAGGAGGGTGAACCGAGATGCACCGTAATGTATTCGGGAATTGTGGGAACTGCCATTTATTCCATCCTTTCCTCGTTTGGTGTAAGCTCAACGTTAAGCACAATTTCAGCTCCGCCCACAGCGCTTACGGGCAGATTCTTCTTATCCTGAAAGCCGCTTGTGTAAACGTCGGCAAAGTAGTTTACCGTTCTTGCCGTTTCAGAGGAAAGGGAGTCCTCTCTGGGATAGGCAGGCAGAGACACCTTGGGGGTGTCACCGTTTTCGTCGGTAATAAGAAAGGAAACGATAGAATCATCTTTTCCTATAATTATTTTTGCGTTGGGCACAGGGTAGGCCCCGCCGCCTGTCCTTACAGTTGCAAAAAAGGTTGCCGTATCCGTAAGGGCATCTTCGTTTGTTTCTTCGGCTTTCTGAGCTTCAATTTCAGTTTGGGGTTCAGTTCCGCTTTCTTCGGGAGGAGCCTCAGCTGCTTCGGCTTCATCGGGTAAAGGCGGCTCTGCTGCTTTTATGGTTTCCTCTTTTAGCAAAGGATCTCTTTTTTCATAGGTTTTAAGAAGAGAGGCTGAATATTCGTTTATAAGACGGTCAAGTTCCCTTGAATTTTCCATAACAATTCTCCTTTCACTGAATCGGTAAATTATATGCAGAATGAAAGATAAATATAATTAATGAAAAAGTAGGAATAAATATATATTTTAATAAAAAGTACATTGACTGAAGGTTCTTACAGGTGTATTATTAGGAAAAGATTTCCTTTAGAGGGAAATCAAACTATATAGGAGTGATTTTATGAAAAAAGCATTGGCAGTACTTCTTTCAGTACTTATGATTATGAGCTCCTGCATGTGCATGGCATCAGCTCTTTTCACAAAGAAAGAAGGAATTCTCCGCCTTATCGTTCCCGAAAGCTGGGAAATGGATATCGGCGACAGCAGAACAGTTGACTGTGCTGTAAAAGACACAACAAACTTTGTAACATGGTCAGCAGAGCCTGCTGATATTGCAAAGGTTGACCCTTACGGCAGAGTTACAGCTCTCAAAGAGGGTGAAGCAGTAATTACTGCTCAGAACGCTGAGGGCTACACCGACAGCGTAACTCTTAAGGTTGTAAAGGAAGCAACAAAGTCAGAAGTAAGCCTTACAAAGAAGGATTATAAAGGCGAAGCAGTTGCAGAAAACAAGGTTCTTCAGAAGATAGTTACAAGATATGCTTATGAAGAGGGCGCAGTACCAAAAAAGTTCTACAACGAAGCTAACTATCCCGACGCACAGACCGTTACAACAAAGGACGGTGCAGTGTGGACAATTACAAACTACGGTGTACTCCGTATTGACGAAAAAGCAGCAGATTCAAGAGACAAGGAAATGCGCTTTATGGGTGACAGATACTTCTACTCACCCGACACAGGCGACGGCAAGGTTCTTGCAATTTTTGCTGACGGCGAAAACGGCATCTGGACAGTTATGAAGGAAGGCTTTACACATATTGAAATGCTTCCCATTAACGGTACAGACAAGGCTGCTATGATGAGTGCTACAACTCAGGAATACGTAGCAAGACGCGGTATGGTTTCCGAGGCATACCTCCACGGCGACGAATGGATTCCTGCAGAAAGCGACAATGACGGCCTCTGGACAGCTATGTACGGCGGCGGTGAGCTTATGCGCTACGCAGTGCTCCGTGACGACCCCACAGCCACAAAGGAAGAAATTGAAGCAGCAAGAAAAACAGCTTACCTTTCAGCAGAAGCAGTTCTTCTTCTTACATACATTTCAATGCGTAAGGGCACAACAGAAGCTTTTGTAAGACACCAGAGACACGGCTCAATTACCGACTACGATACAGGTAAGTATTACAGCAAGGAAGTTCTCATAAAGGGCGGCGACTTCTCACAGAGCGTACCCTTTGAAAGCCCTGCTACAATGTTCGACCGGATGAACGCAAAATACCTCTGGACAGGTATTCCCTCATATACTCAGAATGATGATAACCTTGCAGTAGGCGACCCTGAAAGCTGGGTTGACCCCTCAGATGCAAACGCAGCAAAGAGAGAAAAGCTTATTGAAGGCTTCTGGGCAAGAACATACTCATTCAAGAGTGAAAAGGAAGCAGGCCACAGCGACTACAACGGCTACATCTACTGGAGCCACAACGGCGACGGTACAGCAACAGGTATGTCAACAGAAAAGAATTCTGACGGCACAGATATGCTTCTCAACAACGAAAACTTAAGAGGCTACAAGGTTGATGCATCAGGCGAAATTCCTCAGAGACTCTGGGACGACCTTCTCGGCTCAAAGTCAGAGCTTAAGGATATGGGCATTTCCATTGACGACATCGTTTATAAGGGCGACACATCAGCTGACGAAGTAATCGGTCATCTGTTTATCTACAAGCTTGCTTATGATATTCTCGGACCCGAAGATCCCGAAATCAAGGCAATCATTGAAACAACAATGGACAAATTTGCTCAGCATATCGTAGACAACGGCTACAATCTTGTTGACGGTTCAGGTCAGCCTACAACTTGGGGTAAGTACAACAGAACCTATCTCCATAACGGCCAGGTTCTCGGCGGTGCAGCACTTCAGACCTCAGTTATTCTTTCAGCGTTCAAGCTCGCTCACTATGTAACAGGCGACAAGAAGTGGGACGACGAATACAGAATGGCAGCTCTCGACGAGCAGTATCAGTACGCAAAAATTATGACACAGAACCGTGAAAGATACAGATTTGCAATCCTTGAATTTGCAAACTCAGTTTCACCCGTTCTCGGCTTCATTCTCAGACCTCTTATCAAGACAACTCTCGTAGACACAGTTTACAGAATCATTCTCAACTACTCTGACGAAGAAATGGCAATGCTTGCTTATTATCTTCTTTTCCAGATGGAAGACGATGAAACTCTTCTTCAGTGCTACCGTGAGGGTATTGACGATTGGTGGTTCTCAATGAGCTTCAGCGAAAATCCCCTTTGGTATTACGTATATCAGCTTGCATACCCCGATAAGGAAATCAAGGACCAGTACGGCAACAACATCGTTGAAACAGCAGCATGGCAGCTTTCACGTCATCCAATTGACACAAGAAAGTACCTTGCTTCAAACGAAAACCGTGACGATATCGACGAGTTCAACCTTGCTGAAGCAGGTATCGGCGACACAGAAGTGCTTTCCTTCGACCTGAACCATAAAAAGCCCTTCTTCTACGATTCAGACAATCAGATTCTGAAGCTTATCGGTATGGTTCTTGCCGCAGCAACAGGCAGACTCAAGTGGAAGGTTGCAGCAGCAGACGAAAGAGGACTTCACAAGTATAACGGCTCCTCATATACTCTCAGCAATCACGAACCCTACTGCATGGAAGGTTCAACAACCTACACCCTTCCTTACTGGATGGGCAGATACCACGGACTTCTTAAATAAAAACAAGGGACGGTGCTTCACCGTCCTTAAGTTTTTATTTAAAATGAAGTGTGCCTTGCGGCACATGAAAAATGAAGCAGCCTACGGCTATGAAGCACACCTTCGGTGCATGATTTTTTTGATGGCACACTTTGCTTCATGTTTGCGAAGCAAACTCTTCATGGGAGCGAAAGCGAGTGCTTCATTTAAAAAGACATATTTTTTTGGGTTTTGCGGTTCAGCGGTCTGTTGTATACAACCAAATCTAAAAATGGAGCAAAATGTGAAATATATCAACAATAGTTGTTCGGTTGTTTAAGCTTCCGTAGGGTGGTTCAAACAGAAACACTGAATCTGTCAAAATTGTGATAAACAAAGCCGATATGTTGTTTACATTGTTTACACGATTGTTTACGCCGAAAGCCCCTATTCATAAGGGCACTGAAAAAGTCTACGCAATGCATAAGTACTGCATAAAGCGTAGATTTTTTTCGTATTTTGTGATATAATTTAATCATAAAATACAGGGTGGATGATGAAAATGTTAAGAGACAATAATCAACTCAAG
>JBGVGM010000134.1:0-3530 GCA_045121655.1 Acutalibacteraceae bacterium | reverse complement strand
TTCGTCCTCTTCATTCACTTTATAAAGTGCCAGACCCGCCACGAGCTTCACTTCTGAATCTTTACAAAGAGAAAGCCACTGATAAAGCACCTTTTCAAAGGGTTTACTTTCATTCTGAAAGCCGTAATACAGCTGAGGAATAATCATATCGCAGTAGCCGCCCTTGCACCATAAGCTGACATCGGCAAAAATTTCATTTTGATTTCTTTCAATATCCCCTGAGGGGCTTACGGAAAAAATCAGATCCTCTCTGAAGCTCTTTACCGTGTCATAGCACATGAGGAGAAGGTTGTTTACATTCTCCCGACGGAAATCGTAAAGGCTCAGCTTTCCGCCCTCTGATTTATACCTTTTGTAATCGTCTTTGTCAGCGTTTTCCCACAAGGGCGGATAGAAATAATCGTCAAAATGAATGCCGTTAACCTCGTACTCTGAAAGTATTTCTCTTATTCCCTCCACAATAAGCCTTTGCACCTTCAGAGAAGCAGGGTTGAGATAGACTCCATCCTTCGTGGTACAGACAAGACCCTTTTCATTTTCGTACCAATCTTTGATTATGCCGTCAGTCAGACACTCTGCTGTACCTGCCGACACTCTGTAAGGGTTTATCCACGCGTGAATTCCGAGACCTCGTTTTTTGCCCTCATCAATGCATATTCTTAGAATATCAAAGTCACCTTTCTCCCCTCGTTTTCCCGATGCGTATTCGCTGAATTCGAAAATATCAGAGAAATAAAGTGCATCGGCAAAGGGTCTTACGTGAACAAAAACATCGGTGATTTTCTTTTCCAGAAAGGTATCGAAAAGGCTCCCTATATAATCGGTGTAGCTTTTTTCGGTGTAATTTTTACCCTTTACCGAAAGCTCCGTATATGTAAGCCAAACGCCCGAAAACTGTTCGTCTTTTTCTTCAGTGTAAGAAGATTCGCTTTTTGTGGTTTCTTCCTCAGCTTTATTCGGTGTACAGCCGCAAAAGAGAAAAATCAGACAAAAAGCAAGAAGAAATATTCTTTTCATTAACGAACCACCCTTGACATTGAGACTAAAACTAACTACAATATATAATATATCATTCCTTTGAAAGGAGAATTAACAGACTATGGCTGTTTCAACAATAAATAAAGGTTTTACAAAGGATATGGGCGAATCAGAGGGCATTGTGTGTCCTAACTGTAAAAAAGCCGTAAATATGCGACTTTTCACCACCACCGACACCTCTGTTGTAACCAAAATTACTCAGAGAGACAAGGACGTACACGTTGCAGTCTGCCCTCAGTGTGCCTGCGTGTTCACCGTTTCAAAAAACTATATGAAGGAAAAAAGCAGCGGCACAACGGTTTTCATCACTGAAAACGACCTTACCGTACTGATAAACGGCAAATGACAGATTATTTATCAATTCTGCTCGTGTATTTTGGTATAGTTTCCGTAATTACTGCAGCAGTAACCTGCCTCGACAAGATTTTCGCAAAACGCAGTATGACAAGAGTCTCTGAAAAAGCACTTTTGCTTCTTGCACTTTTCGGCGGTTCACCTGCAGAATATCTGACAATGAGACTCATAAGGCACAAAACCCTGCATAAAAAGTTTATGGTTGGTCTGCCCGTTATGATGTTTTTACAGCTTTCTGCCTTTTTTATCTTTATGTATTTAAATAACCGCTGAACTGACAGCGGTTATTTTTCATATTAAACAGTGGGTACTATAAGCATCATACCGTCATCTGTCTCTTTGTTTTTAAGGTCATTTTCCTCTTCCAGAAGCTTGATTGTTGTGTTGTATCTCTTGGCAATACTCCACAGCTCCTCCCCTTTCTGAGGGTAATAGAGAATAACTGCACAGTCGTCTTTCTTTTTTGTTGCAGCTTCGTCAACAGTTATGTCAACGCAAAGCTTTTTGCTGAATTTGCGGCAGATTTCACCCTCAACAGAAACATCGGCAGACACGCTAAGGTTATTCTTACCCGTAACGCTCCAGGAAAGATTTTTTATCATACCGTACACATCTCCGCTGAGTCTGCCCTTTTCAGAAGGCAGATTCTGCACAAGCTCAAGGTCAAAGCTCTTTTCAAGGTAAGACGGTATGCCTTTTTCATTAAGATAGATAATACATAAAAGCGAGCTCAAGGTTATTTTTGCCTTATCGTTTTCAAACTGAATTTTGGTATCAGTATCCTCCGCCCTTATATGGCAGACTTCCTTCATACCGCCCTGTATTTCATAGGTTTTATTGACCGTACGGTTTTCTTTTATTTCCTGAACGGGCACTGAAAAGTCAATACTTTCGCTGTCAAAATTTATTTCGTAATCGGTACTGTAGCAATCCACAGCGCCGATTTGTTCTTTTATTTCACTGCAAAGAGAAACAGCCGTCACCTTAGCTGCAATTTCAACAAGGCGTTTTTTCCCCGAGGAATCCGCCTTGGCGTTTACCATGAAGCGGTTTACGTCAAGCTTTAAGATGCAATTGCTTTTTTCCTCAACCCCTGCAAGGTCAATAATCTGACTTATGGGCATAGTGTGACGCAGTGTAAAAACCTTGCTGTCGCCCTTTTCGGGGCAATAGACGATTAAGCACACAAGATCGCCCTTTATAAGCATTTTGCCTGTTACGGTTTTCTTGCTTTCAACGATGCAATATGCATCAGAAAAGAGTATTTTTCCTATATCAGGGCTGTCACCTTCAAGGGAAACCGTTTCGCTCATATCAAAGCTTTTTGAGCCCTGACACACGCAGTTTCTCGCTTTGAAGGAATCTTTCTTAAGCTGTATTCCCATATTGTCGCAGTGAGTCACGAACTCTCTTTTACTCTCTGAAAGTACAGTAAAATTCACTGCAACACTACCGTTTACGGAAACTCTTCTTTGGCTCATAGCACGGCAGTTAACGTAATCCGTCTTTGGAAAGGCAAGTATAACCGGATTTTCAGGCAGGTTTCCCCTTTCACAACTCACATCCAGGTCAAGCTGCGTTTCACAGCAGTCGATATTATCATCGTCATTGATATAAATGAGTCTGATAACCACACCGCCGACAGCGCCGATTTTTTCACCCTTCACAGAAACACTGCTTATTCCCGGCTCAACGCAGCATTTAAGAATACGCTTTATATCACTGCAATAATCGGGCAGATTTATCTGTGTATCAATGCTCTGCTTAGCGCAAGATTTTGAGTCGGAGGTTCTGACGGAAAGAGTGTTTTTCTTAATTTCAAGTGCCATAATGTACATCTCCTGTTTGCAAAAATCACTACACAAAATGTATATTACAAAACCGTTTCAAATAGAATAGGAGCATAAAAAATTTGAAAGTTATGAAGAAAATAAGATGCATTGCCTTTGGATGCATAAACAAACAGTTTTCATTTATATAATAAAAAAGAGTGCAAATCTGCGTTGTAAATAGATGTGACCCATTTTCTGTAAAAAATAAAGTCAAAGTATAGTATAATGATTTTTGAAGCCTTTGGAGTGGAGCGTAGCGAAACGGAAAAGGCTTCAAAAATCGGTGCTCACGCCGACAGCTTCTCC
>JBGVGM010000133.1:0-2961 GCA_045121655.1 Acutalibacteraceae bacterium | reverse complement strand
TTTTAAATACTTTACTTAATATAATAACACATAGAAAAGAAAAAGTAAACGGAGCAAGTCCGTTAATCGCAAAAAAACCACTGCAAAAGCAGTGGTTTTAAGTTTGCTAAATTAATTAGAAATCAAGAGCGCCAAGAATCTTATCGAAGAGAGCAATACCCTGTTCTGTGTCACCGTTGTAAAGGATAATACCAGCGATAGCGCCGAATACCTTGATAAGGATGCCGAGAACTGTTGCGAATGTGTCTTCTTCAACATCTGCAGGGCTGTATGCTGCGTAGAATTCAACTACTTCACCTGCTGCACCTGCGGGAATCTTGAAGTCGCTGTTAGCTGCATATGAGTTACCGTCAAGGTAGCAATACCAGCCGTTGAACTGCCAACCGTCGGGAGCATTGAGTACGGGAAGCTTAACGAACTGACCAACAAGCTGTGTGTCGGGAGTTCTGGGGAGCATTATGTACTTACCTGTGATATCTTCACCGTCTTTGTAAACAAATTTGCTGATTGTTGTGTCATAAACATAAGCGCCTGTCTTAAGTGAACCGCCGTTAAGGTCAAAAGCAAGAACAACCTGTGTGTTTCTGTCAACGATACCCTGATCGTAGTAGTTTTCATAAACTGATGCTGATGCACTTACGCCGAGAACTGAGAAGAGCATAAGTGTTGCGAGAAGAACTGATAATATTTTTTTCATAAATATGACCTCCGAAAAAATTCCGTATTAATTTATGGTAAGATTATAGCACCCCAGAAACCAAAAAGCAAGTCTTTTTTCAATAAAACTTTGTGTTTTTTTGCTTTTTTTACAGCGATTTACAACTGTTCACATTTTGTTTACATTTAAACATAGCTTTTTCACTGTGTTTTCACAGATACTGCCTTTTTTTGGGATAATAATTTTCATCCCTCGTTGACAATGTGTCTATATATATTGTATAATTTTCAATGTATAAACATTATATTGTATATTTTCCGAGGTGATTAAAATGTTCGGTTCAAAGGACTGTCTCCCCGTTTGGGGACCATATTCCAAAAAATACGCCGGTATTTCCGCTGTTGCAGAAAGTGAAAAGCATTCGGGAATCAGGTTCGACCTTTCGGTTGCGCCCGCTGTTTCGGCTTTTGATATAAGAGTACCTAATGTTACTCTTCCGTCAAGCTACCACCCATGGCTTTCAAGCGAGGATTACAGCTTTTATTCCTTCAGATATGACCTTGAATGGAAGGATAAAATCTACGCTGATGTGTCATACACAAGAATAACTGATAAAAGTATACTTGTAAGAACTCAGCTTGTCAATAATTCTGAGCTTATCAAAAATTTTGTTGTCAATTATTTTTCTTCAATTGAGTATCCTCTTGATTCTTACGCATCTCTTACTCTTCCGAAAAAATATTCGTACAAAGATGCAACCGATTATGATACGTATACATATAACACCACACGCCCCTGGGACGAACAGAATGCAGACGGCAGAAAAAAAGGTGAATTTATTGATAAGCACTTCATTTCTGAAAAAGGACTCGGAGACCGTGCTGAAAAGTGGCATATGCCTCACCGTGTAATCAAGCCCTTCGGTGCTGAAAAAGGCGACACGGTTTCCTACACTATAAACATAAACGAGGATTACGAAAACGCAGTCCTTGCTGTAAGATACCGCACAAGCGACATCTTCTATGAGCAGGGCAAGCAGGTTGGTGTTCACTACATCAACAGTAAAAACACCGCTGAATTTGAAGTTAATTCATTCGGTACACTTGTTCTATCCCCTGCTGATGAGCTTTCTATTGCTTATCTTTCCCTGGGAAAACTTCAGAAGGGTGAGCTCAAGCTGAAGCTTACTGCAAAAGGCACAGGTGCTGCTGAATTCGACTTTTTCTGTATCTGTGAATGCTCAGACAAAGAAGAAATCGCAGTTAAAGATGAGCCGGTTAATTTCGTTCCCGAATACACCAATGAAAAAGAGCTTAACGGCTACAAAACTACCCTCAGATACGAAAACATCAAGGATACCTATGTGCTTCGAGTGTTTGACAACAATACACGTTTCCGTGAAATTAACACCGGTGCTCTTGAGGACTGTATGACAGCAAGACTTTCCAACGCAGACGAAACCTTTGACGATGTTACGGAAAGCTTTACCGGAGCCTTCAACAGAAAGCACAGCGACAATGGCTTTTTCCATAACGCAATAAGTCACACCATTTTCATTCCCTCAGGTGAAAGCAAGGTACAGTATGCGGTAATTTCAATTGGTGAAACTGACTACCTTACGGAAAATGAATACGAAAAGCTTTACCAAAAAGCAAAAGAAACAGCTATTGACTTCAAGGTAAACTCCGAGGGTGAAAAGTACAAGCTCAGCAATCAGATTCTCGCAGCTACAGTTATGACCAATGTGGTTTATCCCATTTATAAGCACGGTGACTACATAATCCACCACACTCCCGGTAAACGCTGGGATTGCCTTTACACCTGGGATTCGGGCTTTATCGGCCTTGGTATGAACGAAATTGCACCGAAGTTTGCCGACTACATTATTGATACCTACTTAAGCCACGAAGACAACCCTGACTACGCTTTTCTCCATCATGGCTCACCTGTCCCCGTACAGATTTATCAGCTTTTTGAAATGATGCAGAAGAGAAACGACAAAGAGGAGCTTCTTAAGCTTTACCCCAGAGCAAGACTTTACTATCTTTTCCTTGCAGGTAAAATCAAAAACTCCACAACAGCTAAATTCAAAAGCGGACTTCTCACCACTTACGATTATTTCTATTCATCAAGCGGCATGGACGACTACCCTGCACAGATGGCTATGAAGAAAGACGAGCTCCGTGACAAGGCTGCACCCGTTATTACAACTGCTCAGGTTATCCGTTTCGGCAAGATTCTTTCAATTTTTGCTCACAAGCTCGGTAAAGAAGCAGACGAAAGCGAGTATAAGTCAGACATTG
>JBGVGM010000132.1:0-7703 GCA_045121655.1 Acutalibacteraceae bacterium | reverse complement strand
ATCAACATTTATATACGGATCAAGCTTCTGTGCCGCAACCTTGAGTCCTCTTGCTTTCAAAAGTCTTCCCAGCGATGCAGCGGTAATACCTTTACCAAGCCCCGAAACAACACCTCCGGTTACAAATATATATTTTGTCATTTGAATCATTCCTCACTTTCTATTGGGCATATAATTGTTCAGATTATGCTTTTTGCGAACGCCGTGTACTTTGTGTACATAATTAAGCAAAAAAAGTGCAAGATGAGCGATTTTATTCTCCTTTATTCCCACTCCACCGTTGCCGGCGGTTTAGAAGTTATATCATAAACAACTCTTGTAATTCCGCTTACCTCGTTTGTAATTCTGCTTGATGCTTTTTCTAAAACCTCATACGGAAGATGTGTCCATTCTGCCGTCATAAAATCATCTGTAGTAACCGCTCTGAGTGCAACCGTATATCCATAGGTTCTGGCATCTCCCATAACACCGACACTTCTTAAATCCGTAAGCACTGCGAAATACTGATTTGTCTCTTTTTCAAGGCGTGCATTTGAAATCTCTTCTCTGAAAATTGCATCTGCTTCTCGCAAAATATCAAGTTTATCTTTTGTGATTTCACCGATTACTCTTACCGCTAATCCCGGACCCGGGAACGGCTGTCTCCACACAAGTTCATATGGGATACCGAGCTGCGTTCCTGCATTGCGGACTTCATCCTTAAATAAATCTCGAAGTGGCTCTACAATTTCCTCAAAAGAGATTACATCCGGAATTCCGCCTACATTATGATGGCTCTTTATCACAGCAGAATCACCCTTGCCACTTTCAATAACATCGGGATAAATGGTTCCCTGAACCAAGACATCTACTTTTCCGATTTTTTTAGCTTCATCTTCAAAGACTCTTATAAATTCTTCTCCAATGATTTTTCGCTTTTGCTCAGGTTCACAAACTCCTGAAAGCTTGCTTAAAAATCTGTCTTGTGCATTAACTCTTATCATATTCATACCAAACTGACCACGGAAGGTTTTTTCAACAAAATCGCCTTCATCTTTTCTTAAAAGTCCGTGATCAACAAATACACAGATTAAATTCTGACCGATTGCCTTGTGCAAAAGAACTGCCGCAACAGAGGAATCAACACCGCCGGATAGTGCCAGAAGCACTTTTTTCCCTGCAAGTTCAGTCTTATATTTTTCAATAGAATTTTCTACGAAATTTTCCATTTTCCAGTCGCCTGAGCATTTACAGATTTCAAAGAGGAAATTTTTTAGCATTTTTTTGCCGTAAACAGTATGTGTAACTTCGGGATGAAACTGTACTCCATACAGATTTCTTTCTTCATCACACATTGCCGCAACAGGACATTTTGAAGTTTTCGCAATTACTTTAAATCCATTTGGAGCTTCAGTAATAAAGTCTGTATGGCTCATCCAGCAAACAGATTCATCAGGGATATCTTTAAACAATACACTATCAAAGGTCTGCACAGTGGTTTTTCCATACTCACTGCTATTTTCGGCACTCGCAACCTTTCCGTTTGCCATAAATGCCATAAGCTGATCTCCGTAGCAAATCCCTAAAACAGGAATGCCAATATTCAAAATTTCAGCATCATAATGCGGTGACGAGTCATCATACACACTGTTTGGTCCGCCTGTAAAAATAATGCCTTTATATCCTGCATCCTTGATTTCATCAACAGAAATTTTATTATATGGCTTGATTTGTGCATAAACATTATGCTCTCTGACTCGCCTTGCAATTAGTTGATTATATTGACCGCCAAAATCCAATACAAGTATTTTTTCCACTGCACTCACCTCCGTATATTAAAGATTTATTTCTGCTGTTTCTCTTGGCACATCTGCAATCAAAGGTTTTATTTTATCAATAAAAGCTTCAACCTGCTCAGAACATCTGCCTATATACAAGCTCGGCGTTAAAAGTTCATTCATTTCAGTTTCAGTTAAACCGAACTCTTTTTCCTGAGCCAGACGAGAAAGCAAATCACATTCTTCTCCGTTTTTCATTTTCGCTGTAGCCTCCATTGAGCATTTACGGATTATTTCATGAAGCTTTTGTCTGTCTCCGCCTTTTTTTACTGCTTCCATCATAAGATTTTCAGTCGCAATAAACGGCAGATATTCTTTCACTGTTTTTTCAACTATTTTTTCGTTTACTAAAAGTCCGTCTGTAACATTCTGAGCGAGACGAAGTATTGCATCTGCACAAAGGAAGCCTTCCGGCATTGAAATTCGTCTGTTTGCCGAATCGTCAAGTGTTCGCTCAAGCCACTGAGTCGAGGCTGTCATAGGTGCATTTTGTGCATCTGCAATCAAATATCTTGCAAGTGAGCAAATTCTTTCACTTCTCATTGGATTGCGCTTATATGCCATTGCAGAAGAGCCAACCTGATTTTTTTCAAAAGGCTCTTCAAGCTGTCTGTCATGCTGAAGAAGTCTTATATCATTTGCCATTCTCCAGCAGCTTTGTGCGATGCTTGAAAGTGCATTTAATATTCTTGAGTCAACCTTACGGGGATATGTCTGTCCGCATACATCAAAACATTCACTAAATCCAAATTCAGCGGCAATCTGTCTGTTCATTTCATCAATTTTGGATGCATCACCATCAAACAAATCTACAAAGCTTGCCTCTGTTCCGGTTGTTCCGCGGCAGCCTAAAAATTTGATATTATCTATAGCAAATTCAATTTCATCAAGGTCAGAAATAAAATCCTGCATCCAAAGTGTTGCTCTTTTGCCGACAGTTACAAGCTGTGCCGGTTGATAGTGTGTGTAACCAAGTGTCGGCAGTGCTTTGTACTTATCAGCAAAATCTGCAAGGTTTGCAATAACCTTTAAAAGTTCATTTTTAATATATAAAAGTGCGTCTCGGTAAATTACAAGGTCTGCATTATCGGTTACATAGCAGCTTGTTGCACCTAAATGGATAATTCCTTCAGCAAGAGGTGCGGCTTTTCCGAAAGCATAGATATGTGCCATAACATCGTGTCTTACTTCTTTTTCTCTTTTGGCAACCAAATCAAAATCAATATCTTCTGTATGTTCTTCCATTTGAGCAACCTGCTCATCTGTTATTGGAAGTCCAAGATTCATTTCTGCTCTTGCAAGTGCCACCCATAGCTTACGCCATGTCTGGTAGCGTACATCGGATGAAAATAGCTTTAACATATATTCTGAGGCATATCTTGATGATAAGGGGGATTCATATTTACTTGTCATAATAATTACTCTCCTTTTATCTCTAATTCTTTGTGTATTGCCGCCGCTGCAGTTTTTCCTGCACCCATCGCAAGTATAACGGTTGCAGCTCCTGTTACTACATCGCCGCCGGCATATACAAAAGGCTTTGAAGTTGCACCGTTTTCATCTGCTACAATACAACCACGGTTATTTGTCTCAAGGCCTTTGGTTGTCTTTTTTATAAGCGGATTAGGTGATTGTCCGATAGAAATAACAGCCGTATCTATCGGGATGATATGTTCAGAACCGAGTACAGCCTCTGGTCGTCTTCTGCCGCTGCTATCCGGTTCGCCGAGCTTCATATCTATGACTTCAACTCCTGTAAGCCAACCGTTTTCATCTCCGATGAATTTTGTCGGGTTTTGCAGGAGCCTGAATCCTATACCTTCTTCCTCTGCGTGCATTACTTCTTCGGCACGTGCAGGAAGCTCTTCTTTGCCGCGTCTGTATATGATATATACATTTTCTGCTCCAAGTCTTTTTGCACATCTTGCTGCATCCATAGCAACATTTCCTCCGCCGAACACAGCTACATTTTTACCGATGTAAACAGGGGTATCATATTCGGGGAATTTATATCCCTTCATAAGATTTATTCTTGTCAAAAATTCATTTGCAGAATAAATTCCGTTTAAGCTCTCTCCGGGAATACCAAGAAAAGACGGAAGTCCGGCACCGGATGCAATATATACTGCATCAAATTCCATATCCTCAAAAAGCTCATCAACCAAAAGTGTTTTACCTATAATCGTGTTAGTTTCTATTTTTACGCCTGACTTTTTCAGCTTGTCAATTTCTTTCTGTACAATTTCCTTTGGCAATCTGAACTCAGGAATGCCATACATCAAAACACCGCCTGCCGTGTGAAAAGCTTCATAAATTGTCACTTCATATCCGAGCTTTACAAGGTCACCCGCACATGTAAGTCCCGAAGGTCCGGAACCGACTACGGCAACCTTTTTACCGTTTTTCTCTGCTTGAACAGGTTTATCTTCGCAATTTGCCATATGGTAGTCTGCAACAAATCGCTCTAATCTGCCGATTGCAACAGGTTCGCCCTTGATACCTCTTACACATTTTGCTTCACACTGTTTTTCTTGGGGACAAACTCTTCCGCAGACAGCCGGCAAAGCATTTGTTTCAGTAATTTTTTTGTAGGCAGCTTCAAATTCTCCGTTTGCGACAAGCTTGATAAATTCGGGGATTTTTACAGCCACAGGACACCCCTGCATACATGGCTTATGTTTACAGTTAAGACATCTTTGTGCCTCATCAATTGCCATATTGGATGTATATCCTGTTGTTACCTCTAAAAAGTTTTTATTTCTTACATCCGCTGCCTGCTCGGGCATTGGATTTTTTACATTTGACATATTAGGCATTGTTATGCTCCTTTCCGGTTAATCTGCATTTTCCTTCCTCACAGGAGCGTTTTTCATAAGCTTTAAACATCTGTTGACGTTTTATAGCCGCATCCCAATCAATTTTGTGTCCGTCAAAATCAGGACCATCAACACAGGCAAACTTGGTTTCACCACCAACGATAACTCTGCATCCTCCACACATTCCTGTTCCGTCAATCATTACAGGATTCATTGAAACTGTGGTAGGTATGTCATACTCCTTTGTAAGATTACAAACAGCTCTCATCATTACCAACGGACCAATGGCAATTACTTCATCATATTTTTCTCCTGATTCAAGCTCCTCACGAAGTCTGTCGGTTACAAAGCCCTGTAAACCATTAGAACCGTCATCAGTTGTGATTATGAGCTTATCGGACACTGCGTTCATTTCATCTTCAAGAATTATGTATTCTTTACTCCTGAAGCCTGATATTGCTGTAACCTCTGCACCCAATTCCTTGAGTTTTTTAGCTTGCGGATACGCAATTGCAGTACCAAGACCTCCGCCTATAACTGCAACCTTCTTTAATCCCTCAAGCGGTGTCGGTATACCCAAAGGTCCGGCAAAGTCAAGAATAGTATCTCCTTCATTTAATTTTGACAAATCCCTTGTAGTTTTACCAACCGCCTGAATAATTACTGTAACAGTCCCTTTTTCTTTGTCGAAATCGGCTATTGTGAAAGGAACACGTTCGCCTTTTTCATCTATTCTTAAAATCACAAATTGCCCCGGCGCAGCTTTCCTTGCAACCAACGGGGCTTCAATCTCCATTAAATATATTTGTGAATTCAAATCTGCTTTTTTTACTATTTTGTATGACACAAATATCACCCCTTTGCGATATCATCTGATTATTATGCTATCCCTTTCCGGACCTACCGAAACATATTTAATCGGGCATCCGATAGCTTTCTCAATATAAATTACATAGTCTTTTGCCGCCTTTGGCAAATCGTTCCATGTACGAATTTTGGAAATATCACATTTCCATCCTTCAAAATATTCAATTTGAGGCTCCGCTTTCTTTAACGCTGACGGAAACGGAAATTCGTCAGTCTTTTCTCCGTCTAAAATATACTGAGTACATACCGGAATTTTATCCATATAGCTTAATACATCAAGCTTTGTAAGCGCGATTTCCGTTGCTGCCTGAACCTCAACACCGTATCTTGTTGCAACAATATCTATAGGGCCGACTCTGCGAGGTCTGCCGGTTTTTGCTCCGTATTCAAAACCTGCTTCTCTCAGCTTGTCGGCATCTTCTCCAAACATTTCACAAACAAACGGACCTTCACCGACACAGGTCGAATACGCTTTTACTACGCCTACCACACTATTTAGTTTAGCGGATGGGAGACCTGAACCGATAGGTGCATAAGCTGCCGTTGTGTTAGATGATGTTGTGTACGGATGAATACCGTAATCCAAATCACGAAGTGAACCGAGCTGAGCTTCAAACAGAATACTTTTACCGGCTTTTTGAGCCTCGCGAAGAAACGCTCCTGTATCACAAACAAAAGGTTTAATCTTTTCGCAGTAACTAAAAATCCATTCATCAAGCATTTCCATCGTGTATGGCTTTGCTCCGTAAACCTTGGTTAAAGTAAGGTTTTTCCATTCCAGCAAATCTTTAAGATGTGCTTTCAATTCTTCGGGATAAAAGAGTTCTCCGGCAAGAATTGTTTTCTTTTGATATTTATCGGAATAAAATGGCGCTATACCTTGCTTTGTAGAGCCGTATTTTTTATCTGCAAGTCTCATTTCCTCAAGCTCATCCAAATCCCGATGCCACGGAAGAAGTAACGAAGCACGGTCACTGATTTTTAAATTTTCAGGAGTGAGTTTGACACCCTTACTCTCAACATCCTGCATTTCTGTCCATAAATTTTGAGGATCAAGAGCAACCCCATTGCCGAGTATATTTACAACACCTTTTCTAAAAATACCGGAAGGTAAAAGATGCAGTGCAAATTTTCCTAACTCATTGATTACAGTATGTCCTGCATTGCCGCCGCCTTGAAAGCGTACTACAACATCATAATCTTCCGTGAGTAAATCAACCATTCTGCCTTTACCTTCATCGCCCCAGTTTATACCTACAATTGCGCAGTTTGCCATATAAATCCCTCCGTTTACTTATGTTCCATAGCCCTTCTCATAACTTCAGTATATGCATCCTCAACACCGCCGAGGTCTCTTCTGAATCTGTCCTTATCAAGCTTTTCGCCGGTTTTACTATCCCAAAGCCTGCAGGTATCGGGACTGATTTCATCCGCAAGAATTATTGTGCCATCTGATGTTTTTCCAAACTCAAGCTTGAAATCAACCAAGGTTACACCGCATTCTGACCAGAATGATTTCAGAAATTCATTGACTTTGAGTGCATACTCTTTTATTGTTTCAATTTCCGTTTCTGTTGCAACATCAATTGCCATAGCGTGATAGTCGTTAATAAGCGGATCGCCGAGGTCATCGTTTTTATATGAGAATTCAACCGTAGGCTTTTCAAAAATCTTACCTTCAGGAACTCCGTATCGTTTTGAAAATGAGCCGGCAGCAATATTTCTTACAATCACCTCCAAAGGAACAATTGAAACTCTTTTTACAACGGTTTCACGCTCCGAAAGTTCTTCTACAAAGTGAGTGGGCACACCGCTTTCTTCAAGTTTTTGCATAAGCATATTGCTCATTTGATTGTTAATAACACCTTTACCTGAAATAGTTCCTTTTTTCAAGCCGTTAAAAGCTGTTGCGTCGTCCTTATATGACACAATCAAAAGTTCCGGATTGTCCGTTGCATAAACCTTTTTAGCTTTTCCTTCATACAACTGTTCTCTTTTCTCCATTGCTCATTACCTCGTTTCTTTAAATATCTGTTTACTATATATTCATTTGCTTTATGTTCCATAGAGTCATCCAATGGTACAAGTTCTTTGAAATTGCTATACCTGCGTTTTAGCGCATTACTTAAAATAAAATCGCACAATTCAGGGTTCTTCGGCAGCAACGGTCCGTGCAGATACGAACCGATAAGATTCTTGTATA
>JBGVGM010000131.1:0-22564 GCA_045121655.1 Acutalibacteraceae bacterium | reverse complement strand
AGGTTATCGGTAATAATCTTTTTAAGGTCTGTTCTTGAAGTGAAAACCGCTTCTGATTTGATTTCGTAGCCATTTTCTCCTTTTTCAGCCTTGATTTTGCTGAAAGCAAACTTCGGTGCTGCAACCTGAGAAAGCTGCTCAAAAAGAGTGTTTTCAGCGTTTTCGTATGTGTAAACGGTTTCTGCTGAGCGAACATCTTCACCTACTGCAAAGCCGTATGTACCCTTTTCAATTACATAAGCAGATTTAAAGCCTGTCTTTCCGCTTTCATCGTAGGAAGCAAGACTTCTCATAGGAACGTCGATTGTAAGCTCCTCTTCTTCGCCCACAGAGAGAATTTTTGTCTTGCTGAAGCCTGCAAGCTCACGGTAGGGATTACCAAGAACACCGCAGGGCTTTTCAACGTAAACCTGAATTGCGAGAGCACCGTCAAATTCACCGACATTCTTAACCTTATATCTGAAAGTAAAGCCGTCGTCGGTACCCTTAGCTGAAACAAAGCTCTTTTCAAACTTTGTATATGAAAGACCGTGGCCAAAAGGATAAAGCACCTCGTCGGGTCTGAAGGTTTCAAAATATCTGTAGCCTACATAAATATCCTCAACGTAGTTGTTGTATTCCTTTGCACCGAAATTGTCGGCACAAGGATAGTATTCATACTTTTTAACTGCGGTTGCCGCAAGCTTACCTGAGGGTGTAGCCTTACCTGAAAGAAGGTCACAGACAGAATTGCCGCTTTCCATACCGCCCTGCCATACAATCATAGCAGCGCTGATTTTGTCGCCATAGCTTTCCATCCAGGAAAAGTCCATCATACAGCCGATATTGAAAATAATAACGGTTTTCTTGAAGCTGTCAGTTACCTTTGTAATAAGGCTCAGCTCATCGTCAGTCATATAATAGCTACCCTTTTCGAGAACGTTTTCTCTGTCCTCACCTGATGAACGTCCGATTACAACAACTGCACAGTCTGAGTTTTCTGAAGCAGCTTTTACAAGGGCTTCATCAGCCGGCATTTCAGGATAGAATCTTGGCCAGTGTCCCCATACACCGTGGTCAACGGGATTATCCTTGCACCATTTTTCATAAGCTGCTGCAAGGCTTTCGTTAAGCTTCAGGCTTTCGCAGTTTCTCATACCTTCAATAAGATTCACTGCGTAAGGCTTTACAACGTCACCGCCTGAGCCGTAGCCTGTGTAGAACCAATCGTTCTGCACTCTGCCGAAAAGGGAAACGGTGCTGTCCTTTGCAAAGGGCAGTGTGCCATCGTTCTTGAGAAGAACTGCGCCCTCTGCTCCTGCTTTTCTGATAAGCTCGGGCATGCCCTGTGTTACTGTTGCGTCTTTTACTGTACCTGAGTTTTCCGACTGTGAAAGTGCGTTAAAAACCTTTACAAATGTTGCTTTGATATTCATATATTTTCTCTCCTTTAAAGCCAGAATATTCTGCTCTGATCTTTGTATTTTCCCTCTAAATACAGGGTTAATCTACATCTAAAACTGCTTTGAATTTATGTGAATTTATTTCGTTTACAATAACCGATACCACAATAATTCCTACAGCAAGACCTGCTGCAATTCTCAGCGTCTGTGTAAGCGTGTACTCAAAAAGGCTCATCTGTCCCACAACAAAGTAGTAAGTTGTGTAATACAGCTTTCCGCCCGGAACAAGTGAAATAATTGAGCAGGCAAGAATGGGCGTTGCAGGCGCTTTGACTACTCTTGCCATAATTTCAGCATAAGCCGTTGCTGCAAGTGCAGGGAAGAAATTCTGCATAAATTCGTGGTCAAAAACTTCACAGCACACTACGTAAACTATGCAGGTTATTGTTCCGCCAAGAGCATTGAAAAGCGTTCTTTTAGGATTAGCCTTGAACAGCAGTGAAAAACCCACCGTACCGATTGTACCTGAAAGAATAATTTTAAGCGCTTCTAAATAATCCATTATTCTACCCCCTTATCAATAAAGACCTGACAACAACAGGGGTATTGCAAAGCCGCAGGCTATAGACATTGCAATAATAATCGATTCAAGCAGTCTTAAAAGGCCCGACATAACGTCACCGCACAGCATTTCTCGTACCGAGTTGATAAGCATAAGCCCGGGAATGATAAGCATAATGTCGCCTATCATAATTGTGCCTGCGTTTTTGCCGAAACCGAAATGAACAAAAATAAGCGCAAGACTTCCTGCAATAGCTGACGTCAGTGCCGTAAAGAAAAGCTTACTCATTCCCCTTGCTTTGATATATGTGCTGAGAAGATATATTATCAGAGCAATCGGTGCTGCCGCAAGGGCATCAAGAGCTGTTCCGCGAAAGAAAATTGTAAAAGCCGACGCAGCAACAATGTGGCCTATGCAAGCCTTTACGCTGAAATCCTTTTCCTCGTTGCAAATTGCCTCAAGCTCTTTTCTTGCCTCGTCAATATCGGGAGTTTCTTCACAGATTTTTCTCGACAGGGAGTTGAGCTTTTCGAGTCTGCCGAAGTTTGTGGAATAGTTGTATATTCTTCTTGTCTGAGTATGTGGTTTGCCGTTTTCTTCAAGTATGGTAGCTGTAATCATTGATATAATCGAAAAGACCTGCGCCTTTTTTATCCCGTAGGCATAGCAGATTCTTATGACTGTTTCTTCAACACGGTTGATTTCAGCAGAACACTTGACCATGCTTTTTCCAAGGTCCAACGCAAGGGTCAGAACCTTTTCTGCATTAACTTCTTTTTCTGTCATATTATATTCTCCATAAAGTTGTTTTCTTCCTCTCATTATTATAAACAATAGTAAACTTCATGTCAATATATAAACGTACGGCAAACAAAAAAAACAAAACGCCGACACCCAATAAGGTGCCGGCAAAAACAATCTGCTTTGTATTATCAGAATATATCCTGGAATGTAAGAATCTTGAAAATCATTCTGAAGAAATCTGCAAAATCATCGAAGAAAGCAACAAGCTTTGCTCTGAATGAATTATCCTCTTGCTTAGGTTCTTCAACCGGCGGGTTTGTGGGCTTTTCCTCAGGATTAACCGGCTCAGCATATTTCTTATATGCGCCAAGACTTACATCTCTGTCTGAAGGAATAGAGTCTGTTACCATGCTCTTAACAAAAGGAGAAACAAGGTATGTCATAAATATAATGTTCTGCTCAAAGCCCTGCTTGCCGCCTGCCATATAAGCATACAAACTTGCGGGAAGCTTACCAAGAAGGGTGGGTTCAAACTTGTTTGCAACAAATTTTATAAGAATACCGTACTCACCCTCAGAAATTGAATAAAGGCAATAGTTGAGAGCTGCTGCAAGACCGTGAGTTACAATGAAGTATTCATCACTGTTAAGTGTAAGTCCTTTGCCGCCGGCAACGTGAGTTTCATAAAGAAGCACCATTACGTCAAGAAGGTTCTTATAGTGTGTGGGGGGAAGAATACCGCCGTAGCTTTCAGTGATTTCCTGAACGGAATATCTTGCAACCATTACCGGAGCACCTGTTTCATCGTACATAAGCTCTCCTGTAATCGGATCAGTAGCCTGAACATTTACGCTGATTTTATCCTTATCCTTATCGTAAAGTGGCATATGAAGAATTTCTTCAAGCTTTGCACCTACCTTGTCGATAATACGGGCAACTTCCTGGTTGCTTTCGTAGTTAATGTCAAGGTACTTTTTAAGTGTAGCTGTACAGAGTGTTTTGCTGAACAGCTCTTTGATACCAACTCTGTAGCCTGTATGTGCATAGCCCTTAAAGTCAGAGTTTGCGTGTGTTATAGCTTCTTCGCTGATACCCATTTCAGCAAATTCTGATGTATCAACGCTTGTAATTGACTTTGTTGAGAATTTAACAGCTGAACTGCCGAAATCTACAACTCTGTATGAAACGGGGTACGCATTGAGAGCCCCTGAAACAACCTCGTATATGATGTTGCCGTTCTTGCCCTCATACTGCATAATATCCTGAGCGTGAGTGTGGCCTGAGAAGGTATACTTTACGTCATATTCACAGAAAAGCTCCTTAAGACCGTAGCTGTCGTCAATAATTGAGCCCTCGTGAATGAAGTCGAATGCGAAGTGCTGAAGAAGGTTGTGGTGCATAACAGCGATAAGGTGCTTTCTGTCATTCTTTGCCTGCTCGCACTGAGCCTTTATCCAGTTTACACGCTCTTCACTGAGTTCATGACCACTCTTTTTTTCACCTGTAGAGTCAATCATAAGAAGTCTGTAATCACCGCCAATGTCAGCTGTATATGAAGCAGATGCACTGTCCTTATTGAGAGCTTCTGCGTAGCCGAATGCACCGTAAACTTCCTTGAACTGAGCCTTTGAAAGGGTCTGAACATCACGGTTACCGGGAATTACATAAACTGATTTACCGGTTAAATTTTCAAACTCTCTCAGCTTTGAAGCCATTGCTTCAGAAGCAGTCTGCGAACCGTTTTCTGTAAGGTCACCTGAAAGAACAACGATTTTGCATTTTGAGTTTTCCTTAGCCTGTCTGAGGAACTCGTCAAGAATCGCTCCTGATTCATAGAGCATCTGGCCTGATGCACTGATGTGTGAATAGGTGTCCTCCTGAGTGATGAAAGCGGTGTCTATATCATAGTCACCTGTTTTTTCGTCAACCTGAAGTGTGGGTTTGTCTGTAAGCTTTGAAATCATGTCATAATCGTAATGAGTATCCGTCGCAAAAATAACTGTAACAGCGTCATCTGCTGCAAAGGACATCATAGCTGACATTGAGAAAATCATTGTCAAAGCAAGAAGTACTGAAATTATCTTTTTCATTTCTTTTCTCCTTTAGTTTATTGATTTAACAGCTTCAGCTTCAACTGAAAGACCCTTTTTGTATCTTTCAAGGAAGGTTTTGAAACCGCATTTTCTTTTTTCATCCGGCTTTACTGTTGAGCATTCTGCGTTACTGAAAGCCTTTTCCTTAAGGAAATCCTCAAGGCTTCTGCCCTCAGAATTAACTGAGTAAAGAGCAAGAAGTGCCATTCCGTAGGGACCGCCTTCGCCTGCCGTTTTCATAACTGAAACGTCACAGTCAAGTGCTGCCGCAGTAATCTGCTGACCTACACCGGGATAGATATAAAAGCCACCGTGGCCGTATAGCTCATCAATTGCTACATCTTCGTCCTTGAGAAGCTCAAAGCCGATTCTGAGAGTAGCCATTGCTGAATAAAGCTCCGCCAGCATAAAGTTTTCAAAAGTGAACTTGCTTTCAGGTGTTCTGAGAAGAAGAGGTCTTCCCTCTTTAAAACCCGTTACAGGCTCGCCTGAATAGTAGTTGTAGCTTACAAGTCCGCCGCAATCGTAGTCTGCCTTGCTTGCAGCCTCATACATAAGGTCATAAACCTTGCCTTTTTTAGCGTCACTGCCCAGCATTGAAGCAAAGCTGTGAAGCACACTGCCCCATGCGTTGATGTCGCTTGTGCAGTTATTGCAGTGCACCATAGCAACAGGCTTGCCTGACGGTGTTGTTACCATATCGATTTCAGGGTAAACCTTTGAAAGGCTCTTTTCAAGTACAAGCATAAGAAAGACTGATGTACCTGCTGAAATGTTACCGGTTTTTACTCTTACGGAGTTTGTTGCAACCATACCCGTACCTGCATCACCCTCACCGGGAGCAAAGGGAATACCGGCTTCAAGCTCGCCGCTTTCGTCAAGCATTTTAAGTCCCTTTTCAGTAAGGTATCCTGCATTTTCGCCTGCAAGAAGAACCTTGGGAAGAATTTCACGCAGCTTTTTAGTAAAGCCCTTTTCTTCTGTAAGCTTATCGAAAACAGAAATCATGCTTTCGTCGTAGTCATTCTTTGTGCTGTCTATGGGGAAGATACCCGAAGCTTCGCCGATACCTACTGCATTTACGCCTGTAAGCATATAATGTACATAACCCACAAGGGTTGTAACGTATGCAATTTCGGGTACGTGAGCCTCATTGTCAATTATAGCTTCGTAAATTTGTGAAGCTGTCCAGCGCTGAGGAATGTTGAACGAAAGCTTTTCTGTAAGCTCTTTGCTTGCCTTTTCGGTTGTGGTGTTTCGCCAGGTTCTGAAAGGCACAAGGAGCTTTCCGTCTTTATTGAATGCCATATAGCCGTGCATCATACCTGAAATGCCCATAGCACCGATTTTCTTAAGGGAAACGCCGTACTTTTCCTTTACGTCAGCTCTCAGGTTGCTGTAGCAGGTTCTGAGTGCTGTGTGAATCTCATCAATTGAATAAGTCCAGTAGCCGTCAAGAAGCTGATTTTCCCACTCGTAGCTACCACTTGCAAGAACAGTGCAGCTTTCGTCAATAAGCACTGCCTTGACTCTTGTTGAGCCGAATTCAATACCGAGAGCAGTTTTTCCGCTTTCAATTACAAGTTTTTTATCCATGTCTTACCTCATCTGTAGTAAACTTCGCCAAGCTTAAGGTCACGCTTGAAGTCAGCGATGTTTGTGTTCTTGCCGATTACAACGGACTCAATACCCATTGCGTCAGCCCAGTCACAAAGCTGTTTAGAAGTAAGGTCATATGAGAATGCTGTATGGTGAGCACCACCTGCAATGGTCCATGCCTCTACACCTGTGTAGAAGTCGGGCTTGGGTACCCAGAAGTTTGTTGCTGTGGGAAGTGAAGGCATTTCCTTTTCTGTCTTTATGCAATCAACCTCGTTGATAATAAGACGGAAACGGTGGCCCAGATCAACAAGTGAAGCTGCAACGCCCTCACCCTCTTTACTTGTGAATACAAGTCTTGCAGGGTCTTCACGTCTGCCCATTGAAAGGGGCTTACACTTGATTGAGATGTCGCCTTCTGCAATTGAGGGACAGATTTCAAGCATATGTGCCTGAAGAATTCCTTCCTTACCGGGAACAAGATTGTATGTATAGTCCTCAAGCATTGAAGTACCTTTTGCATCCTTCATACCTGAAGTCATAATCTTCATAAGTCTTACCATTGCGGCAACCTTCCAGTCGCCCTCTGCGCCAAAGCCGTAGCCCTTTTCCATAAGTCTCTGAATTGCAAGACCGGGAAGCTGCTTAAGAGCACCGAGGTCGTCAAAGTGAGTTACGATTGCGTGGTAGTTCTTTTCCTTGAGAAAGCGTTCAAAACCAAGCTCAATCTGAGCCTGAACCTCAACGTGGCGTCTGAATTCAGCAGCATCTCTGCCCTCCAGAAGGATTGTGTATTTGTCGTAGTACTCGTCTGTAAGAGCCTTTACGTCTGAAGCTGAAACTGCATCAACAGCCTCCGCAATATCATTTACGGGGTAAGCATCGATTTCCCAGCCGAATTTAAGCTGAGCTTCAACCTTATCACCCTCTGTAACTGCAACGTTACGCATATTATCTGCAACACGCATTACGCGGATATGGCTGCTTTCAATGATACCTACTGCTGTGCGCATCCAGGAAGCAATTTTCTTCTGTACTTCAACGTTTGACCAGTGGCCTACAACGATTTCTCTCTGAATACCCATTCTTGAAAGAATGTGAGCATATTCTCTGTCGCCGTGTGCTGACTGATTTTCGTTCATGAAATCCATATCAATTGTGTCGTAGGGAATTTCCATATTGAACTGTGTATTGAAATGAAGAAGGGGCTTTCTGAATTCCTGATGGCCCAAAATCCATGACTTTGCAGGTGAAAAAGTATGCATCCAAGTAATTACACCTGCACACTCTTCGTCAATATTTGCATCGTTAAAGGTTTTTCTGATGAGCTCATTTGTAATAAGGGTAGGCTTCCACACTATTTCAAAGGGAAGAATTCCGCTTTTATTAAGCTCTTCAACGATAATCTGTGAATGTTCAGCAACATGTCTGAGACACTCATCACCGTAAAGATCCTGTGAACCTGTGCAGAACCAGAACTTGTATGCTTTGTTCATAGTATATTTCTCCTTATAATTACATAATACCATGCTAATTTTATCACTTTATTGAACTGTTGTCAACGAATTTTAACGCATTTCACCCTTAGCTTTCTTGCTTTTTTTAATAATCTATAATATAATTAGCCTGCAATACTTCAGAAAGGAATTATAAAATGGATATAGAACTTATTAAAGAACTTATGCACAGCGGTAACATCTATTACCCCAGTGGCGACGAGCTGATGGAAGAACAGCTTTCCTACGTTGACAAGCTTTACGATTTCAACAACACAAGACCCACCCAGCTCCCCTTGCGTGAAGCTATGCTCAAGGAGATGCTTGCTGAAATGGGCGAAGGATGTTACATTGAGCCTCCCTTTTATTCAAACTGGGGCGGTCATCACGTACACTTCGGCAACAACGTTTACGCAAATTTCGGTCTGACTATGGTAGACGACACTCATATTTACGTCGGCGACTGCACGATGTTCGGTCCTCGCTGCGTAATTGCAACTGCAGGCCATCCTATTGACCCCGAGCTGAGAAAAGAGGCTTACCAGTTCAATATGCCTGTACATATCGGCAAAAACTGCTGGCTTGGTGCAGGCGTTCTTGTAATGCCCGGCGTTACAATCGGCGACAATTCCGTTATCGGTGCAGGCAGTGTTGTTACAAAGGACATTCCTCCCAATGTTGTTGCTGTGGGTGCACCTTGCAAAGTTCTTCGTGAAATAAACGAAAGAGACAAGGAATACTACTTTAAAGACAGAAAAATTGATTATTCGGCATTAAAATAAAATATTTTGTAAAAATTAGGTGCTTTTTTGATTTTCTCAACATTATTCGACAAAAAAGCACTTGATTTCTACATAATTCTGTGATATTATTTCACTTGTCAGATATGTGAATAATATTTACAGGAGAGTGGGTATATGACTGATACTATTGGATTTATCAAAAAGCTATATAAAGAAAATGTTGAAATAACTTCACTAGACGAAATCTCAGATATTTATAATCTTGAGCATATGGTAACAGATATAATTGTTGAAATAGGTGTTCCTGCTCACGTTAAGGGATATTGTTATCTGCGTACGGCAATAATGCTTACGGCTCAGCGTCCTGACCTGATTTACGCTATGACAAAAGAGCTTTATCCTGCTGTAGGCGATATCTATGATACAACCTCCCAGCGAGTTGAACGTGCAATTCGTCACGCTATTGAGCTTGCCTGGGATAACGGTGACATGGATATACTCTCCAACTATTTCAGCTACAGAATCAGAAAAAGCACCGACAAGCCCACCAACTCTGAATTCATTGCTACTATCAGTGACAAAATCAGACTTGAGAGAAAATAATACCACTACAGCAACACATAATAAAAAACAAGAAACCATAAGTGCGACGTAAAGTACTTATGCTGTTATAAAGCTTTGGCTCAATAACGGCTGCAAGGAATCCCCTGAAGAAATTGCAGAAGTTATACGCAAAGAGTATTCATGAAGAAAGCAACCGTAAACTGTACGAAATAATCCCCCGATTGAAATTCAATCGGGGGATTGCTGTTTTTACCAGTGATTGCTACCGCATTCACAGTTTTTGTTAATCTTAAAGAGTTTCCAGAAGAAGTTTACAAACCTGTAAAGGAGCTTGCCGAAGAACGAATCGTTATGGCAGAAGCATCCGCATTTTCCGCTGGCATTCATAAGATAGTTACATCTGTCACAGTTACCGTTATGGTTGTTGTCAGAGTGGCCTGTTGCAGGAATAACCTCTGATTCTGTAACCTGATCACAGATAATACAACGTGTGTAGTCTGTGTGTCCGTCAGTTGTACATGTAGCGGGCTTACCGTTAACAACTACCAGTGTATGTGCTCCGTAAATCTTGTTACCGTTGCTATCTGTACGGATAACAGTTTCCTGAGCGAAACATCCTTCGTTGTCACAGTATCTTGTCTGTGTGCTTACATCCTTACATGTACCTTCATTGATGTACCACTGACTCCAGTCGTGGTCTGTGGGACCGTTTTCGTTATCTTTGTATGAGTATGAGCAAACATCACATTCGTGGAGAGTGTATCCAACACTCTTACATGTTGCACCAACCTCTGTTACGGTGTATGTACATGAAACGGTTTCAATTGTTTCGTCACATACAACGCACTGAATTGAGTGAGTACCGTTAAGATGGCTTACTACTCTTCTGCTTGTGCCGATATGTCTGCACTTTTCATACTTTGTGATGATATCTTTTACTGCATCCTTAATTGCATCAATGTCTTCCTGGTCGTCCTTAGCGTTTGCATCAGGATTCTTCTTATCCTTGATTTCCTGAAGTTCCTTCTTCAGTTCTTCAAGATCTTCCTTGTCAGCATCTTCAAGGTCAGGAATATTTTCTGCATCCTTAATTGCCTGTTCAGCTTCACTATAGTCGGGCTTTTCGTAAGCACCGGTGGTGTCGTTTGCAATCTTATTAAGGATTTCGTTAAGTGCAGGTGCACCATAAACAGTACCGCTGACTGCCTCTGCCTTTTCCGGTGCAACCCATACCCATGCGGACATGATCATCAGTATTGATAAGAATACTGACAAGGCTTTTTTGAACCGTTTGTTTTTCATATTTATGAACCTCCTAAAACTTGTATCCTTGCAAAAAGGCGCAATGACACAATTTCATAATTATACAGATGTATTTTAACACATAATTCACATTTATTTCAATCGTCATTTTAACTAATGAAAAGGAGTTCTATATGTGAATATTGACGACACTTGTCACTGCACAGCAAAAGCAGCCGTTCCGAAGAACGACTGCTTTTCAATTTATTAATGCTTAATAGTGTCTTGCACCGCAGCTGCATGAAGGTGAACTCTTTGTAATAATCCAGAAGAATCTTACGATTGAGTAGATAATCTTCATAAAGCCTGTGCTGTGGCACATACAGTTACACTTAGGTACGCCCTGGCTTGTTCCGCAGTAATCGCAGTAGCCGTTTCCGTCACGGTCGTTGTGTGAAAGCTTTGCAACTTCCTGACGGTCAAGCTGAAGATTACATACTGTGCAGTACTTGAATTCTGTGTAACCGACTGTTGTACAAGTGGGAGCAATTGCAGGCTCAAGAATCCATGAGTGATTCTTGTAGGTGCTGTATTCTTCAGTTGCATCACAACCGTAGTTCTGGCACTTTCTGCTCTGAATGTGTTCCTTCACGCAAGTGCCCTGCTGAACAACTGTCCATTCACCGTAATTGTGGTTGAGCTTCTGAATCTTTTCGCTGTAGCCGTAGCCGCAGTTAAGTGTACAGTAGTAATTGATTACGCCGTCCTTTTCGCAGGTTGCGGGAGTTGATTTTGAAGCCATAACGTGCTT
This sequence comes from Acutalibacteraceae bacterium, assembly GCA_045121655.1. Lineage (GTDB taxonomy): Bacteria > Bacillota > Clostridia > Oscillospirales > Acutalibacteraceae > UBA6857. The sequence goes on along the minus strand of JBGVGM010000131.1, from coordinate 11,328 downwards.
TGTATCATCATATCCGCCGTAAGCAGTACCACACTTGTCGCAAAGAGCCTTATCCTTACATGTAGCTTCGCCACCGTAGTGAAGTTCCTTTTCGTATGTGGGATATACGTCAAGGTCAGAAGTAATTTCGCTATAGTTTCTGTCCCATACGCTGAACTCATAGTGGTAAGTTCCGTCAGCTTTCTTTTCAGGTGCTGCGGGAGCAACTGCGCTTTCACCGAACCTCACGTTCTGAGTTTCGCCTATCTGGTTTCCTGCTGCGTCGAAGAATCTTACCTTATAAACATCGTCTGCGTCCTCTGTGATTGTGTGTCCGCAGTCTGCCTGCTGACAGGTGTATGTGTAGGTTCCGTCTTCAAATACAGCGTCTTTCTTATCAACCTTGCCGTCGCCGTTTGCGTCGTAATTATGAGCGATAAGGGGAAGCTCTTTTTCTGAAACGAGCTCGCCGCACTTACAGATTACCTTTTCCCAACCGGGAGTCACGCAAGTTGATTCCTGTCTTGTGGTTGTTGTTTCAACGTGACCTGTCTTTTTAAGCTCAACGTTTGAAATCACATCGCCGCAGACTGTACAGTAGGTCTTAACGTAACCGTTTTCTGTGCAGGTTGCATCTTTCTTGTCTACTCCGGCTGTGTGCTGAATCATTTCGAGTACCACTGTGATTGTTACACAGCAGTTTGTATGTGTTGTACAGTTATATGTAGCTGTACCGGTCTTTTTACAGGTTGCAGGTACTGTTGAGCTGGGTGTGTCACCGAATTTATGGTCACCCTTGGGAATTACGTGGGTTTCTTCTGTATGACAAACAGCACATTCACGTGTCCATGAGCCGTCCGTATCGTTGGTAGCGTCAACCTTTGTCCAATCTGACCATGCGTGAGCACCAAACTCTGTTTCAACAATGATTGTAACTCCGCAGTCTGAGTGTGCAGAACACTTAAAGGCTTTTGTTCCCTTTACAAGGCAAGTACCGTCTGTTGTTGCTGAAGGTTCATCGGTGTTGAAGCTATGACCGCCTGCAGGAATTTCTGCTGTTTCTTTCTCACCGCAGCCGTTAATACAGGTGCGTGAAAGAAGACCCTTTTCGGTGTTGGTCGCTGCCTTTTCAACGGTCCATTCGTCCCAATCGTGTCCGAGAGGCTGAACAACTGTTATGTTAGTATCACCGCAGCGTGAGCATTTTTCTGCCTCAGCACCGGCTGATGTGCAAGTAGGAGCATAAGAGCCTTCTGCATAAGCCTCATAATTGTGGTTAAGAGCTGCTATAGTTTCTGATTTGAGTTCCTTACCGCAGACTGTACAATCTTTTACTTTTCTACCTGTGCTGTCACACCAGGGCTCAATCTCTGTTGTCCAATCAGCAGGCTCTGTATGTGCGGCTAAATCTGTAAGTCTTGTTTCTGTTGCAGCATTACAAACAGTACAGACTCTCTTTTCGACACCGTGACCAACACAAGTTGCTTCTGAAACTGTTGTCCAATTATCTATAAAAGTATGTACTCCTGTTGCAGGAAGAATTGTTGTTTTTTCGTAATCACAGTTTGCACATTCTTCCTTTGTGTAGCCTGAGCATACACAAGTTGAATCAACAGTTGTTGTGCTGATTGAATGGCCTGTTGCTTTGTCTATATCTCTGATATTTGTAAAGCCGCAAAGTGTACATACTTCCTTTGTGTAACCGTCAGTTGTACAGGTCTTTTCAATTTCTTCAGCTGTGCCGTAAGCATGTGTCTTCTGTGCAAGCTTTCTTACGTTTTTGCCACCGCATCGTGAACATTCAGCTATTTCTGAGCCTTCACCGAAGCAGGTTGCAGGAGTATACTCTGTATAAGCACCAAAGTCGTGTCCAAGCTCTGCAATATCTCTCTTTGTGTTTTCGTCAATTGCACCGCAAGCTGTACAGTACTTTGCTTCCGCGCCCTTGGTTGCACAAGTTGCAGGAACAAGTTCTTTGTAGTCTGTACTCCATTTGTGACCCGCAGTTTCACCTGCTACTGTATATGAAAAACCGCAAGTACAAGTTTTTGTAATAACACCGTCTTCTGTACATGTTGAGGGAGTTACTGTTTCGGTGAAAGTGTGAGCTTCTTCGTTGAAGCTTGCAACATAGATAAGATTTGCTGTTACGTAGTTGCAGGCATCAAGGCTGTCACTTTCTTCTGTATCCCAACCGCCAAAAGTATAATGATAAGTTTCGTCAGCAGCTTTCTCGGGGTTTCCTGGAACAGTTACTTTTGCACCGTGAGGAACAAAGAAGTAGCCGTCCTTAAGAATTGTACCGTCTTCATCAACAAAGATTACGGTGTAGTTCTTTATGTCGAGATTTTCTCTTGCTGTCTTAAGTGTTTCCGCAATACTGTCAACGGTGTCCTGTTCTGAAAGTAAAGGCTTTCTTGCTTCTAACTCTTCTGCTGTTTTAAGCATATTTTCAAAAACTGCAACTGTTGAAGGTGTGTATGCACCTTCCTGATATAACCGTTCTGCTTTCTTTTCGTCAGCTAAGCGGATTTGTTCTTCAAGTCCTGTAAGAATAGCATAATGCGGCTCATCATTGTATACAGCTGTATATTCTGTTACACCGTCAACTGCCTGAACGGTTGTATGTGCAGGAGACCAACCTGTGAAAGTATAGGTGTGATCAACACCTTCATCAACAGGAGATGTAACATCAGGGAATGGAATATCTCTGCCAAAATATTCTGTTACTTCGTCTGTTGTTATCCAGTTTCCGTTTTCGTCTCTGTATGTAAACTTCATTTTATACTGGTTTGCCTGCCATGCAGCATACCAAGTATGTGTTTCTGTAACCACAGTATCAGAAGTGAGTTGAGTACTATTAGGAATCAGAGTTTCATATGAATCTGCGTGGTCATTATAATAGAAGCCTATAAGAGTAAAACCTGTTCTTGTTGCACCGGGAGTTACATTATATTTATCGCCGTATTGCCTCTCTATTGCAGACGTTGTTGTCAACCCCGCTCCAGCACCATTAGCATTGATTGTAACAGTATATTGGGGGTCATTAATTTTGAATGTTTTACTATCAGAGACTGTAGCACCGCCAAATGTATAAGATGCCGTCATTTTAACATCTCTACTATTATTGCCTTCTCCAGACATTCTTGCACTGTTGTTAGCAGAAATGGTATAATCAGAATGTGCTGTACCGTTACTTGTTGAACCTGATAAGCCTGTTGTAGGAGTAGATGTAAAAGAATTAGTTGGATTGACACCAATTGTTACACCATATTGGTCTACGCAGTGTGTTTTACCAACAGTAGAACCAGAAATTACAAAATCACTAGGTTCCGTATCCCAAATGACCTTGGTTGCTTTCGGAGCCTCAGTTTGAGGAATATCATAATCAAAGGTAAAATAATTACCACCAACGATACTTTCGCTAGCACTATAAGATGTACTAGTTGCAATTTTGGTATATGTACCATTCTTTTTAACATAAATTTCGAAAGACAGTGCTACAGAACCCCAACCTGAGTTCCAAGCCTGAGAAAATTCCAAATTATCTAATTTGACACCAGTTGGAAAACCTACTCCGGTAAATTCATATTCAGCACTAGAGGTGTTTAGGTCTTCTTTTCCTACGGTTTTTTTATTTGTGCTTTCGCTAGATGCACTACCATTATTTGCTTTTGAATAAAGAATCAACTTGTCAGTTTCATCCTGATCCAAAACAACTGTATCAGACACTGCAAGTTTAACCTTAACATCATATGTCCCTGCATTAATCGCACTTACCTCAGTCGGCGCAACCCACACCCAGGCAGTAAGCACCATAAGCACCGCAAGGAATACGGAGAGGGTTTTCTTTCCTATAGTTTTTGCTTTTTTCATTGAGAAAAAACCTCCTTTGGTCTGTACCCATTTTTAAAAAAGGGTGCAACAACCGAATATAATTATACACATACATTATACCATTACAGCTGTCAACTTTGCAATTGTCATTATGGCTATAATTTTGTTCATAATTTAGTAATGTTGACGGAAAGAGGATTGACCCTTCCGTCACACTTCGTGTGCCACCTTCCCTTAAAAGGGACGGCTACAGCAGCTCTTCACTTTAGTTGGAGCTGGCAAACCATAGGTCTGACTGAGGGATTAATCAAAAAATCCTTGCATAATAAATGTAGAAATGATATACTTAAACCACTATGAAATACACCAAAATAATCAAAGGCTCATTTCTGAGCCGACCTAACCGATTTATTGCAAAGGTTTTAATTGACGGCAAGGAAGAGACTGTTCACGTTAAAAACACCGGCAGATGCAAAGAGCTTCTTATCCCCGGTGTTACGGTTTATCTCTATGTGTCCGACAACCCTTTGCGCAAAACCAAATACGACCTTATCGCTGTGGAGAAAAAACGTGAAGGTAAAGCGCCTTTACTTGTGAATATGGATTCTCAGGTACCAAACACCGTTGCCCTCGAGTGGCTGAGAACGTGCGGCCTTTTCTCAGAAAGTGCTGTCTTTCGCCGTGAGGTAACCTACGGGAAATCACGCTTCGATTTCTATATCGAAGACGGTGAGCGTAAAGCCTTTCTCGAAGTCAAGGGAGTCACTCTGGAAAATGACGGAGTTGCAAGCTTTCCCGATGCGCCAACCGAACGCGGTGTCAAGCACATAAACGAGCTTTGCGGTTGCGTACAGAACGGCTACGAGGGCTACGTGCTTTTCGTAGTACAGATGAAGGAAATTTCCGTTATGACACCTAACGATATAACCCACAAGGCTTTCGGTGATGCTCTCAGAGCAGCTGAAAAACTAGGCGTAAAAATTCTCGCAGTGGATTGCATTGTAACCCCCGATTCAATAACAGGCGACAAGCCTGTTGAAGTAATACTATAATTTAAAGGAGAATTGACATGGTACATTACATTGAAAACGAATGGCTTAAAGTTGGCGTAAAGGAGTTCGGCTGTGAGCTTACAAGCGTAAAATCAAAGAAAACCGGTTTTGAATATCTCTGGCAGGGCGACGAAAAATTCTGGACCGGTCAGTCCCCTATCCTTTTCCCCATTGTGGGCAGACTTATTGATGACAAGTATACCCTTGACGGAGAAGAATACGAAATGCCAAAGCACGGCTTTGCAAGAAAACTCAAGTGGGATTTTCTCGGCGGTAATGAAAGCTCAATGAAGTTTATCCTTTCCGACAGTGATGATACTTTCAGAATTTATCCATATCACTTCGACCTTGTTGTAACTTTCTCGGTTGAGGGTAATGTGCTTAAGGTTTCACACGATATCATCAACAAAAATGACGGTACTCTGCTTTTCTCGCTGGGCGCTCACCCTGCTTTCAACTGCGAAATCGGCGATAAGCTTGTTTTTTCTGAGAAAGAAACTCTCAGCACGGTTAAAATTGACCTTGTGAAATCCCTGCGTCTTCCCGAAACCTATCCCGTACTCAAAGATGAAACCGATATTGTTATTACCAAGGATATTTTTAACGAGGATGCCCTCATTTTCAGCGGTGTTAAATCCGACTTTATAACTCTTATGAGCGACAACCACGAAAGAACTGTTAAGTTCAATCTCGGCTCTGCGCCCTGGCTCGGCATCTGGGCAAAGCCCGGTGCACCCTATGTCTGCATTGAACCCTGGTGCGGTGTAAATGATTCCCACGTTAAGAAAGCTGATTTTTCACAGAAGGACGGCATCAACGCAATCGGAAAAGGTGAAAGCTGGAACTTCACCTGGACAGCTGAGTTTTCAGAATAAAAAGCATCTGATACAAAACAAAGGGGATGTAAAAAAACAGCCCCTTTGTTTTATCTCTACAGAAGCAACTCGTTTTATCCAACTTAATAAACTACAGTTGTAACTATTGTTTTTTCTATATTTGGTGTGATATAATAATTTTTATAATTTGATTTTATCAATTAAATGGAGGATCGATATGTCAAAAGGAAAACAGAAAAAAGGAAAGGAAGCTTTGCTTATAACAGCATTGATAATCGTAGCTGTTACCGTGATTATTGCAGGTGTCAACTACTTATCGGTTGAGCATCTTCTCGAAAAGGGAAGCTCATACAGCAAAATCGAATTTGAAAATCAGCTCGTTCCCCAAAAGGACGAAAACGGCAACTGGTATTTCACAACCGACGGTGATTTTAAAGTTATGCAGCTTACCGATATTCACATCGGCGGCGGATTTATGTCTGAAGAGGTTGACGAAAAAGCTCTCAATGCTGTGGCGGCTATGGTGACAAGAGAAAAGCCCGACCTTGTTATTGCAACGGGTGATATCGCTTTCCCCGTACCCTACACTGCAGGCACATTCAACAATCACAGTGGTGCTAAGGCATTTGCAAACCTTATGGAAAGTCTCGGAGTTTACTGGGACGTAACCTTCGGCAATCATGATGCTGAAGCTTACTCATATTTCGACAGAAAAGCTATGGGCGAATTCTATGAAAGCGAAGAGTTCAAATACTGCCTGTTCCAGTCAGGCCCCGAAGATGTTGACGGCTACGGCAACCACACTATTGAAGTTAAAAACTCAAAAGGTATTATCACACAGGCAATTATTCTCATTGACTCTCAGGCTTATATCAAGGATAACATCATTGAGAGTATTAAGGGTACATACGATAATATTCACCCCAATCAGGTTGAGTGGTACGAATCTGAAATTCTCAGAATGAACGCTGAAAATGAAAAAATTGACAAAAAAGCGGTTCCCGTAAAGTCCCTTGCATTCTTCCATATTCCTTTGGTTGAAATGCTTGACGGCTGGAATGAATTCAAAGAAAACGGCTATAAGGAAACTCAAAACGTAAAATATATTGACGGTATAATGGGCGAAGGCGGTAAATTGGTTTACTGCGGTCTCGGTGAAGACGACCTTTTTGAAAAAATGCTTGAGCTTGATTCCACAAAGGCTATGTTCAACGGGCATGACCATCTCAACAATGTAACCTTTGAATATAAGGGTATTCAGTTCAGCTACGGCTACAGCATTGACTATTTCGCATATTCAGGCATTGACAAGCTGGGCTCACAGCGAGGCTGCACCATGATTACCTGTAAGCCCGACACAACCTTCAGCATTGACAAGTACAATTATTATTCAGACAGATACGACCTTGAAGGCTTTACACGTGAAGAGGTTACGATGCAGTTCCAGGATGTTACAATCGAAAAGCTTCACGAATAAAGAATTTTTAAAACTCAGTAAAAGGACAGGAGAATATGATTAAGGAAAAACTCAGCAAGAAAAATTGGTTTATAATCACCCTCTTCTGCTTTATGGGCGGTATTGCGTGGAATACAGAGAATATGTATTTCAACACCTTTATCACAAACGAAATTTACGCAGACGTATCACAGGCAGCTATCAGAGGCTCAATGGAAGCAACAACGGCAGTTGCACGTATGGTAGCCCTTTCAGCTATTGCGGCAGTGCTTACCACTTTCGTAATGGGCGCACTCAGCGACAAGCTCAAAAACCGTAAGATGTTCATTTCTGTGGGCTATATCCTCTGGGGTATCGTTACAGGTATGTTCGGCTTTATTTCAAAGGAAAACGTTGCAAACCTTTTCAATCTTACCGACGAAGCTAAAATTCTCGGCACCACCGTATGGTTTGTTATTCTGATGGATATTGTAATGACCTTTATGGGCTCAACAAGTAACGATGCCGCCTTTCAGGCATGGGTAACAGATGTTACCGTGCCCAAGCAACGTCCCCTTGTTGAAACCGTTTTGTCCGTTGTAGGTACTGTTTCTTCCTTTGCAGTAACAGGTGTAGGCAGCTTCGCTCAGGCAGGAACTATCAGCTATAAAATCTTTTTCGTCGGTCTGGGACTTGTTGTTACGCTCTGCGGTATAGTAGGTCTTTTCCTTATTAAAGACCCTCCGCGCACTGTCGAAATCAAGGACAGCTCATCATCATATTTTGCTGACCTTTTCTACGGCTTCAGACCCTCAGTTATCAAAACCAACGCAAGACTTTACCTTGCTCTTATAGCATTCTGCTTTGCAATTGTTGCCTTTCAGGTTTTCTATCCCTATCTTCTTACATATGTACAGTATGTAATCATTCCCGATAACGGTGGAGTAAGCAATATTCTTAAGCCCTCAGTTATTATAACTGCTGTGATTGTTGCAATTATCACTCTCACCTGTATTGTGGTGCTTCTGAAGCTTTCAACAGAGAAAAAGGGCTTCTGCCTTGTAACAGGTGTTGTTGTGCTTACTGCAGGCTTCTTCCTGCTTTCAACAAGCACAAGCATCTACGTTATTCTTATAAGCATTGTGCCCGTTGTTTTGGGTAATGCACTTGTAAACATTCTTTTCGGCGCCGCTGTAAAGGACTTCATTCCCGAAGGTAAGGCAGGTCTTTTCCAGGGTATCAGAATGATATTCACTGTTATGCTTCCCATGATTATCGGCCCGGTTATCGGCGATATGGCTTGTCAGCACGCTGCACAGACCATCATAAACGAAGTAGGCGCAGAAGTTATTGTTCCCGCAAAGGATATGTTCCTCTGGGCAGGCGTAGTATGTATCTTTGCACTTATTCCTCTTTACTTCCTTATTAAAAGAGGACTTGACATAAAAACCGAAACACCGTCAACCGAAAATGCAGCCTGAGGTGAAAAAATGAATAAATGGAACTTCTACACATCAAAAGAAATCAAGCCTGAGGGTTGGCTCAGACGTCAGCTCAGAATTCAGGCAGATGGCTTAAGCGGTAACCTTCATAAAATCTGGCCCGATATCCGTGACAGCGGTTGGATAGGCGGAAACCGTGAGGGTTGGGAAAGAGTACCTTACTGGCTTGACGGATTTATTCCCCTTGCTTATCTCCTCGAAGATGAAGAGCTGATCGGTACCGCAAAAAAGTATATCGACGCTATCATTTCTGCTCAGGACAAGGACGGTTGGATTTGTCCTTGCAAAAAGGAAGAAAGAGAAAAGTATGACACCTGGGCAATACAGCTTATCTGTAAAACCCTTAAGGTTTACTACGACTGCTCAGGCGACGAAAGAATCCCTGAGGTTATCTATAAGGTTCTGAGAAACTATTACGACTATCTTAAGAGCGGAAAAATGAAACTTTTCGGTTGGGGCAAATACAGATGGTTTGAGACTTTTATTTCAATTAACTTCTTATATGAAAGATATAAAGAGGAATGGATAAAAGACCTTGCAAAAATCATCAAGGAACAAGGCTTTGACTATAATAAAGTAACCGAATCCTGGAAAAAGCCCAGCCACAACTGGCTGAGAAAAACTCACATCGTAAACATCACAATGATGCTTAAAAGCGAAGCTGTTTCCCACGAAATCTTAGGTGAAGCATACACAGACAACGCTGAAAAGCTCCGTACAATTCTTGATAAATACAACGGCACTGCCTTTGAAGGTTTTACCGGTGACGAGGTGCTTTCAGGTATTGACCCCACAAGAGGCACAGAGTGCTGTGCTGTAGTTGAGCAGATGTATTCCTACGAGGAGATGTTTGCTCATACAGGCGACAACAAGTGGGCAGAACGTCTTGAGGTTCTTGCTTTCAATGCTCTTCCTGCCACTCTCAGCGAGGATATGTGGACCCATCAGTATGTTCAGCAGGTAAATCAGGTTGCCTGTCAGAAAACTATGATTATGGCACCGTGGAGCACAAACGGCCCTTATGCTCATACCTTCGGACTTGAACCTAACTTCGGCTGCTGTACCGCAAACTTCAATCAGGGTTGGCCCAAGTTTGCGCTTTCATCATTTATGCGTAAGGACAATACTATTCTCAGTGCAGTTATGCTGCCATCAGTTCTGAAGGACAAGGACGTTACAATCCGTCTTGAAACAGACTATCCCTTTAACAATAAGATGCACTACTACATAGATGCAGAAAAGGACTTCGATTTTGTTGTACGTATTCCCTCTTTTGCAAAAGAGCTTAAGGTAAACGGCGAAAGTGCCGAAACAAAGAGCCTTCAGTTTGCAATCAAAAACGGCAAGACAGAAATTGAAATTGGGTTTACTGCAAAACCCTATCTTAAGAAAAGGCCCAATGACCTTTATGCTTTACAGATGGGTTCACTTCTTTTCTCTGTTCCCGTTGCTTACGAAAAGGAAATGAGAGAATACACCAAAAAGGGCGTTGAACGTAAATTCCCCTACTGCGATTATCAGTTTATTCCCAAAACCTCATGGAACTACGGCTACGCAGGGAGCGAATTTGAAGTAAGCTACCGCACTTCAGGCGACATTCCGTTTTCACAGGATAAGCCTCCCGTAACCGTAGAAGCAAAAATGAAACAGATTAACTGGGGGCTTAAATTTCCGTACAGAAGTATAGCAAGAAAAGTTCCGAAGTCAAGAACACCGATTTCAGAAGTGCAGAAAATCACTCTTATACCTTACGGCTGTGCAAGACTCAGAATGACGGAAATGCCGGTGCTTAGCAAATAAACCCCGATATAACAAATCACTCCTGAAAAGCTTTTCAAGGAGTGATTTTTCTATTTGTCTTTACATTAAATAACGTCAGAGATATCACAACAGCTCAAAGACGTTTTTTCTGCAGGTAATTACCCCCTCTTTTCTCAGCTTGCTTATTTCAGCTGAAAGTCCGCTTCTGTCAACGCCGAGATAGTCCGCAAGCTCCTGTCTGTCAAAGGGTATGGCAAACTTTTTTCTGCCTTCCTGCTTTGCCTGAAGCATTAAAAAGGACATCAGCTTTTCACGAGTGGTTTTTTGCGAGGTGATTTCAAGCTTGCGGTGAAAATTCAGGTTTTTTCTTGCCATTATTCTGAGCATATTGTGAATTATGCTGTTATGAAAATCGCAGACATTTGAGCAAGGCGTAATTATTCTTGAAGAACGAAGAAGTAAAGCCCTTGTTTTTTCCTCTGCTACCACACTTACAGGCATTTCATCAACCCCTGCAAAAGAGAAAGATTCGGCAAAAATTTCCGATTTGTGTATTTTGGAAAGTATACTTCTGTTTCCGTCATAGTCCACACGGACAATCTGAACTGTACCTGAAAGCACAATGCCCACCCAATCGGCTTTGTCGCCCTCTGAAAATACGCTTTCTTTCGCTTCAAAGCTTTTTACAACTGCACCAAGACACGAAAGCATAGGCTCATAGTCTTCTTTTTTTATTCCGTAAAAAGCGGACAAAACTGTAATATATCAAAATTTTCTTTCATTTTTTCACGTATAATTAAACCATCTCGAAAGGGGTGGTTTTAATTATTCTCCTTTCTTTAAATTTTTGGTTATATTTGCAGGAGTAGCTACCTGCGATATAATTAAGACAAGCACTGTGGATTTGTATCTATTTTATTACAGCT
>JBGVGM010000130.1:0-2547 GCA_045121655.1 Acutalibacteraceae bacterium | reverse complement strand
AAAGGGCGCTGCTGCTTTCGGCAAAGCTCTTCTCACCGTTCTCGCAATTACCATCGTTTGCCTTGTTGCTAACATCTTTATTGACAACGCAACAATATCCGACATTATCGGTTATATGCCACTTGTTTCAATGACAATCCTCTTTACTGTCGGCGGTATCCGGGCAGGACTTCTTTCAGGTATGACCAAGAAAGATATGAAAGAGGGCTTTTTGGAAGGAATAAAGACAGTTCTTCCCGTGGCTCCTATGATTATTCTTATTATCAGCGTTACATACATTCTCAAAAGCGGTATGATTATCGATACCATGCTTTATCATGTATATGAGCTTCTCAAGGCACAGAATCCGTATACATCAATTATTGTAATATTCTTTGTTATCTGCGTCTTCGAGTTCTTTATCGGTAGCGGTACTGCAAAAGCATTTCTGCTAATGCCTATTCTTATTCCGCTTGTAAATATGGTAGGCATCGGCGAACAGAATCTTATTCTTTCATTCTGCATCAGTGACGGATTCTGCAACGTACTTTTCCCTACAAACGGTCTTCTGATGATTGCACTTGGTATGCTTGGTATTTCATATTTCAAGTACATTAAAATCACATGGAAGCTCTTTGCAGCTGAGTTTATTGCAGCTATCGGTCTTATGCTTTTTGCTCAGTATATCGGCTATTGATTTTAAGCAAAAATTTTTCCCTCGCCATCGACTGATAACGAGGGATTTTCTTTTACATATCTGCAAGATAAACTCTTGTTTCGTAAGGTCTTGACATAAAGCCGTTATGAATAACAGGGTTGTTCTCATAGTTATAAAGAACAAGCTCAGCATCATCCATTTTAAAGTCAGCTGTGTTGATTCTGACGGGCTTTTCTTCGTCTGTAAGTGAACAGATTACAAGCATCTTTTTATTTTCATAATGTCTGATATAAGCAAAAATCTTTGTATCAGTATCAAGAAGCTCAAAATCACCGTACTTAACAATATCATTTTCCTTGCGGAAACGGAGAATTTTCTTATAATAATTGAGGATTGAATCAGGATTTGCAAGCTCAGCCTCTGCGTTGATTTCAGTATAGTTAGGATTGATTTCAAACCAGGGTTCATCAGCAGTAGTAAAGCCTGCATTCTTTTCGGCGCTCCACTGTACAGGTGTTCTTGCGTTGTCTCTTGAAGCGTACATACAGAACTTCATTGTAATTTTGTCGCTGAAACCAAGCTTTCTGAAAAGAGCATAGGTGTTGATTGAGGAAACGTCCTTATAGCGGTCGATTTCGGTAATCTTCGGGTTGGTCATACCGATTTCCTGACCCTGATAAATGAAGGGTGTGCCGCTCTGACAGATGTACATTGTGGCAAGCATTTTACCGCTTTCTGTACGGTATTCTTCACTGCCGTATCTTGAAATGATTCGGGGCTGATCGTGATTTTCAAGATAGTTTGCGTTCCACGCTTTTTTGTAAAGCTTTGTCTGCCAGTTGTTATAAACCTTCTTAAGTCTGCCTCTGCGGAAAGGTGTTACAATCCAGTTAGTAATGATGTTATCACAGTTCATATGCTCAAAGTGGAACATCATATTAAGAAGCTGATCATCACCCTCTTCAATAAACTTAAGAGCCTTCTTAGGTGTCATCATAGGTGCTTCACCAACGGTAAAGCAGTCATATTCGTCGTAAACTTCCTTGAACTCACGAAGGTATTCACGAAGATGAGGGCCGTTTGAGTAATGCTCAATACCGCAGGCTGTAGGAAGTGGGAAACCGTTAGGCAAGCCAGGCTTTTTGGATATGAAAGTGATTACATCTTCTCTGAAACCGTCAACGCCTAAATCAAGCCAGAAACGAATAATATCCTTAACCTCTTCACGCACCTTGGGGTTGTCCATATTAAGGTCAGGCTGTTCCTTTGCAAAAACGTGAAGGTAGTATTTATCAAGCTCTTTGCAGTATTCCCACGCCTTCCCCTGGAAGGTTGAAAGCCAGTTGTTAGGCTCTTTACCGGGCTTTCTGCCCTTTCTCCAGAAATAGTAATCGTGATAAGGATTATCCTCGCCTTTCATACTCTCCTTGAACCATTCATGCTCACTCGAGGTATGGTTAACAACAAGGTCCATAATTACCTTAAGATCACGCTTATGACATTCAGCAATTACTGTTTTGAACTCTTCAAGAGTACCGTAATCCTTTGAAATATCTCTGTAGTCAGCTATATCATAGCCGTAGTCTGCGTTTGGCGAAGGATAAAGAGGTGAAAACCAGATTGCGTCAACACCAAGGTCCTTGATGTAATCAAGCTTTGAAAGCACACCCTTAAGGTCACCGATACCGTCGCCGTTACCGTCGCAGAAGGAACGGGGCCATATCTGATAAACAGACATTTCTTTATACCATTTTTTCTCCATAATAACACTCCTATAAAAAGTCAAGTGGTTTTCACCAACTTGCTGTATTTTTTTGTATTTTTGATAACCAATTTGGTTATACATTGAGGGCGTCGCCCTCGTGATTTCCACACAGCATAGAATGTTTGAGTTGTCAAGAGCAGAAGCG
>JBGVGM010000129.1:0-7164 GCA_045121655.1 Acutalibacteraceae bacterium | reverse complement strand
GGCTTCGATACAAGAAATTTTCAGTTCTTACGAAACTGCGAAGCACTTTAAAATGCGAAATAATTGTGCAAGAAAAGGCAAAAACCACCGATAATGCTGACGCATATCGGTGGTTTTTAACGCATTATTGTGCGGTTAGTTCACATTTTAAAGAAATACTTCCTTATGGGGTGTCGGCGTTACTCCGTGACCCTTTTAAGTTAAAGGATAATCATAAGAAGAAGGAAGGGGCCTATGCCGAGAGGAATGAGAATTGCTGCCGCAAGAAGTCCGAATACGTTGAAGAATGCAAGAGCAAATACTGTAAGCTTGAGTGGCATTGTGTTCTCTGCTTCGGAAATATTCTGCCATGTAAGGTAAACGTCCTTGCCTTCTCTTGCGTATTCATCAAGACCGAGTGAGTTCTTGTCTGATTTTTCATTAAATCCGCAATCCTTGAGACCCTGAGCGAAGAGACGTGCCATTTCTGCGTCCTTCATTGTAAGTCTTGCAACGATTCTCAGCTCGTCTGCAGGCTCAACTATTCTGAGATGGCCGGGCTTAAAGCCTGTGCACCACCAGTATTTGTCGTAATCTCTTGTAAATTCACGAACGTATTCACCGGTAATATTCTGATGGTAAACACTCATTTCCATATAGGGCCAGTACTTTTCGTCAGCCTGCTTGAAAAGAGTGAGCATACCGGGAGTTTTACCGTTTGCTTTCTTGTGGTAAATACCGATTTCACCGCCGTAGAAAAGGTAGCCGTACTGACCCTTCCAGAGCTGAATCATAAAGTCCTTTTTATCGTATGTAAAGAATACTCTTATGTAGTCATATTCAAGCACAAGATAAGGTGCGATAATGTCATAGATTCTTGCAAAGCCGAGCACATGCTGCCAGGATTTCTTGTCATTTGCGTAGTAGTAATCGTCAACGTAGCTGTACTGATAGCTGAGTACTGCATTCTCTTCAAGGTATGACTTGAGAGCGTTTTTACTTGCAACAACGTTTACTGCATACTTGCCTTCAACTCTTTTTCCGCCGATTTCAGCATAAGCAGTAATCATTGTTCTGCCTATTTTTAGGCCTGTAACTTTACCGCTGCTGCTTACTGTTGCAACGCTTTTGTCTGATGATTCCCATTTAATAGCAGGAGTTTCGCTTGTACCCTTTACCTCAGCTTTAAGCTGCATTGTACCGAGTATATTGATGTTTACGGCGCTGCCCGAAACAACAATTTCAGGACCTGCTACGGCTTTTGCTCCGACTGAAGCAACTTCGGGAATACTGATTGCTGCACAGCTCATTACACAAGTGAGGGAAAGAACTGCTACCAGCATAAGGAAAACCAAGCTCTTAATTCTCTTTTTCATAAAAGAACCTCCGTATGTATTTTTACATGATAAATATTTTATCACACTTTTTCTGTTTTAGCAATACTTTTCAGTCTATTTTAAAGCTTAACCTTCTGAGGTATGCCGCCATTTTCTCTTGACTCATCTGCAAGATAAACGCTGAGGTGACCTGCAACGGAATCGAAAATTGAAGTGCAGGCAAGTGAAGGCTCTTCCCCTCTGAGGAATTTGACGAAGTCCTCAGAAAGT
Source organism: Acutalibacteraceae bacterium (assembly GCA_045121655.1). Taxonomy (GTDB): domain Bacteria; phylum Bacillota; class Clostridia; order Oscillospirales; family Acutalibacteraceae; genus UBA6857. Next base: position 5,578 of record JBGVGM010000129.1, on the reverse strand, counting down.
CTCTCGTCGCCTCCGCCGTGTCCGCCATAAGCACCTACCATATCACCGCCTATGTTGAGGTCAACAACTTCAACGTCGCATTCCTCGTGGTGTGCATCGGGAGAGGGATTGATTTTAAGCACAGTGAACTTCGATTCCTCGAAGTTGCCGAAAATTTCACCCTTTGTGCCTACAATGTGAATGCTTCTTCTTGGCTCAGCTGAGCCGCCTACCATATTGTGAGTACCCGTTGCACCGCTTTTGAAGTTCACCATTACGCTCTGGTGGTCAACAACGTTGTTGTCGCACTTGTAAATACAACGTGCATAGGGAGAGTCTGATTTCATCAACTCAATTTTATCCTCGATTGTGGGATTATCTATATGCTCAAGAGCGTCCCACACATAAAAGCTCCATCTGTCGGGGTGGTCTATGTAAAGGCGCTTTGTGGAATATACGCAGGAGTCAACATGAGGGCAGTCCTTCATACAGATTGTACCCGCACCCTCTGGCGCATTTTCAGGTCTGAACTGATACTTTCCGCCGAAGGAGCTTATTTCTGCAGGCTCAGTTTCGCTCATCATCCACATCATAATATCCATATCGTGACAGCACTTTGCAAGAAGCATCGTAGTATGGCACTTGTCGCTGTTTGCCCACTTTCCTCTTACATAGGAAGTAGAAAGGTGGTGGTAGGAAACGTGCTCATTGGTCTGAATGTTGATGATGTCGCCGATTTCACCCTTTACGACTCTCTCTTTTATGCCGTAGTAAAAGGGTGTGTAACGAAGAACATGGCAAATCATTACCTTCGAGCCGTTTTTCTTTGCAACGTCAACAAGATAACGCATTTCCTTTTCATTTACCGCGAAGGGCTTTTCAAGAAGCATATCGTATCCTGCCTCAAGAAGCGGAACAGCAGTTTCAATATGCTGTTCGTCCATTGTGCCGTTGATTATTGCATCAGCAAGCTTACCTTTTTTTGAAAGCTCCTCAGCTGTTTCAAAGCACATATCCTCGGTAAATCCAAAATATTCCATAGCCTTTTTTCTGCGTACGGGATTGGGGTCCGCAACACCTACAATTTTAAGAAGCTCCGGTTTGGTTTTTGCAAGCTCACTGTAAACAAAGGCTCTGTGTCCCGCGCCTACAATTATAGCGGTAATAGGTTCAGTATTCATAACATACACCTCATAGCTGTAAATTTTCAATGTAATTATATCACAGACCGAAATAAATTCAATATTAATTAAAAAATTATAAGAAAATCGGCTCCGTAATAAAACGGAACCGATTTAAGCTTTTCAATTAAATATTTAGATAGCACCCTGAGCCATCATTGCATCAGCAACCTTGAGGAAGCCTGCAATATTTGCACCTGCAACAAGATTGTAACCAAAGCCGTATTCCTCTGCAGCTGCAGCTGAGTTGTTGTGGATATCAATCATAATCTGCTTAAGCTTTGCATCAACCTCTTCAGCAGTCCAGTTGTATCTCATTGAGTTCTGACCCATTTCAAGAGCTGAAACGGCAACACCACCTGCGTTTGCTGCCTTTGCGGGACCTACTGCCTTGCAGTTGTCCATAAGGTAGCTGAGAGCTTCGTTGGTTGTGGGCATATTAGCAACCTCAATGTAGTACTTAACGCCGTTAGCAACAATCTTTTCAGCTTCAGCCATATTGATTTCGTTCTGAGTTGCACAAGGCATAGCAATATCAACCTTTACGCCCCAGGGCTTTTCGCCGGGGAAGAACTGAACGCCGAACTTGTCAGCATAGTCCTGGGCTCTGTCACGGCAGGAAGCACGCATTTCAAGAAGGTAGTTAATCTTTTCTTCTGTGCAGATACCGTCGGGATCGTAGATATAGCCGTCGGGACCTGAGATTGTTACAACCTTACCGCCAAGCTCGTTAACCTTTTTAACAACACCCCATGCAACGTTACCGAAGCCTGAAACAGCAACTGTCTTGCCCTTGATTTCGTCGCCGAAGTGCTTGAGAACTTCTACTGTATAGTACACTGCACCGTAGCCTGTTGCTTCAGGTCTGATAAGTGAACCGCCGTATGAAAGGCCTTTACCTGTAAGAACGCCGTTTTCAAATGCGCCTCTGATTCTTCTGTACTGACCGTAAAGGTAACCGATTTCTCTTGCGCCAACGCCAAGGTCACCTGCAGGAACGTCGATATCGGGACCAATGTGTCTTTGAAGCTCTGTCATAAATGCCTGACAGAAGCGAAGGATTTCTGAATCGCTCTTTCCTCTGGGGTCAAAGTCACTGCCGCCCTTTGCGCCGCCGATAGGAAGACCTGTAAGACTGTTTTTGAAGGTCTGCTCAAAAGCAAGGAACTTCATAATACCTGTGTAAACTGAGGGGTGGAAGCGAAGTCCGCCCTTGTAGGGGCCGATGGCACCGTTAAACTGAATTCTGAAGCCCTTGTTTACGTGAACCTTACCTGCGTCGTCTGTCCATGTAACTCTGAAAGCAATCTGTCTTTCAGGCTCAACAATTCTTTCAAGAAGTGCTGCCTCTTCATATTCGGGATGCTGCTCAACAACGGGACCGAGAGAGTTAAGCACTTCTGTAACAGTCTGAACAAATTCAGGCTGATGTGCGCTCTTCTCAGAAACGTGTTTGATTACTCTGTCTACGTAACTCATTTCTAAAACTCCTTTACAGCATAAATGCTGAGAATAAACTATAATAAGTATAATAACCTACGGTTATTTATTGATATTTTATACCTAGCCTTTAAAAATTTCAATTACTTTGACTGAATATTTGATATTTCGTATGCATTATCAAAAATTTTTGTATAAGGTTGAAAACTTTTTTGCAACACTGACAGAAAATGTTGCTTTTTATTTGATTTTTTTGGCTTGACAGGGCATTTTTGCGATAGTATAATTATTCTATTATATAGTGGGAGTGTCGGAAATATGTTAAAATCAAAGGCGGTAAAAATTATGGTTGCAGTATGTGTGGTTCTTATTATAGGCACTTTAGTCTTTGCTTTTCTTTATACTCACGGGCTTTCAGGCATAAGAAGAAACCCTGATTATAAGGACGGTCAGATTAAGGTTGCCTGCGTAGGCGACAGTGTAACCTACGGTCACAGCGTTTCCTCGTGGAGCAAAAACAACTACCCTGCTGTACTGGGCAGACTTCTCGGTGAAAGCTACCACGTATGCAACTTCGGCGTGAGTGGAAGTACTGTTCAGGATTCAGGCGACCAGCCCTACACTAAAACCAAGGCATATACTGAATCCGTAGCCTATGAAGCTGATATTCTCGTTTTTATGATGGGCTCAAACGATTCCAAGCCTGAAAACTGGAAGGGTGAAGAGGCTTTCACTGAAAGCTACAACAAGCTTCTTGATTCCTATCTGCAGAAGCCCAAAAAGCCGGTTGTATATTTATGCACCGTTCCAACTGCATTTTTCCCCGAAGGTGTAAGCTCAGGCCTTACAAATTACGATATTCAGCCTGAATATGTTGAAACAGTGGCGAGAATAGTAAGAGAAATTGCTGAGGAGAGAAACTTCCCTGTAATTGAAATAAACAACCTTACAGAAACAAGACGTGACTATTTCGGAAAAGACAACGTTCACCCCAACAACGAGGGTGCAAAGGCTATTGCACAAGCAGTTTTTGAAGCAACAAAGTAAGCTTTTAATAAACTTAAACAGTTCAGCAGACTTTTCTGCTGAACTGTTTTTTACCATATTACATTAACCTTAAGACCGTCTACAGTGTAAGCTACATCGTGCTTATAGTGGTTGTCTATAGCCCCGGTAAAGGCTTCAAGCATCTCTTTGTCGGGCATTTCAATTGTAAACTTCATTGTAAGACTCTTTGGCAGATACATTTTTCCGCACAAATTAAAACCGTTTATCCACCAATGCTTTTCTCTTTCTTTTTCTACAAGAACATCGTCACCGTGTAAAATCTCCATAGTCATATAGAGCATTTTGTCATCGTCAACGCACTCGTAAAAACTGCCGATTTTTTCGGGAGTTCTGCAGTAAATTCCTACCTCGCCACCGTTAGCTGCGAAATAGTTGCCTTTCCATATCTGAATCATCCAGCTTAATCCGTCGTAATCAAACTTGAATCTGCGTGTATCATAATTATATATAACAGGTACAGCGTTCGCTACAACATCATAAAGCAGGCAGAAGCCGAAATCTCTCATCCAGCAATCAACTGTGGCATAAAGCATCAGTTCAGACAGTGAAAAATTAAATCCGCTTCCGATAATTCCGCTGTCGTCCTTGTTAGTACATTCTCCCGTAACCGTATTGACTAAAATTCCGGGCTTTACTGTTTCGGTGGTTTTATCCTTATAGGTAAACTGAAGCATAATCTCGTAAACATCAGGGTCCTCTGTTGGCTCAGCATAAAGCAGGCACTCTTCAATTATACTGAGATATACACCAAGGAAGTGATAAACCGTAGCCATAGCACCGTTACCGTCAGCATCACATTCTGCTTTTTTCAGGTACATCTGCTCTCTGAAAGCGGTTGTATCAATCTTCAGCGTGTCAACTATTATATTTGCAGGCACATTTATATCAGGAAGGTTTTTCAGAATCTTGCTGACATCAAAGCCGCTGTTTTCGTAAACATAATTCAGAACACCCGATGTGAACTTGTCAAATGTAATATTAAAGCTTTTGCTTTCGGTTTTTCTCCCTGTAAAAATCGAGATAACCGTTTGCACTTGCTGTAAAAGGCAGACTATTGTGTCAGCTGAAATTGCGTCATAACCCTCGTCCCACAGCAGTTGCATATATTCTTCAGGGTTGCTGATTTGCTTTTCGTAATCCGTTTCTTCTTTCAAAGCGAAGCTATTAAAGGAAAACAGTATTGATAAAATCATTACAATGCAAACTGATTTTTTAAATACTCTCATTAATTCTCACCTCAGCTAATGATTTACAGCGTGCTTTATATTATAACATATCATATAAAAAATAAAAGACTTTTTGTAATTTTAAAAAAACAAATTTAAAAAATTTCTTCAATAAAAATATTCTGTGATAAAACAATTATATTTTTCTTAATTACCTTTAAAATTATGTTTTCATTATATTAATTTTGTTAAAAGTGTTGACACAAACCGGTTAAAAATGGTATCATTTAATTAGTTGATGTGTATTGCATCAAAATAAAAAAAGGAAGGTAAAATCCAATGAAAAAGTTTTTAGCAGTTCTCCTTGCAGTTATCTGCATCTTCTCAATGTCAACAGTTGCTTTCGCAGCAATGGATCACGGTTATGTATGTGACAATTGCGGTGGTACATCAGCAAGCGCAGCAGAATTCAACGCTCACCTTGCAGCTAAGACTTGCGGCAAGTGCCAGTACTGTGCACAGGGCTTCAACACAGCTGAAGAAATCGCTGAACATGAATATGTTTGCCCCAAGGCTAACGTAGGTTGTGACTACTGCGGTGGCGTATTCGCTTCAAATGCTGACTTTGATGCACACATCGAAGCTTGCAAGGCTAAGTACTTCAACATTCCTCTTGCAAAGATCGTTGCAACAATCAAGGATCTCCTTGCTAAGATTGACTTCGAAGCTCTCTTCGGTACAGTT
>JBGVGM010000128.1:0-3665 GCA_045121655.1 Acutalibacteraceae bacterium | reverse complement strand
GCTGAATTATCCCGTTCCTTATTGATCATATTCAGAAATTCTTCTGAAACATATTTTTTGTCAACATTAAAATCTGTACCCATCTGCTGAGTGATTGTGAAATCATCAATACCATCAACCGTCTTGAGAGCGTTATATAGATTTTTGCTGAATTCATCCGGTGTCACATAGGGCTCACCACCGTACATATTATCATAAACAGCTACATCATATTTCATATCCTGACTTTCCGCATCGATAATATCGGTAAAATAGGTTGCAAGTGAAGAAGCGGAAATGCAAAGCACAACGGAAACAAAAAGTGAGAAAACTGTAGCACGGTATTTTCGTTTATTTCTTTTAAAGTTTTTTGAAGAAAGTGTTGCTTCAAAGCCGAAAAGCTTTCTGGTTATGGGAGAAACCTTAACGCTGCGGCGCTTTATTTTGATCTCATTAGACTGTCATACAGATTCGATAGGATTGATTTTTATGGCCTTTCTTGCAGGAATGTAGGCTGAAATAATAACTGTCACAAAGCTTATTACACTTGCGGCAAGGATTGCCAAGGGTGAAAAGACAAACTGCATTTTAAGGTCGGTAAGGTCAGCAAGGAAGGTTGAAATTGTGTCGCTTAAGAAGTGGAAGGTTATTGCAATACCAAGGCAACCGGAAACAAGACCTATGGGAATACCGACAATGCAAAGCACAGCCGCTTCATAAAGAACAGACTTTCTTATCTGCTTTTTGGTAGCACCTATACTTTTGAGAATGCCAAATTGCTTTGTTCTTTCGCTTACAGAAATTGAAAATGAATTGTAGATAAGTGAAACCGAACCGAAAACAATAAGTCCGATCAGAATGGAAAGCAGACCGACCGCCAACACAGGGAAAGCAGAGTCAAAGCGCTGGAAGCTGAACATAAGCAGATCAGAGTTTACTGAGCTCGATATACCGCTCAATGAATTGATTATATCTGTATTGAACCTTTCATATTCAACAGGCTTTTCGAGGACCGTATAAATACTCCGGCTGTTGGTATTGCCTTGCTCATTAACGGTAAACGCTGTATAGCCGGGTGCAGTATGGGGTTCAACAGAGTGTTCATCAGGTCTTACACAAAAGCCTACAACTGTATAGGTTTTCTCTTTTGTATTTATGAGTACCTCTTCGGCCTCCTCACCGTCAGGCTTACAGAAGGGCCTTTGCTGTGTCAGCTTCTGCCAATTATCTCCGTTGAGGGCTTTATACTCTTCTTCGCTGATATTTAAAAGGTCAGTCCACTGCCTTTGTCCTACCTGCAGAGTGATTTTTTGTCCGAGCTTAAGCTTAACTCCGCCGTTTGAATAAAGATGGTCGGAAACTACGATTTCGTTACTGTTCTGCGGCAATCTGCCTTCGATAAGATGTATCGGCATTATGTCCGTAAAGTCAGACGGTATGCCTGCTATATACAGATACGGCTTGTACTCATTTGAAGAGCCGATTTCAGCATAGCCTATCTCCTGAACAAAGGTATATTTTTCTACTCTTTCGTCCTCGGTAATTTTTGAAATATCATCATATTCAACATCATAAAAGCCTACATGGTATTTGCCGTTATACATTTCGGCATAGTTTATAAGGTAATCCTGAACGGTTACAAAAGCCTCTATTGTGGCAGTAAACATTGCGACGGAAAGGATAATGCCGATGATTGTAACAAGAGTTCTTGTTTTGTTCTCTTTAAGTGAGCGTTTGGTAAACTGTTTAAATATATTCATTGCGGTCACCTCACTTAACGAGAAGTCTGTCACTCGCAATTTTACCGTCGTTTATGGTGATAATTCTGTCCGCCTGCAAAGCAATCGAATCATCGTGAGTGATAACGATAAGTGTCTGACCGTATTTTTTGTTGGAGAGTTTAAGAAGTTCAACGATTTCGTGGCTGTTTTTCGAGTCAAGGTTACCGGTCGGCTCATCGGCAAGCATAACGGCAGGATTGTTAATAAGTGCTCTGCCGATAGAAACTCTCTGTTGCTGACCACCTGAAAGCTCGTTGGGAAGATGCTTTTCTCTTCCGGTGAGAGAAAGAAGGTCAATAAGCTCACGAAGATAATTTTTGTCTACCTTTTTGCCGTCCATAAGTACGGGTAACGAAATGTTTTCCGTTACATTGAGAACAGGGATAAGATTGTAGAACTGATAAATAAGACCTACCTGTCTGCGGCGGAAAATTGCAAGTTGGTCTTCGTTCTGTGCATAAACATCCTGTCCGTCAAGATAGACCTTGCCGCTTGTCGGTCTGTCAACACCGCCTAAAATGTGCAAAAGAGTGCTTTTGCCTGAACCTGACGGACCAATAATAGCTACGAACTGTCCCTTTGGTACGCTGAAGCTTACATTGTCGAGAGCCTTAACCTGATTTTCACCCTCGCCGTAAATTTTTGAAAGGTTTTCAATTTTCAAAATATCCATGTTGAATACTCCTTTTCTTTTATTGTAGCTTCATTGTACCAATCTAAAATTACACTATGGTGACTCTATTATTACAAAAACGTCACACAACTTGTTTATAAAATCTTATCGTAAATTTTGCACCGCAAAACTGACCGTTTTCAGCCTTTATTGTTCCGTTATGGCCTAAAATAATCATTTTGGCAAGATTAAGACCTACACCAAAGCTTTCTTTTGATGAGTTTTTACCCTTATAAAAGCGGTCAAAGATATGTGGCAAGTCCTCTTCCTCAATGCCACTGCCTGTATCAGTAATAACAATCTCTGTAAAAATCGGTGTATCTTCAGCAGTTACTGTTATCTCTCCGCTTTCAGGTGTATGCTCTGCACAGTTTTTCAATATGTTTCCAAAGGCTTCTATGCACCATGCAGAATCACAATCAAAATAAATATTATCTACACTTATATTTAGCTTTTGATTTTTAATATCCATAGGTATCAACAGAGGTTCTGCAGATTTTTCAAGAAGAGAAGACAGGTCGGTGGTCTTCTTTTCAAACTGTACAGTTCCGGCATCGAGTTTTGAAATTTTAAGAAGAACAGAAACAAGATATTCTGTTTTGGTAATAAGTGACGAAAGCTCTCTTAAAAGTTCTTCTCTTCTTTCCTCTGATATGTCAGGCGACTCAATAAGAGACAGGATAAGATTAATACTTGTAAGCGGAGTTCTTAACTGATGAGAAATGTCAGCAATTGAGTCTGCAAGAAAAGTTCTTTTCTTTTCTAAAATATCCTTTTGGTCACGAAAGCGTACAAGCATTTTTTGCACATCACTTTCTAAAATTGAAAGCTCGCCCTCATCAAAGCCTTTAATGTTTATTGTGTCGTTTCCGTGAAGAATCTTATCTATATTTTCACCTAGATTGTTAATTCTGTTATATCTTTTCTTCGTAAACACAAGAAAACTTATTATCAGAAACGAGCTTAAAACCAAAATGCAGACAGCCGTAAACATCGAATAAAAAGCTGTAATAAAGCATAGTAACAGTGAGGGTATCACTGTTACTGCTAAAAATTTTCTTATTTCGGGATTATTTGAAAGTTTCATTTTATTCACGTATAATTAAACCATCTCGAAAGGGGTGGTTTTAATTATTCTCCTTTCTTTAAATTTTTGGTTATATTTGCAGGAGTAGCTACCTGCGATATAATTAAGACAAGCACTGTGGATTTGTATCTATTTTATTACAGCT
>JBGVGM010000127.1:0-3819 GCA_045121655.1 Acutalibacteraceae bacterium | reverse complement strand
ACTTTCTTTTCATTACCCTTAACTGCAACAATCGGCGGTCGGGGAATGCGGTTATAATTGCTTGCCATTGAGTAGTTATATGCACCTGTTGCTAAGATTGCAAGTGTGTCGCCAACTTTAATTTCAGGCATCATGATATTTTCCTGAAGTAAATCTCCTGATTCACAGCATTTCCCGGCAATGGTTACGGGTGCAATCGGTTTTGCTCCTGCATTGTTTGCAACAACTGCCGAGTATTTTGCACCATAAAGGATATATCTTGGGTTATCGCCCATGCCTCCGTCTATCGAAACATAGGTTCTGACATTTTCAATTTCTTTTACACCGCCTACGGTATATAAAGTGATTCCGGCAGGTGCAACAATGCTGCGTCCCGGTTCAAATACCAAGTAGGGCAGGTCTATATTTCTTTCCATGGCAACCTCTTTTACTGCTTCAGCTGTCTTTTTGATATATTCTGCAGGAGTAAGAGGGTCGTCAGTGGAATCGTATTTGATACCAAAGCCACCGCCGAGGTTTAATATTTTAATTTTCAAAGATAGCTTGGCCTCGAGGTCGGCTATAAAATTCATCATAACTTTTGCAGCTTCACAAAAAGGCTCAAATTCAAAAATCTGAGAACCTATATGACAGTGAACACCATCAACCTGAATATTAGAAAGTGTTGTTGCATACTTATGAATTTCAAATGCTTCGCCGTTTTCTAAGGCAACACCGAATTTTGAGTCGATTTGCCCGGTTTTTACAAAGTCATGGGTGTGTGCGTCAATGCCCGGTTTGATTCTGAATAGAATTTTCTGAATAATGCCTTTTTCTTTTGCAATATCATTCAATAAGTCAAGCTCGTATTTGTTATCAACAACAATATGACCAACTCCGCAGTGTATAGCAAGTTCTATTTCACTTTGTGTTTTGTTGTTACCATGAAAGAATACCTTGTCCATCGGAAACGCGGCTTTATATAATGTGTAAAGCTCACCGCCGGAAACAACATCCGCACCTAATCCTTCACTTTCTGCAAGCTTTGCCGTGTACATGGTACAAAGAGCCTTGCTCGCAAACAGGATAAGTCCGTTGCCGCTGTAATACTTGTCTATGGCTTCTTTATAATCACGGCAGTTTTTTCGCATTAAGTCTTCGTCAAGCACATACAGAGGAGTGCCGTATTCTTTTGCAAGCGCCACTGTGTCGTGAGTTCCAATGGTTAAGTGATTGTTTTCATTTATTGATAAATTATCTGAGTTAAACATGTATTTTCGTCCTTTTATGCGTAAGTTTTTATTATTTCCTCTGCGATTTCTTTTTTTGAAACACATCTGTCCATAGCTTGTTTTTCTATATAACGGTGTGCATCCGTTTCAGTCATTTTCAGTTCGGTAATAAGTAACCACTTTGCTCTGTTTACTATACGGATTTCCTGCATTTTTTCTTCAAGTGACAGAGTTTTCTTTTCAAGCTTTTTCAATCGTTCTCTCGTGGTAGCCATCCAGTCAAGAGCAGTGCTGACAATTGGCTTGGATGTTGGCTTTGACAAAAGATATACGCCGTGAGAAGATACTTTGTCATAAAAAGAATGATAAAGCTCGCTTCTGACCATAATCATAACAACAGATTTTTTGCTGTTGCAAACATCAATGGAAAATCGTATACCGTCCTCGTCAGGAAGAGGAGAGTTTATAATTATAAAATCAAATTCCCGTTCTATCAATGCACGCTTTGCAGCACTGATACTCGCTGCAAAATGCACGGGATGGTATCTGTAATCGGGTAACAATTCTGAAACGGAGGTGTTGAATTTTTCGGCAGCAGATATAAATAGTACGCTGTATACTTGCTCTTTAAAATCCATTTAAATTACCTCCTTCACTAAAATTTCATGTTACTTGCAGTAGATGTTAATAATTGATTCCGGCAGATGCTTTTTTATAAACTCGCTTTTTTGTGCCAGTGCCTTTGCTTCTTCTAAGGTATCGGGAAGCTCCTTGTACTGTCTTGCGGTTGTTTTATCTGCTTTAAAGAAGTTTATTTCGGCAGCAGGTGGCAGGTCAAGTTTGTTTTCAATTCCGTATAGACCTGCATAAATAAGCAGTGCATATGCCAGGTAAGGATTAGTTGTCGGATCTGGTGAACGAAGCTCTGCACGTCTGTATTCACCGCTTGCTGCAGGAATACGGATTAGCTGCGAACGGTTTTCGCCCGACCACGAAATATATTTTGGAGCTTTGGATTGACCAAATCTCAAATAAGACTCTTTCACCGGATTTAAAAATACCGTAAGCTCCTGAATATACTCCATTATTCCGGCAAGCATCTGTGGCAACAAGATATGATTATTATCATTTTTAACTGACATATTTATGTGCAGTCCATTGCCGGCTTTATCGGCAATAGGTTTTGGAGAAAAGTCAGCATACAGTCCGTTTCTTCGTGCTATGGTTTTAACAATTACCTGAAAAGCCATAGCATCATCGGCAGCAGTCAGAGGATCGGAATAACGGAAATCAATTTCATTTTGGCCGGGTCCCTCCTCGTGATGTGAACTTTCCGGATGAATGCCCATCATTTTCATACCAAGACAGATTTCGCGGCGAATGTTTTCGCATCTGTCCTCCGGTACCATATCCATATAGCTTGCGTTGTCATATGGTTCCTTGGTTGGATTACCTTTTTCATCAAGCTTAAAAAGATAAAATTCAAGCTCTGAACCGAAGGAAAACTCAACACCTGATTTATTTGCATCTGCAATAGCTTTTTTTAATATATTTCGAGTGTCATATTCGCAAATTTCTCCGTTTGGTTTTGTAATGGTACAGAACATACGGATAGCACGACCATTTTCAGGACGCCACGGAATTTGTGCAAGTGTTTCGGGGTCTGGGCGTAGGAATAAATCCGAGTGCGCTTCATCACCGAATCCGCCGACGGAAGAAGCATCAAAAGCGATTCCATATTCAAAAGCACGAGAAAGCTCGCCGGGCATTATGGATATACTTTTTTGTCTGCCGTAGACATCGCAAAAGACAAGGCGTATAAAATTTATATCCTCCTCATTAACATATTGAATAACTTCTTGTGCTGAATACTTCATAACTCAACATTCCTTTCCTAATTCGCAACATACATCTGCTTATATGGATTTTTACTGTCAGGTGTAATGAGCGTAAAATCAGAATTTAAAATTTCGCTTTCGTCATATCCGAAATATTTGCAGAATTCTTTTATATATTCTTTGATATCCTGCAAATCCTCATCGGTAGCACATCGTGCGTGAACCTGGCTTGGGAACCTGATTCCGGTGCAGGAGGAGCGGAGAAACATTTTGCCGCCGTGCATTCCTGTTCCGGGAAAGTTGCTGACAATAGGTTTTTCATCATCGGTAAGACCGAGAACGATTATTGTGCCGCCTGCCTGATACTCGCCTAAAAAGCTTCCTGCTTTTCCGCCTATAACAAGAACCGGCTGTTTTTCTTTATAAGCCTTCATATGAATTCCTGCACGGTATCCTGCGTTGCCTTTTACAAATATTTTTCCGCCACGCATTGCGTAGCCTGCGGCATCACCGATATTTCCGTGAACTATGATTTCACCGTCATTCATTGTATCACCGACTGCATCTTGTGCATTACCCATGACTTCAATGGTTGCACCGTTAAGATATGCACCGAGTGCATTTCCGGGGATGCCGTTTATGGTAATCTTTTTGTCTGACAATCCGGATGCAATGAATCGCTGACCGAGGCATGAAGAAATTTCGCACTCAGCTCCTGCTGATCGTAAAGCTTCATTTAAATTCTTAAAATCGACATTTTTTGCATTTAT
>JBGVGM010000126.1:0-34232 GCA_045121655.1 Acutalibacteraceae bacterium | reverse complement strand
ATCTTTTTATTTTTGCTCGGATTTGCGTTCGGGCTTTTTGGTTTTGCGCTTTCAGTCGGGTTTCTTTGCTTTTATTCTCGTTTTTCTATTTTTTAATTGCCATCCGTTGATTTTATTCTTTCGTTTTGCTCATCACTAATTGTTAATATATTAATATTAGTACATTAATATTAAATTTTCAACGAATTATCATTAAGTTTAACAATCTATTATCAGTTGTTTTTTGTCGTTAAAAATATTGCACTTATATATTAACTATAGTAAAAGGAGGCAAAACGGCAAAGAAAAACTGCCCTCACGGGGAGAGCAGATGAAAGTATTCTGTTCAACAATTTGGAATTTATTTATCTTCCTTTAATGCCTTGGTTGCCATAACAGCTCCAACAATAGCAAGAGCATAGAAAAAGATAATGATATGAACAGTGATTTTCCTTTCCTCACTCCTAATGTTGAAACTGCAACTACACTAAAACTTGGATTAAATTCAATAAATATGACAATAATTATTAACGAGAGGAAGTGATAACTTAATGCTCACAAAATCCCAGCTTGACCTCTGCAAGGCTGCAGAGATAGCTCTTTGCGATAAAAACACTCTGACTGATTTAAGAGATATTACTGTAGATAAAAGCAAAAGCGTTATGGAGAAAATAGAAAACTTTACACAGCAGGTGAAAAATCCATATCTCTTTAAGGTCGGAGATGTTATCGTAAAAGTAGCATATAGCGACAGTAAAGATTTTTCAGGTGCTTTGAGCAGTGCTCTTTGTTCCTGCTGAAAAATTTACCATAAGCTAATTTTATAAAATTATTGAAATACAGGCGGAAGTATGCTACAATTCATTTGTAAGATTTGTGGTGCTTCCGCTTTGTTTATATAGATAAACAAGTGGAGGTTATACTAATGTATTCAAAATATAAGGATTATTTAGAGCAGCCTCAGAGGGAACTTAAAACCTGGAAGGCTGCTCTTTATATTCGTCTGTCCCGTGAGGACGGAGATAAATCAGAAAGCTATTCCATCACATCACAGCGTGAAATTTTAAAGGAATATCTTAAGCTTCATCCCGATATTGAGGCTCACGATTTTTATGTAGATGACGGTTGGAGCGGTACAAACTTTGATCGTCCGGGCTTTGTCCGTATGATGGAAGATGTTTATGCGGGTACGGTCAACTGTGTTGTTGTAAAGGATTTGTCCCGTTTCGGACGAAATTACACCGATGCAGGCAATTATCTTGATAATGTTTTTGTGAGATTAAAGGTGCGTTTTATTGCTCTTAACAACGGAATTGACACCGCATCAAACAGCATGAATGCGGCAACACAGTGTATTTCTGTAGGTGTTACCAATGTTATAAATGAAAGTCTCGCGGCAACCACTTCTGTCAATGTACGAGGTACTCTCAATGTAAACAGAGCACAGGGTAAGTTTATCGGCTCTTTCCCGACTTACGGATATTTAAAAGATCCCAATGATCATCATCAGCTAATTATTGATGAAGAAACGGCACCTGTTATCCGAATGATTTTCGAAAGGTTCATAGCAGGTCAAAGCATTATCGGTATTGCAAAAGCCTTGAATGATGAGGGAATACCTAATCCGTCAATGCACAAAAAGCTGAAAGGGCTTAATTACCGTCACCCTATGGGCAAGAGTAACGACGGTCTGTGGCATGACAGTTCTGTACGGAGAATCCTGCAGAACGAAATGTATATCGGCAACATGGTGCAGGGTAAGAACACGACAATCAGCTACAAAATCAAGCAATGCAGAGCCATACCCAAGGACGAGTGGATTATTGTTGAGAACACCCACGAAGCCATTATTGATAAGGACACCTTTAATAAGGCTCAGTCGCTTTTCAGAAAGAATATCCGTTCATCGCCCGTCAAAAAAGAGGTTGATTTGTTTTCGGGGCTTGTGCGCTGTGCAGATTGTCACCGCATTATGAACAAGAAAACCAATACTCATTCCTACGGCACTTACCGTTATTACAGATGTATGACGTCAAGAAAGATGAGCAAGGATGCCTGCACCAATCACACAATCCGTATTGATAAGCTTGAAACTGCAGTGCTTGTCACTTTGCAGAAAATGATTGATACTGCTATTGAATTTGATGAAATTCTTGAAATAATCAATCAGAGCAGTAAGCGAAAAAAGGCGTCAACCCATCTGCAGAAGATGATTAAAACTCAATCTGCCGAGCGTGAGAAGTGCATAAAAATGTCCCTTGATTTATATCCCGACTGGAAGCAGGGTGTTATCACAAGGGAAGAATATATGCAGTTAAAAGCCAACCTCACGGAGAAAATCGAGTCAATAGACAGCACAATCAAAAGCCTTACAAAAACGGCGGAGGAGTATGCTCAAGGTCTGAATAGTGAGAATGAGTTTATCTCACATTTCAAGGAGTACGGTAATATTGAAGCACTTAACAGAACTATGGTGGTTGAGTTGATTGATGAGATTCTTGTTCACGAGGGCGGCAACATTACTATAAAATTCAAGTTCAACGATGCTTATGAAAATGTGGTTAACTATATTGAAATGAACAAAGAAATCGTTGAAGAATCGGATAAAAAGTCTGCGTAAAATTATCAATAGGGTATATAGCTGTATTTTGAGAAAAATATTTTTTGTGCATTTATAAAAGAAAAATAACAAGTCAAACTTGGGTTTGGGGAGAAGATAAGGCAAACAGATAGTATTATTTTAATTCGAAAAAATATGCATTATTGCAAAGTTTTATCGGTATAGAAGTAAAAACTATTGACTTTGGCATAGTTTTTCGATATACTTTAGGTAACGGAGGTGGTCAGAATGATTTTAAGACCGGATTATATTAATGCAATTACTCCTTTTATAGATGCATCGCTTGTGAAAATTCTTGCCGGTGTCCGTCGATGCGGTAAATCAACAATTTTTGAAATGTTAGTACAGGAAATCAAAAATAAAGGTGTTTCTCCCGATAACATTATTGAAAGAAAATATAACAATCCTGATTATGACGACTTTACGGCAAAAAAGATGTATACCGATTTAAAAGATGCCATAAAAGAAAAAGGAAGATGCTATCTTTTCCTTGACGAGCTTCAGGAAATCAGCGGCTGGGAAAAGACTGTAAACTCTCTTATGGAAGACTTTGATGTTGATATATATGTTACAGGCTCAAACTCAAAGCTGATGTCAAGTGAAATATCAACATATTTAACAGGCAGATATGTTCTGATTCCTGTTTACACTCTTTCTTTTAAGGAATATCTGACTTTTAAAAACAAGGATATTAAAAATGCTCGAGAAGCTTTTGATGAATATGTGCAGTACGGTGGCTTTCCTATTGTGGGCATAAGCGATTTTGATACAAAATCAGCATATCAGGTTGTTGAGGGGATTTATGCTTCTGTAATAACGAGAGATATTTCTAAAAGACACAAGATAAGGAACAAAGATCTGTTTGACAGAGTTGTAAGATATATTATTGAAAATGTAGGTCAGACCTTCTCTGCTTCTTCAATAGTAAAATTTCTTAAAAGTGAAAACAGAAGTCTTTCTGTTGAAACGATATATAATTATCTCAAATGGCTTAGTGAAGCATTCATCATCTATCCCTGCAAAAGATATGATTTGCAAGGTAAGGCAATCCTGAAAACTCAGGAAAAATATTATCTTTCCGATATTTCAATAAAATACAGCTTACAAGGCTTTGACAGAAAAATGTTGTCAGCTGTTTTTGAGAACATTGTTTTTCTTGAAATGAAACGCAGAGGCTATGATGTCTATATCGGTAAAAACGGTACTAAAGAAATAGATTTCATCGGTGTTCGCAGAGATGAAAAAATATATGTTCAGGTTTGCGTTGAACTGCCCACCGAATCAACAAGAGAAACAGATAACCTTATGGAAATCAAAGACCACTATCACAAATATGTCGTTTGCAGAGATACACTTGCAATCGGCAACGATAACGGAATTGAAATTACACATATTGCAGATTTTCTGCTGCGTGATAGTTGGTAAATTAAAAGCAGAGGTTAAAATATTATGGAAATAAAAAATCCTGAAATTTATGAGGAATCATACAAAATATTAAAATCGGTGTACGGAGAAGATGCTAATTTCCGTGATGGTCAATATGAAGCTATTGAAGCTACGATGACAAACAGAAGAACATTAGTAGTACAAAGAACCGGTTGGGGAAAAAGCCTTGTGTATTTTATGTGTACTAAAATGTTCAGAAAAAGGAACCGTGGCTTTACAATGGTAATTAGTCCTCTTTTGGTGCTTATGGAAAATCAGGCAGAAATGGCTAAAAAACTTGGCATTCGTTGTGATGTATTAAATAGTACGGTTAAAGAAAGGCGAAGTGAAATTTTAGATGATTTGGCCACTGACAAACTAGATTTGATTTTTATTACACCTGAGACACTTTTTAATGAAGAAGTGCAAAGTAGATTGCATCAGTTCAATGTCGGATTATTTGTTGTTGATGAAGCACATTGTATTTCCGATTGGGGTCATGATTTTCGCTTAGAATATAGTAAAATTGGAAAAATTATAAGCACATTATCTTCTAATGTCGCAGTTTTAGCAACAACCGCAACTGCAAATGATCGAGTAATAAAAGATTTAAAAAAGCAGTTTAACGAGGATGTTTTTGTATCTCGCGGACCTTTATCAAGAAAATCTTTGCATATGCAAGTCCTTGATTTGCAGAATAAGGTCGATAGATATGCATGGCTTTTGGAGAATTTAAATAAAATTCCCGGTACCGGTATTATATATTGCTTAACTCAGAGAGACTGTGATTATTTAGCTGATTTTTTAAGCAAAAATAATATATCGGCTATGTCATATTATTCAAAAAGCCAGGATATGGAGCATACCAACGAAGTAGCTTTGGATGATTTTAAAAACAACAAAATCAAAGCAATTGTTGCGACGGTTAAGCTTGGTATGGGATATGATAAAGATGATATATCTTTTGTTATTCATTATCAATCTCCATCCAATATTGTAGCATATTATCAACAAATCGGTAGAGCCGGAAGAAATATAGATTATGCATATATCTTTTTAATGTCCGGTAAAGAGGATGAAGATATTAATAACTATTTTATTGATACCGCATTTCCTACAAGATATGAAGCAGAAAAAGTTATCAGCAGTATTGAAAGTCGTGACGGAAGCAAGAAAGTAGAAATCATTAATGATGTGAATGTAAGAACAGGCAGAATTGAAAAGGCGTTGTCATTCTTGCAGAGCGAAGGTTTTATCACAAAAGACAGATTATATTACAGAACACCAAAACCATTCAATTATGATGAAAAACATTATAACGAAGTTACAGGAATTCGCAGAGCGGAGCTTTTACAGATGAAGCAGCTTATAGAAACAAACGATTGTTATAGCAAGTTCTGTGTTAATTGCTTAGATGATAAAACTGCTGAAAATTGCGGTAAATGCTCTAATTGTACCGGTAAGGATATAATTGATGGATTATCAATATCGTTAGCGTCAAGGGAAAAAGCGGCCGAATATATAAATGCTTTGATTTTGGAAATCGAGCCAAGAAAAAGATGGCCTAATAATAAAAAAATTGATTATATTTTAGAAAAAGGAATATGTCTTTCGAAATATGGTGACCCCGGATATGGTCAAATGGTTAAAGAAGGCAAGTATTCAAATAAAGAACAATTTTCTGATGAATTAGTCGCTAAAGCGGCAAATGTTTTGAAAGAACGCATAGATTTAACCGGATATGCTATAACCAATGTATCTTCGCTAAGAAGCAATCTTGTGTCAGATTTTGCTGAGAGGTTGGCGAATAAATTGGGGTTAAAATATGTGGATTTATTAGAAAAATCAGATGCAAGTCCACAAAAGGAAATGGAAAACAGTACTTATCAGTGCAACAATGCATTAAATTCTTTTTCTGTTAAATCGTGTAACGATATACCTCAAAAACTGATTTTGGTTGATGATGTTGTTGATTCCAAATGGACATTAACAGTTTGCGGTTATTTGCTTATGCAAGCCGGTTGTGAACAGGTTGTTCCATTTGCATTAGCTGATAGCAGCAGTAAGGAGTAGTTATGAATAAAAATTCAGAAGCAATAGTGATCTTTTGCAGTCATTTGTGTGTCGATGCAGATATTAAACCATTAGAACCTAGGGAATGGGGTGAACTTGCTTCGCGTTTGTTTTCTAAAGGGTTGGAGCCTAATGATTTGTTGATTTTCAGTAAATCTGATTTTTTAGAAAAGTTAGAAGTAGATGAAATGATGGCAAATAGATATTTGCGACTATTGGAAAGAAGCGGCAGTATAAGCTTTGAGATTTCCAAATATGAAAATATGGGAATTATGATTACAACGCGAGCCGAAAATAATTACCCAAGGTTGTTAAAACAAAAATTAGGTAATAACTGTCCACCAATTTTCTACACCGCAGGTAACATTGAACTTTTAAATAAGCAGTCTGTTGGTTTTGTAGGTTCACGAACTGTTAATGACGATGATATTGGTTTTACTCAAAACACCGTATCAAAAGTAATGCAAAAGGGTTATGGCATCGTTACGGGTGGTGCCAAGGGAATTGATACAGCATCCACACAGACAGCATTAGATAATAATGGCTTTGTTATAGAATACTTAGCTGATTCTATGATGCAAAAAATGCGAAAGGCAGATATAGTGAAATCTATTAATAGAGGTAATTTGTTGTTATTATCTGCTTCAATCCCAACCGCGGGATTTAATGTAGGATTTGCTATGATGAGAAATAAATACATCTACTCTCAAAGCGATGCAACCATTGTCATAAAAACTGATAAAAACAAAGGTGGTACTTGGAACGGAGCAATCGAAAACCTAAAAAAGGGTTGGTGTACCGAGTATTGTCGCAATATCGAATATTCCGGAAATTTGGAACTTATAAAAATGGGTGCAATTCCGATAGACGAAAATTGGAGTGGAGTTATAACCAAAATTGAATTTGACAAGTCAAAAGTCAAATCAATTCAAAGTGAAGTTAAAAAAAATGTAGGTGTTCAATTAAGCTTCTTTGATTAATTATATCGAAAACTGCTGTTTTTATAATGGCAGTTTTTTGATTTACCAAGAAAAATATTTATTGTTTAAGATAATAATTTTCGCCTACAAAATTTGCTGTCAAATTTATGCGTATCTTTTTGTGAAAAACTTACAATAAAATTGCCATGTGGTCTATGTTTAACACCAACCACCCCATAGCTGCACCCATAAATGAAGTGCCAAAACATAAGTAAAATAGGCACTTTTGAGGTTTTGAAAAATTTTATGGTTTTCTCTTGACATTTACCCCTGCCGCAAGAAAAACCATAAGCGACTTTCTGAGAGACACAAAAACCTCACCTGATGATTACGACCTGATTCTTACGGGTGACCTTGGATTTGTGGGAAGCGAACTTCTGAAAGGGCTTTTGGAGCGTGAGGACGGAATCACCCTGGGTGAAAACTACAACGATTGCGGAATGATGATTTTCGACAGAGAAAAGCAGGATGTGCACGCAGGCGGCTCAGGCTGCGGTTGCAGCGGAAGTGTTCTTTGCTCCTATATACTCAGACAGATGCGTGACGGAAAGTACAGTAATATTCTCTTTATTGCTACGGGTGCTCTTATGTCGCCTGTATCCTCAAGAGAGGGCGAATCCATTCCGGGAATTGCACACCTTATAAATATAAAAAGGGGGGTAAAACAATGACAGCATTTTGTCAGCTTAAATGCATTGTATGTCTGCTGAAATTCAGCAAATATCTTTATTACGCAAAGAAAATTGTGTGTATTATTATTTATTCAATGCTTGGTTTTCTTTTCATTAATTCGTTTGTAAAGGGCAAGGTTTCACCTTCAAGTATCAAGGGGTGGCTCAATTGACAGAGATTATTTTTCCGTTGCTGAAAGCTTTTCTGGTCGGTGGCTTAATATGCACCGTAGGACAACTGCTTATCGACTTTACTAAAATGACTCCTGCAAAAATTCTCGTATCCTTTGTGGTTATCGGCGTAATTCTTGGAGGTCTGGGAATTTATGAGCCGTTGGTGAAATGGGCAGGGTCAGGGGCAACTCTTCCGCTTACGGGCTTCGGATATGCACTTGCAAAGGGTACAAAAGAGGCGGTAGCAGAAGACGGGCTTCTCGGAGCTTTAAGCGGTCCTCTTGCTTCCTCCTCAGTGGGAATTATGACAGCAGTTATAGCAGGGCTTATAGCCTCAGTCTTTGCAAAATCCAAGGATAAATAGCCGAAAAAAGACAGATAAAGTGCCATAGCGACACAAGTTTTCTACTCGCTTGATAAATTTTTTCAAAAAAATATTTTCCTTCGACAAATTCTCTCTTTTTTCACTGTATCTCAGGGTTTATAATCATAGGCGTGATGAGCAGTGCAGATGGAGGATACAATGGTAAACCAATCAAGAATCATGCTTGCACAGGAAGGAAACGAATTCGCTCTGCATACTGCTAAATTTTTGTCCGATTACGGCTTTGATGTTAAACTTGTTTCAAAGGACGGCTCAAAGATAATGGACAACATCAATTCCCTTAATCCCGACGTGGTAATAATGGACGCCTTTATGCCCAAGGTTGATGCTCTCGGCGTGCTTAAAATCCTAGCTGAGTCAAAGCCCCAAAAACGGCCCGCCATGGTTATTATGAGCACCGTTGACAATCCGCAGTTTGAAAGTGAGATTATAAGTGCAGGAGCTGATTATTACTTTCTCAAGCCCGTTGAGCTGAATATGCTTGCACAGAGATTAACACAGATACTCAAATGGACTAAGGAAGGGGACAAAGGAAATCTCAACAAAGGAGTGATGAAAGAAAGCGTTGAAATAGTCATTACAGATATTATGAGAGAAATAGGTGTTCCTGCACACATAAAGGGATACCATTACTTAAGACAGGCAATTAAACTCACTGTCGACGACCCTGAACTTATGCAGGCGGTTACAAAAATACTTTACCCCACAATTGCAAAGAGCAACAAAACCACCTCTTCGAGAGTTGAAAGGGCAATACGTCACGCAATTGAGGTTGCGTGGGACAGAGGCGATGTTGACGTGCTTTCTTCTTATTTCGGTTACACGATTCAGAATTCAAGAGGTAAGCCGACAAACTCTGAGTTTATTGCTATGATAAGCGACAAGTTAAGACTAAGCATGAAAGCAAGCTGAAATAAACGGCTGATACTGTTACTGGTATCAGCCGTTTTCTCTCTTAAAATTTTCTTCAAGTGTTGAAATGAATTTTACCTTGTGTTATAATCGGTAGCAGAGAAAGGAAGTGACAGTGATAAAGGATAAAAAATATGTTCTGTCAGCAGGCGCATTTGCATTTGTCTGTAACCTGATGCTTTTTGCAGTGAAGCTTTATGTGGGCCTTGCCTCGGGAAGTATAAGTATTTACTCAGACGGAATCAACAACTTTTTTGACTGCCTTTCGGGTGCTCTTGCTGTTGGCGCATTTGTGGCTCTTGGCAGAATCAGAAATGAAGAGGGCGAAAAAATTGTCAGAAGAACCCAAAGTCTGCTCAGCTTTGTTATGAGTGTAATAGTTGCGTTTTCAGGCTTTTATTTCACGTACAATTCCCTTGAGCGCTTTGTTTATCCGACTCCCGTAAACTACCTGGAAAAATATCTGTATCTTATTCTGGGAACAACGGCAGCAAAGCTTATGATGATTTTTGTTTTCAGGTATCTGGGCAAAAAAGCGGATTCACCTGTTATTAAGGTAATGGCTGTTGACGGAGTTCTGGATTTTTTTGTGTCCGGCGTTACTGTGCTGACTCTCATTCTTACTAAAAGCGGCGGCTATGCCTACGATGCAGTTGCAGGCGTTGTAATCGGTGTGATTATTACGGTCGGCGCAATCAAGCTGGTGGTTTCATCAGTAAAGCAAATAATATTTGACTAAAGGAGGATACGGTTTGATACCGTAAATATCGTGATGGAAACAAAGGTTAAAGAAAAAAAGCAAACTAAAAAGGGCAAGAAGGCCTTGAAGGTTCTGGCAATAATTTTTGCCGTAATTATCGTTCTTGCAGCTGTTTCTGTAGGTGTTACAGCAATTGCAAATAAGGCAAACGCTGAAAAAGCAAGCTCATTCCCTGCTGTTGAGTACGAAAATCAGCTTGTTCCCGAAAAAGACGAAAATGGCTTTTGGACATTCACAACTGACAGAGAGTTCAAGGTTTTACAGCTTACTGACATACATATCGGCGGCGGTTGGATGAGTAAAAAGACCGACGCAATGGCTCTTAACGCAGTTGCATCAATGATTACTGCGGAAAAGCCCGACCTCGTTATTATTACAGGTGACACCGCGTATCCCGTACCCTTCCAGGCAGGTACGTTCAACAATCTTTCTTCTGCAAAGCTTTTTGTAACTCTTATGGAAAAGCTTGGCGTTTACTGGGCAATCTGCTTCGGTAACCATGACACAGAAGCTTACAGCTACTATTCAAGAGAGGAAATCTCAGAATTCTACAGCGGAGACGACCTTAAGTATTGTCTCTTTGAAGAAAACGACGGTGATGTTGACGGCTACGGCAACCAGGTAATCAACGTTAAGAACAGTGAGGGTGTTATCACTCAGTCACTTTACCTCTTCGACAGCCATTCATATGTCAATGGTGACGTTCTCGGCCTCAGATGGCAGTATGACAACATTCACGCAAATCAGATTGAATGGTATAAGAACACTGTCAACGCGCTCAACGAGCAGAATCAGAAGGTACTCGACAAACTCGGAAAGAAAGAACAGTCAGACATCAAGTCAGCAGCTTTCTTCCACATCCCTCTTGATGAACAGAGAGAAGCTTGGTACGAATACGCAAATAACGGCTTCAAGGACACTGAAAACGTTAAGTTCATTTACGGTGTTGCTGGTGAAGGCAGCAAAATCGTGTACAGCGGTGTAGGCGAGGACGAGCTTTTTGAAACAATGCTCGAATTAGGCTCAACAAAGGCAGTTTTCTGCGGACATGACCATTACAACAACTTCTCAATCGACTATAAGGGCATCAGACTTACATACGGTATGAGTGTTGACTATCTTGCTTATCCCGGCATTTATAAGTTAGGCTCACAGCGTGGATGCACAATTATCAATTTTGCTCCCGACGGTACTTTTGAATGTAAACAGGAAAGCTACTATCAGGACAAATACGAGACTCTTTACGAGAAAGAGGATGTTAAGATGCAGGAAATAGAGCAGATTGTTCCTGAAGTTGAATAAGAAAAATTTTACCGCCGTATCAACAGATACGGCGGAATTCTTTTACCTTCAATAGAATATAAAATAAAAATCCCCGATTCAAATCGGGGATAAATTTATTTTTTATGCCTGTGTTTCTGAAATGAAGTCAGGTTCGAAGCATGAGCAGGAAACGTAGTTTTCTCTGTCATCAGCGTTCTTAAGCTTTTTCTTTTCAATAATCTTTGAAACTGCAAGGTAAACACCTACAACTGCAGCAACAATAGCTGTGATGATTGCAACAACCTTTAAAATCTTTTTGAAAGTTTCCATTATATTACCTCCGTAAGAAATATTTACTCGTAAATTATAACATGACTTATCGCTCAAGTCAACTACTATTTGTGGTTTTTATCAGTAGGTTATATCATATTTTGCGATATAGTTGCAGTTCAGGTTCATTTCAAAAGGAACAAACGAGAAGTTTCCTGTGACAATTGTAGTTGGAGCAGAAACGAAATGCTCAAGATATGTGATTCTGTTGTTTCTGTCAAACAGAACAGTTATTGTTGTTCCGCTGTAATAAAGCTCGTAGTTTTCAATTGGCAGACCAGAGGAAAGTATTTCGTCAGGATAAATGGGAAATGAAAAAGCCTCGTGGTTTTCTGCAACCTCAGAAACGGTCTGCTTTTCATCCTTAAGTCTGATTGTAACAGTGTATCCACCGTCAGCTGTTGCTTTGGCTGAGGCTGAGTACACTGCAGAATCGCTCAGCTTAAGAGATTTATTGAAAGGCGGAATGATTTCGTTGGGAGTGTGTCCTGTCGATGTGTCCTCACCGTCTCTGAATCTGTAGCTTTTAGGCTCGCTTGTCATGAACTGTGAAATGAGAGCTTCGGTGGTTTCTTTAACAAGGTAACCGCCTGTGATATCGTTTACAGTGATATTGTGTCTCGACTCTTCTTTGATGTTCATTTTTTTTGTCTTTTTAAGGTTGTTTACGCCTTTCTCATAAGCAGCAATTATATTTGCCCTGCCTACAGGAACAATCTTGTTCTGTGGCTTTGTGGTGGTTTTTTGCTGTGCCTTTTTTGAAGATTCGCTTTTCGATTGAGCGATTGAAGCTGAAACCGATGCCTCTTCTTCAACCTTCCATTGAGGCTTCTGACCCGTTACGGTTGTTATAACACTGTTTCCGCTCATAGGAACTGTCTCCTTGGAAACAGCAGGAGAGGTGGTGGGTGTTTCTTCGTGATAGTCGCTCTGGCTCACCGAAGGGGAAGTAGTTGTGGGTTTGTTCTTTACAATTTTTGTAACAGCAACTGTTCCCACAAGAGCAATCATTATGCCGACTATTATAATTGTAGAAATCTGAGAGAGTTTGTTTTTGTCCATAATTCTGTCCTCTTGTTAAATTTATGCCCTCAAGAGAAGTCAAGGGATACAATGAGTATCCCTTGATGTTTTTTTGCTTTGTCTGTAACAAGGTTCTCAAATTTGAATCAGAGAATCACTTATTTTGTAAATATGTAATTAACCTTGCCGTTGCCCTGAATTTCCATATTGATGCTGCCAAGGGAGACTCCGCTGAGTTCAAATGCCATTACCATATCTGCATTGAAGGGTGAATCAACCTGGTAGGTCTGAAGAACACCGTCGGGACCGATTTTTGCCTTGATGGTTGTCGCACCGACTGAAGCAGATTTAATCTCTGCACCCATACCTGAAGCAACGGAACCTACGGATTCAAACAGTCCCTTGTGATAAAGAGAATTTGAGCTGCTGTTCAGGTTTTCCTTTTTGATAACAACTGTGTAGTCGTAGCTTCCGTCTGCGTTTTCCTTTACGTCAACGGTTGAAAAGCCGTTTTTCCAGTTCTGAGGTTTCTGTCCGTCGTAAATGTAAGCAAGGTAGTAGCCGTCAGCATTTGTTGCGGGTTCAAGGATGTACTTGAGGTAAACTGTTTTGCCCTTTGCGTTTTTACCGCTGCCGTAACGGAAGTTGATGTTCTCGCTGTATTTGTCAGAACCCTTTGCCAGCATCGGTTCTGAAGAGTCGTCGTTATACCTGTCGAAGAACTTCTGAACATTTTCAACGCCTGAATATTCACCGCTGAAAAGGGGAATGGTGCTCTTTACATAGTTGATTTCATAATCTGAAACTGAATCGTATACAACGTTGATTTCATCGTTTACATACTTTGTTCTGTTGATAGCCCTTTCAAGATAAAGAAGCTTTGCGTTTACACCCTTGTCACTGTTATCGGAAATATCAAGCCCAGGGGTAATAACGCTGAGACCTGAGAAAATAACCTTTGAAGTGCCGTCGGTGTTGTTTGAAATAAGAGTGAATGAGTGAATGTCACCGGGAGCAAGATAAAGAGTTGCTGAGTTTGCGGTGAATTCAGTGAATTCCTTAACGGGAACTGAGCCGAGGTTCTTCAAATAAGTGAGAAGTGAGTAGCTCTTTGCTCCTGAAATCTTATCCCATGTAATTGTTGCCTGATACTTATCCTGAGTAACAGTAAGACCCTTTGTGGTACCTGTTACAGCGTTTGAAACTGCAACCTCGTTACCGAGACTGTTGCGGCCTATAACACGGTAAAGGTAACCGCAGTAAGCACGTCCTTTTTTTGCAGGTGAGTCGGTGAATGTTCTTGCTGTAAGGTTGTTTGCACCGGGAACTATCTGCCATTCATTGTCTATAGATGAATAGTACTGAAGGTCGTATGTAGCAGCACCGCTGATAGCGTCCCATGAAAGCTTGATCTGATTTTCGTCAACAGTTGAAGCTGAGAGAATCTCTGCAGCCTCGGGAGCCTTTGATGCTGTTGAAACTGTAAGCACATCTGAATCAGGGCCGGTTGTTGAGCTGTTTGCAGCAGTTACCTTGATTTCATACTGAGTACCTGCAGTAAGGCCTGTAATTTCGTAGCTTGTTGCGTTTGTAGAACGCTCAGTCCATGAAGCGGCACCCTTGGCTCTGTAGTTGAGCATATAGCTTGTAGCGTTTGAGCTTGCACTCCATTTTATTGAAATAGTTGTTTCTGTTGCTGAAACCTTCTGAAGACCTGTTACCTTTAAGGGAGCAACGGGAGGATTCACTGTTGAAGCAGTGAGAACATCGGAAGCAGTTCCGCTTGTTGAGCCATTTACAGCAGTTACCTTGATTTCATACTGAGTACCTGCGGTAAGGCCTGTAATATTATAGCTTGTGAGCTTTGTTGAAATTTCAGTCCATGAGGAAGTGCCCTTAGCTCTGTAGCTGAGCTTGTAGCCGGTTGCACTTGTGCTTGCATTCCACTTAACAAAAATGCTTGTTTCTGTAGCATCTGTTTTCTGAAGACCAGTTACCTTTGAGGGAGTGGGCACAGTGGGTTTAGTTGAAGGCTCAGTGGGCTTGGTTGAAGGCTCAGTGGGTTTAGTTGAGGGCTCAGTGGGCTTGGTTGAGGGCTCAGTGGGCTTGGTTGAAGGCTCAGTGGGCTTAGTGGAAGGCTCTGTAGGCTTAGTTGAAGGCTCTGTTTCCTTTTCTTCTGTTGAAACAGTGAGGACCTTTGTAAAGCCTGTGTAGATTCTTACGCCGTCTTCAACGAAGTATGCCTTCATTTTGTACTTATATGTTGTGCCGGGAGTGAGGTTGCCGATAGTTACTTTTGTTTCTGAAACGTGAGCAACATCTGAACCTGATGCAGTATAAATTTCGTAACCGTCAGCAGTGATATCGTCCCATGAAAGGGTAACTGAAGTCTGGGTGCGTTCAAGTAATCTCATTCCGCTTACTGTGTTGAGAACTTCAGTTGAGGTCTTGAATGTTGAGCTTGCAGGGGAGTAGAAATACTTTCCGCTTACCTTTCTGTAAGCCTTAACTTTGTAGGAGTACTGTGTGCCGGGCTTAAGCTTGGTGTCGGTAAAGCTTGTATCCTTTGTAGCCTTGAGAACTGTATCCCATTTCTTTGTAGCAGTGTTATATTTATAAATTCTGTAGCCTGCTGCACCTGAAACCTTATTCCATTTGAAACTGAGAGTTGTACGTTCTGAGGGAAGCTCCTTGAAGCCCGTGGGCTTTGCAAGAGTGGGGGTTGCCTTGATTGTTTTGTATGAACCCCAGTAAACCTTCTTTGAAACTTTCTGATAGGGTACTACTCTGAATGAGTATGATGTGCCTGTCTTAAGGTCTTTGAAGGTATAAGCGGTTTTTGTTGTAGACTTGACAGCGATTACCCACTTTTTACTTGCTGAATCGTATCTGTAGATTCTGTAGCCGTTTGCGTCCTTAACCTTGCTCCATGAAAGCTTTACAGCGTTGTAGGAGGTAGTAGTCTTTACTGTTGTAGCGGGAACGCCGGCTTTTACGCTTGCAGTTGAGCTGTATGCGCTGTAGTAATAGGTTTTGCCTGACTTGAGGTAAGCTCTGATACGGAACTTATATGTGGTGCCGCTTTTCAGTGATTTGATGTAAGCGTAGTCATATTTGCTGCTTACGGTTTTCACCTTTGACCATTTCTTGGTCTTTGCGTTGTACTGGAAAATCTGATAACCTGTAACGTCGCTCTGCTTTTTCCAGGAGAGCTTTACGGTGTTGTAATTATACTGAGAAGCCTTGAAAGATGAAACCTTCTGTACAGCAGGTGTAACGGTGAGCTTGTTACTTGCTGTGCTTGTGTCTCTCAGTGCGCCGTCTTCAACGGCCTTTATACGGTAGGTGTAGGATTCACCTGTTTTGAGCTTTTTGATGGTGTAGCTTGTTGTTGAAGCGGAAAGCTCCTTAACATCTTTCCAACGTCCTTTGTACTGCTGAACAACGTATTTGTCAGCACCGTCTGACTTTGTCCAGCTCAGTGTAACTGAAGTAGGGGTTGCAGATGCTTTGAGAGTGAAGCTGCCGGGTGCGGCAAAAGTGACACTCATTGTTGACATAATAATAGCCAACGTGAAAGCAAAAATAACCAGCGATTTTAAAGCTTTTTTCATATTATTACCTCCTGAAGATTTATATTAACTGCTTTGGTGCAATCAATTACCGATGAAAAAGTATTTGTATTCAACTGTCTGTGAGAAGGAGTAGTCCTTTTCGCCTGAAGTGAAGCTTACATCCATAGGCATTCTGACAGTGAGATGGTCAACCTGACCTTCACGTACCTTTGCTTCAATTACGGTTCCGTCATAGATGCAGTAATTGAGTCTGAAGCCATCATGCTTTTCCTCAATGGCTTTCCAGTCTGCCGGCTCAGTAATAAGCGAGTGAATTTCAGCGTCTTTGCCTTCTCTCTGAAGAGTAAAGCTTACTGTGTAACCGTTTCCGTTGGGAGAAACATGGAGAGTGCTTTCATCAATCATACTCTTCTGAAGTGTACAGTCTGTATTAAGAGGAGCGATGATTGAGGTTGCAGGAAGTAAAGTCTGTGAATCCTTACCGCCTACAATTGAATAGGTCTGGCTGTATGAGCGTGCAACGTCGCTGAGAATATCGGGATATTCAATGCTGTTGGGGGCAACACGGTCTTTGATGTTGCACTGCTTTATGATTGAGAAGTTTCCAGTTGAATTCTTTGTTGCGTTAAGAGCATCAACAAAAAATTCAAAGCCGTTTTCCTCGTTAAGAAGCTCTTTTGCTGTTTTTACCTTAAGCTTTTCACTGAGCTCGCCCACGTTGCTTTCTATACCGCTGTAGGCTCTAATTTTAAAGTAGTAAACAGTGTCGCTCTTAAGACCGGTTATTTCAAATGTTGTAACGGAGCCGCTTCTGATTGTGTGGTAAGGAACAAAGTTCTGACTTTCTTGGTCATACATATAAAGAATGTACCCGCTGCAGCCGTTTATGCCTGTCCAGGTAAGAGTGATGCTGTCGGTTGTTGTGTAATCCTCAAGAACAGAGAAGCCTGTTACAATACCGGGAAGAGTAGTGGCGATGCAGATTTCAGAATAGTATTTGCTGTATGAGGTGCTGTTTGCACTCTTGTAGTAAGCCTTTACTGCAAAGCTGTAGGTTGTATTACTCTGAAGTGATGTAATCTGAGCTTTGGGAGTTGCAACGTCTGCTTTCTGATAATACTCCTTTGCTTCGCTGTCGTAGATATAAACAAGATAGCCTGTTGCACCTGCAATCTCGTTCCATGTAAGAGTGATGCTGTTTGAGCCTGCTTTTGCAGCAAGTCCCGTTACCTTGTCAGGTGAAAGAGTTTTACCTGTGAAGTGGGTGTATTCAGGTGAGTAGTAAGTAGTTTTGCCAACCTTTGCATAAGCTTTGATTGCAAAACGTGTGCTTGTACCGGGCTCAAGATTTTTAACTGAGCAGGCGGTTTTTGTTGTCTTGGTGAATGTCACCCATTTCTTGGCTTCAGCGTCGTATTTCTTGATAAGGTAGCCTGCAGCACCCTCAACCTTGTTCCACTTAAGCTTATATGAGTTTCTTGTAACTGAATAAGAGGTTACATTTTTTACATTCTGCGGAACAACCTTGACTGTGCATTTTGATTCCTTCTTGCTGCCGTCCTTTGCAGTGCAGGTAATAGTTGCTGTACCGAAGGATACTGCCTTTATTGTACCGCTTGCGGAAACCTTAACTATTTTTTCGTCGGATGACTTATATGAAACCTTTTTGTTATATACGGTTGAAGGGGAATATTTGTAGCTGAGCTTTGCGGTGTCTCCCAGAGTGAGGGAGAGAGATGTCTTGGTAAGCTTCAGACTTGTCATATATCTGTAGCCCAGCTTTACATTTGTAAGTGTTTTAACGTGCTTTTCAGCGTAAGAGCCTTTCACAACGTAAATTGTTGCATTGTCGCAGCCCATAAAAGCATTCTTGCCGATTGATGTTACCTTATCATATATGAAAACCTGCTTGAGACCTGCGCAGTACCAGAAGGCTGAAGCTGAAATCTTCTTGAGGTTTTTCGGAAGATTTATTCTCTCAAGAGCTGTGCAGCCGTTGAATGAAGCCTCGCCGATTTTGGTAACAGTTGACGGAACGGATATGCTTTCCATGGTTTTGATTCCGTCAAAAGCCCAGTCTGCAATTGCTGTTACGGGTACGCCCTTGACCTTTGAGGGGATTTTTACCGTTTTATCCTTTCCTGTATATGAAACGAGAACGGCATGCTTTGAACCCACATTAAAATTGAAATCTCCCGAAATGTATTCTTTTGCACTCGAAGAGAAGGCGAGCACTGCCGTAAGTGTTGCCACTGCGAAAGCAAGCAGCAGAATTCTTTTGATTTTCCTTTTCATTTTTCTGATTGTCCTCCGTGAAAAAACGCTGATATATATAATTATATATAATTGTATCATACTTGATATGAAAATACAATTGATTTTCCGAAAAATACACACTCTTTTTTAGGAAAAAGAAAAAGAGACAGGCTGTTGCCTATCTCACAGTTTCTTCTTTTTCAAGCTTATTTTGAAGCGTTGAGTTTTGTTACGAGAGCTGACTTCTTTCTTGCTGCATTGTTCTTGTGAAGAAGACCCTTTGCTGTAGCCTGGTCAATCTTCTTAACTGCGAGCTTTACAACTTCGTCTTTATTTTCAGCGTTTGCTTCAATAGCTGCGTTTGCCTTCTTAAGAGCTGTCTTAAGAGCTGAGTTAGCTGACTTGTTTCTGGCCTGCTTTGTTGCGTTTACGAGAACACGCTTCTTTGCTGATTTAATGTTTGCCATTATTACACCTCCTCTTAGTAGCGTATGCGTTAGATATGATATCACCTTTTGATAAAAAATGCAAGAGATTTTTGCAAATTCAGATATACTTTTTTTGTTTGCGCCCATAATAATACTATATTATTCAAAATAATTCAATAGTTTTGGAGAGAAAAAAATGATTTTCAGAACAGATCTTGCCCTTGAAAGGAAAGAATACATCGAAAAAGAAACTCTCGATGGAATCAGAACAGAGAAAAAAGAGGTGGATTCCGTTGT
This sequence comes from Acutalibacteraceae bacterium, assembly GCA_045121655.1. Classification (GTDB taxonomy): domain Bacteria; phylum Bacillota; class Clostridia; order Oscillospirales; family Acutalibacteraceae; genus UBA6857. The sequence continues at coordinate 15,081 of JBGVGM010000126.1, read as the reverse complement.
GATTACCACAATTACCGTTGAAAACGAAAACGGCGAAAAGCTTCTTTCAAAGCCAAAGGGAAAATACATTACTCTTGAAATAGGCTCATTTATGAAGAACGCAGACCTTTTTTCATCACGGCTTACAGCTTTGGGTGACGAGCTGAAAAAGCTGATTCCGAAAGAGGGTACGGTTCTTGTTGCAGGACTGGGAAACGAAAAAATCACTCCCGACGCCTTAGGGCCTAAATGTGTGTCTCTTATCCTTGCAACAAGGCATATTTCAAAGGAGCTTGCAAAATCCATAGGCTTTGAAAATCTCAGGTCGGTTGCCGCCGTTACACCGGGAGTCCTCGGACTTACGGGAATTGAAACTGCCGAAAGCCTTGAGGGTATTGTCAGAAAAATCAGCCCTTCATGTGTTATTGTGGTTGACGCTCTTGCTTCAAGAAATACTGAAAGACTGGGCACAACGGTTCAGATTTCCGATACGGGAGTGTCACCCGGCTCAGGAGTCGGCAACAAACGCAACACAATAAACAAGGAATCCATGGGCGTCCCCGTAATTGCTATCGGTGTGCCTACTGTTGTTGATGCACTTACAATGGCGGCAGATGTGCTTCAGAATACAGGACTTAGTGAAGCTGAAGTTGAAAAGCTCTTGCAAAACAACAAGGAAAGCGCTCTTATGATGGTAACACCCAAGGAAATTGACAACGTAATTGACAGAGCGGCAGCACTTGTTGCTATGGGTATAAACATTGCTCTTCAGCCTGATATACCGCCTGAGGATATTCTTGCAATTGTAAGCTGAATTTTTAAGTAAGGCAGAATTTTTGTCCTTTGAAACGAATAGAATTTTATATGTTTTATATTCGGAGGACAAGATGAAAAGTAAAGATAAGCTTATAAAAATACTGATTTCCGTTTCGCTGGCATTTGCAATTTTTGTTTCGGCATTTTTCTTCACTGAAGAATTTATGAAAGCGGGGGCAAAGCTTGCTCTTTTCAGCCTTCAGATGATGCTTCCCACAAGCAGAAGCGAGGAAGTCCCTCAAAAGTCTGAAACTACGGAAAAGGAAACAACCCAGAAGGTGACGGAAAGCGAAAAAACCACTGAAATAAAGGATACTCAGCAGGTTTCACTTTTCAAAAGCTTTGCTGATACTCCCGACGATATAGCCGCACTTATAAAGAAAGAAAAAGCGATACTTTCCGATGAAAAGAAAGACGGAAATATAAGAGAAAAAACCTACACCACAGAGGGTGTTACGGATAAATATTCCGGTGTCAGAATGAAAAACGTAAACAAAACTCAGGTAAGCCTTAAAGAGATACTGAGTGAAAAGATCGACCTCAGTGTAACTAAGAAAAAGCCCTCCGTTCTGATTTTTCATACCCACACAACGGAAACCTACCCCATACTGGAAAAATCATATTACCCCGTAGGCTTCAAAACAAGAAGTAACGATAAAGCCCGCAATATGGTAAGAGTAGGGGAGGCTATAACCGAAGAAATTGAAAAGGCAGGGTTTTCGGTAATTCACGACAAGGAGATTCACGACAGCAAATATACGGGTGCTTACGCAAAAAGCCGTGAAACCGTTGAAGGTATTCTCAAAGAAAACCCCACAATTCAGGTGGCACTTGACATTCACCGTGATGCAATTCAGGATTCGGACGGAACAAAGGTAAAGCCCACCGTAAAAGTAAAGGGCAAAAAAGCGGCGCAGATTATGATTATCTCAGGCTGTCAGGAGGAGGGCAACCCCATAACAAATCTGCCTGACTGGAGATATAACCTGACCTTCGCCGTTCATCTTCAGGAGAAATTAGAGAAGCTTTTTCCGGGAATAACAAGACCACTTTACTTCTGCCCCAGAAGCTACAATACGAACGTTACCCACTGCTCACTTCTTATAGAGGTAGGCTCTGATTCAAATACGCTCGAAGAAGCTGTTTATACAGGAAAGTGTATAGGTGTTGCACTTTCAGAAATCTTAGAAGAATATGAGGAATAACCGTGAACGAAGAAATGAAAAAGCTGTTTGGAAAGTTCCTTTTCACAACGGTGATTATAGCTTGTGCCTCGGCCTTTTTTGCCGGACAGATAACTGTAAGTGAAAGAGGGGAATACAATCTTAATATGACAAAATATGCAGTAATGAGCTTTTCGGGAACATCGCAGAAGCTTGAGGCAAAATACGAGGAAAACCGTCTGAGACTTGAAGTGCCTCTTAATAAGTTCAAAGATAAATTTGAAAAGTACGTCTGTCTTACCCCGCTTTCACCATTTTATTATCTTTCAAGGTGTACTGATGAACTTCATGAGTAAAAAATTTGTTTTTGTTCATAAGTAAAAAATTTGTTTTTGCTATTGACAGGTTTATCTTTTAGTGATAGACTATTCCCAACCGAATAATTCAATTAAAGATAGAGGCTGCGGTAAATCATCAGTATCCTGCAACTTAAGGCTTTCGCAAAGGCTGTTGCAGAGGAAAGGGATTGTCGCCGAAACACAGCAGGCGAAAGCTGTGTTGGGCAGATGAAATAAGATTCATCTGACTGTCGCAAGTTCTTGCGGAGTGCTATTATAATTGTAAAAGACACATCAGTTTATCTGTTGTCGTTTGTAATTATGACACTCGATGCAAGTAGCATTTCGGGTGTTTTTCTCTGTAATATTTGAAGTTTCGGAAAACCAAGTTATAAGTAAAGGAGTTTTACAAATGGAAAGAAAGCCGATTTTTACAGGTGCAGCATCAGCTATTATCACACCGATGAACGAAAATGGAGTAGACTACGAGAATTTTAAAAAGCTTCTCAACTGGCAGATTGAAGAGGGTATTGACGCTCTTGTTATTGCAGGTACATCAGGCGAAGGCTCAACTCTCACTGACGAAGAGCACAGAGAGGTTCTTAAGTTTGCAGTTGAAGTAGTAGGCGGCAGAGTTCCCGTAATTGCAGGTACAGGCTCAAACGATACTGCTTACGCAATTGACCTTACAAAGTTTGCTTGCGAAGTTGGCTGTGACGCTATGCTCGTTGTTACACCTTACTACAACAAGGCAACACAGAAGGGCCTTATCAAGATGTTCTACGAAATTGCAGACGCAAGCACAAAGCCCATCATTCTTTATAACGTACCCTCAAGAACAGGCGTAAACATTGAGCCTGCTACATACGCTGAGCTTGCAAAGCATCCCATGATTCAGGCAATCAAGGAAGCAAACGGCCAGATTGACAAGATTACAGAAACAATGGCTCTTTGCGGCGACAAGCTTGATCTTTATTCAGGTAACGACGACCAGATTGTACCTCTTATGTCAGTTGGCGGTAAGGGTGTAATTTCTGTTCTTTCAAACGTACTTCCCAAGGAAACCTCAGAAATGTGCCACAAGTTCCTTAACGGCGATGTCAAGGGTGCAGCAGAAATGCAGTTCAAGTATTTCTCACTTACAAAGGCTCTCTTCAGCGAGGTTAACCCCATTCCCGTAAAGGCAGCTATGGCGGCTATGGGCTACTGTGAAGACTACGTAAGACTTCCTCTTACAGTTATGGAAGACGACCACAAGGCAGTTCTTTTAGAGGAAATGCGTAAGGTTGGTTTAGACGTATGAGACTTATAATCAACGGTGCAGGGGGAAGAATGGGTCAGACTCTTCTTTCACTTATAGAAAACAACGAAAACTATACTCTTGCAGCTTCCTGCAGTATGGAGTTTGATACCGACAGCGAAAAGGGTATTTATAAAAATATCAGCGAATTTGACGGTGAGGCTGACTGCATAATCGATTTTTCAAACCACCTTGCAACAAAGGACGTGACCGAATATGCAGTAAAGAGAAATATCCCCCTTGTTATTGCGACAACAGGCCAGACAGCTGAGGAACTTACAATGATTAAAGAAGCCTCAGAAAGTATTCCTCTTTTCTACAGCCAGAATATGTCATTGGGTGTTGCAGTGCTTTCCTGCCTTGCTAAGATTACTGCAAAGGCTTTTCCCGAAGCTGATATCGAGATTATCGAAAAGCATCATAATCAGAAGCTTGACGTGCCCAGCGGTACTGCAATTCTTCTTGCTGATTCAATAAAGAGTGTGAAGGACGATTGTGAATACAACATTGGCAGACACGAATACGGCAAGAGAAAGAAAAACGAAATCGGCATTCACGCAATAAGAATGGGCGGCGAAGTAGGCACACACGAAATTATTTTCGCCATGGGCTCTCAGGTGCTCACTCTCAAGCACGAAGCTGAAAACAGAAGCCTTTTTGCAGAAGGTGCTCTTTCTGCAGCAAGCTTCCTTATAAAGCAGGAAAAAGGCTTTTACAATATGGATAATATTTTGGATTAAGGAAAATGACGCACAGGATTTGTGCGTCATTTGGGCTTTTAAAATGAACAACGAATTTATAAAAAAAGAATGTGAAAATGCCCTTGAGGCGATAGTAAAAATCCGCAGAGAGCTTCACCGTTTTCCCGAGATCGGAAACAGTGAATTCAGAACCACCGAGGTAATAATGAACTGCCTTGATAAGTGGGGCGTAAAGTATGAAAGACTCCTTGAAACGGGTGTTGTTGCAACTGTTGAAGGTGAAAAAGACGGAAAAACAGCTGCGCTCAGAGCTGACATTGATGCCCTCCCCGTCAATGAAAATACCGACCTTTCTTTCAGTTCGGAGAATGAGGGCATGATGCACGCCTGCGGACACGATATACACACTGCGATTCTTCTCGGTACTGCAAAAATCCTCAGCGAAAACAGAGATAAGTTCAAGGGCAGAGTCAGGCTGATTTTCGAGCCTGATGAGGAGCTTTTAGGCGGTGCAGAAAGGCTTATAGAAAAGGGGGCTATGACAGATGTGGACTGCATTTTCGGACTTCACTTAAGACCTGAGCTTCCCAAAGGTCACGTTCAGCTGAAGTACGGCAAAAGCTACGCTGCAGCTGATGTTTTCGAGGTGGATGTTATTGGAAAAAGCGTTCACGGTGCTGAGCCTCAGAAAGGCATAGATGCACTTCTGATTGCATCTTACATTGTAACAGCTCTTCAGAGTGTTGTCAGCCGCAATCTTGCACCAACGGAAAGTGCAGTACTCAGTGTCTGCACCTTCAATGCAGGGACAGTCTGCAATCAGATTGCAGGAAAAGCTACCTTTGGCGGAATTATGCGCTCTTTGGGAAAGGAAACAAGGGAAAAACTGAAAAGTCTCCTCGTTTCCGTTTCAAAGGGAATTGCTCAGAGTATGGGTGCAGAGTGCGAAGTCAGAATCCGTGAAAGCTATCCCGGAATCACCAATGACGAAAAAATGACGGCTTTTCTCAAAGAGTGTGCTGAGGATATACTCGGGAAAGAGAATGTCAGCGTAAGCGACACACCCCTTATGACAAGCGAGGATTTCGGCTTTTATCTTGACCAAGCACCGGGCAGCTTTTACCATGTGGGCTGTGAATGCGATTATCCTCTTCACAGCGACAGATTCAATCCCGACGAAAGTGCAATTCTTACGGGAATGCTTGTGCATATCAAGGCTGTTACTGAATTTCTGAATAAATAAGAAAGACTGCAGTTCGTCTGCAGTCTTCTTTATTTATCGTAAAAACCTGATACTGTCAACCGTTTCAATGTTAAGCTCTCTGAGTGTTCGTTTGCCCTCCTCAAAAAGCTCGGTGTTGCCGTATGCGTAAGGGCGGTGAGCATCAACGCCCAGAATTGCCTTTGCCCCCATCTTTGAAGCTAAAAGCCAGAAATCAGGGTAGGGATAACCGGGTACGCCTTCATCTTTTGAACGGCTGAGGCCGAGAAGGTTATACTCGAGAGGGATTCCCTCTTCGTTTGCGGCAGTGATGATTCTTCTTGCCATTTCTTCTGCGTGCTCGTCCCACACTCCGTAGCCCTTCATATAAAGGTCGGGGTGGCAGACGTAGGAGTAAACTCCTGATCTGATTCCTTCAACAACCTCGTCGGTATATTTTTTTATACCATCAACGGTTGTAAGGTTGCCGTTATAATCAGCGCCGATTTCGTGTGTGCAGTAATGGTGGCCGAGAATGACGTAATCCACCTGAAGCTCTTTAGCTTTTTCTTTGAGCCAGGGAATGTATTCTTTAAAATACTCACATTCAAGACCGACCTTGATGCTGATTTTGTCTTTGTATTTTTCAGCAAGAGCCTTTATGTTTTTCACGTAAGGTTCAAACTCATTTTCGTGCATTCTCATGCCTGAAACATATCCCTTATAGGGCCATGGAGAGTGGTCGGCAAAGCCGATTTCATCAAAGCCTGCTTCAATTGCGGCAAGAATATACTCCTCGTCTTCACCTTTGGCATGAAAACAACGGTTTGTGTGTGTATGATAATTGAATTTCATTTCTTCATATCCTTTCCTTTGTAATTTACAGTATAGCACATAAAAAGCTTAAATTCAAATCCTTATTGATAAAATTACAAAAGCTTTTAAATATAATTGAAAATTCTTACAGTTTGTGATATAATACAAAATAATACCATTTATAAAGCAAAGGAGATAATAAAATGAAAGTAATTGAACTCAATAATGCAGCTGAAATTGCAGCTCAGGCATCAGAAATTATAATCAAACAGATAAACAAAAACAGAGGAAGTGTAATCGGATTTGCTACAGGCGCTTCACCTGTTGAAACATATAAGAAAATTATCGAAAGCTACGAAAAGGGTGAGGTTACACTTAAGCATATCACAACCTTTAACCTTGACGAATATGTAGGCCTTTCAAGAGAAAATGTAAACAGCTACTACTATTTTATGAAGGATAACCTTTTCGGAAAAACAGACGTTGATTTTGACAAGGTAAACTTCCTTTCAGGTGAAGCTGAAAACATTGAAGAGGAATGTGCACGTTACAGCGCAAAAATCAGAGAAAGCGGTGGAATTGACATTCAGATTCTTGGTATCGGTACAAATGGCCACATCGGCTTCAATGAGCCCGGCGACAGCTTTGCAGACGGTCCCTTCGCAGTAAAGCTTACACAAAGCACCATTGATGCAAACAGCAAATACTTTGAAGCTGTGGGCGACAAAATGCCCGAATATGCTCTTACGATGGGTATCGGTGATATTATGCGTGCAAAGAGAATCATTCTTATTGCAACAGGCAAGAGCAAGGCTGAGGCAATCAAAAAGCTTGTTCATGGCGAAGTTACACCTTCTTGTCCCGCAAGTATTCTTAAACTTCATGCTGATGTAACTGTTTTCGTAGATAAGGACAGTGCATCACTTCTGGGAGACAGATAAATGAGTGATTACAAAAAGCTCCGTGGCAGACCCAAAATAAAAAAGGTCAAAACGGTAAGCGAAAATCAACTGAAAATTTTCTGGACCGAGGTTGAGGGTGCAGAAAAATACGCAGTTTTAAGACGTGATGAGCCTGACGGTGAATTTGTCAGAATCAAGTGGAAAAAGAAGTTGTCGTTTACTGATACTGTTGAGCCTGATAAAACCTACTGGTACAAAATATCAGCTTTCAAAAGGCTTGAGGGCAAAAAGTCCAGCACCAAGGAAAGCGGTACAAGGGCAGCGGTTATATCCGATATTGAGCCTCCACTTAACCTGAAGGCTGAAGCCGAGGGTAAGTCAGTTACTGTTTCCTGGGACAAAGACCCCAAGGCATCTGCTTATATTGTAAGCAGACGAAATGACTTCTTTTCGCAGACTTTGACCATTAAAAGAGTAAAAAAGCCCACCTTTACCGACAAAAAGGTGGTACCCGGTCAGGTGTATCACTACTGTGTGCAGTGTGTTTATAAAGATGGTGAAAAGGAGAGACAGGGTAAGTTCAGCCACAAGGTACACGCCGTTTGTCTTGACAGCGGAAAAATCCTTGAAGCTAAAACCACAGGCAGAACAACCCGGTTTTATCTGCGCCTTGTTGCAGGTGCTGACGGTTATATTCTCGAAAGATGTGACAGTAAAGACGGCGAATTCATTTCTGTTGCAAAAACAGAGTCCAACCTTGAGCTTACACTTAAGGATAAAGCACCCTCTCACTTCAAAAACTATCTTTACAGAGTACGTTCATTTAAAATTGTAAAAGAAGAAGAGTTTTTCAGTGAGGACAGTGATACTGTTACTGTAAAAACAAAATAAACAAAAAATATTGACTAATTTGATTTCATGGTTTACAATATATGTAACCTGAAAATAATAAGGAGGTAAACAGATATGAAAAAGACATTCAAAAAAATCATTTCGCTCGTGCTTGTACTTGTAATGCTTATGACAGTTTGCGCTATTGCCGTTGCAGCAGGAGATGCAACAACTGAAGCTCCTGCAGAACACGGTTCATTCATCAGCATTTTTGCAAGATTTGCTCTTGAGGTATTTAACTTCTTCAAGTACATTTTCCACGATTTATGGCTCGGCAAACCGCCAATGTAATAACTGAACAGTAAATGAAATGGGCTGTACGTTCTGCGTACAGCCCATCTTTTATTTAAAGCACAACATTTTCAAGTACCGCAATTGCATCAGTGTACTCATCAAAGTGATTCTTCTGACCGAAACGTTTTTTGAGTGCGTTTCTGATAGAGTCAAATTCACGTTCTTTTTCCGTTGGCTCTGCGGCAGTAGGCTCAGCTGCAATTTCTTCAGCCGTTTCTTCCACAGTGAATTTTGGTGCGAAGTAATTTCTGAATACGTTTTTCAGTGCATCAAGCTCCGTCTCTTTTTCTTTTACCTTTTCTTCTGTCTCCGGCTCAGCCTGAAGTCGTTTATGTTCCTCTTCGTAGGAAAGCTTGACAGCGGTCAGAAACTCATTTTCAGTATATATTTTATAAGGGTCGACTGAAAGGTAAAAAGCAAGCTTTTCAAGGTTTACAAGAGTGTCTGCACCGTATTTTTTTGCCATACTTCTGAAAGTTTCGGGCAGGAAATAATATATGTTGCCGAGAAGATGCGAGAAGGATTTTTTCGCATCAAGGTAGCCGAGCTTAATACGCTTTTCAACTGCCTCAGCATCAAGGTCCATAAATCCACCAAGCATTTCGGTGTCATAGGGTCTGATATGAACAATTTCGCAATTGGCGGTATTCATTGAATGACCCACACCTTTAAGGTTGGAGATGTCAAGAATTATTATCTTGTTGAAGCCTCGCTTTTTAAGAGTCATAAGAGGTATGTTGTCATATACACCACCGTCGAGAAATTTTTCACCCTCGGGGCCGATTCCTACTGCAAGGGGAATGTTTGATGATGCCATAAGATAGTCCGTAAGTTCACCCTCGGGTATTTCGTCAATGCAGATTTCTCTCGGTGTTACTCCTTGGGTCATTTGCACCGTTACTGCAAAAAGAGGTATGCCGCTTTCTCTGACCTTTTTTTCATCAACATACTGCGAAATAAAATCTGCGGCAGGTGAGGCATCAAGGCCGCCGTTTTTGATAACTTCCTTAAAAAGAGTACCCCAGTTTTTTTTACTGAAAAGATTTTCGGGGTCAGGGAGCTCCTCGTTGATACGAAGTCCTTTATCAATTGAAATGTTGAGCCACAACTGGCGGGCTTTTTCATAATCGCCTGCAGCTATAAGAGCACCGTTTATTGAGCCGATAGAAGTACCGGCAATAGCATTAAAGGTGACACCCATTTCACTGAGCGCTTTCCATGCACCTATCTGATAAGCGCCTTTTGCTCCGCCGCCTGCAAGAACAAGACCGTATGATCTCATAATATCACTCCTCAGACTTAATAGTATTCAAGTAATTTTCCGATTATTGTGTTTGAAAGTAAAAATCCCTCGGGAGTAAGGCTGATTGTACCGTTTTTAACAGTCAGAAATCCCTCTTTTTCAAAAAACTTCGCCTTTTCGTATATCGTTTCATCAGGATATCTGCCAAAGCGATCTTTGAACTTTTCCCCGGAAAAGCCTTCCGTAAGCCGTAAAGCGAGCATTATGTATTCCTCTTCGCTTCCGCCCTCACCGTCATCTATTGTGGAGGGACTGCTTAAAAAGGACTTAAAATCCCGTTCATAATAAAATCTTTTTCCGTTTAAAAATGAATGTGCAGAAGGACCTATGCCGAGGTACTCCTCAGTTCTCCAATAATGAAGATTATGTCTGCTTTCAAAGCCCTCTTTTGAAAAGTTGGAAATTTCATACTGAGAAAAGCCTGCTTCAGAAAGCCGCTTTACCGTATGAAGATACATTTCAGAAACTGTGTCATCGTCGGGGAGCATAAGGGAATTCTGCATTTTATAAAAGGGCGTGCCTTCTTCAATTTTCAGCATATACGCACTGATGTGATTAATGTCAGAGCTTATAAGAAAATCAATGCTTTCGTCAAGGCTCTCCATAGTCTGTTTAGGTACACCCAGCATAATATCAAGGCTGATATTGTCTATACCGTACTTTTTTGAAAGGCTGATTGCCTTTCTGACATCCTCTGTTCCCGAAAGTCTGCCGAGAGCTTTTCTCTCGCTGTCAACAGCAGACTGCATACCCATTGAAATACGGTTGACTCCTGCTTCAGAAAGAATTCTGAAAAACTCATCGGAAACGCTTGAGGGGTTACACTCAACAGTAATCTCAGGCGAAACAAGAGTGTGGTTTTCTTTTATGCAGTCTATAACTGCCTTTATTCTTTCACCGCCGAAAAATGAGGGAGTTCCTCCGCCGAAATAGACGGTGTCAATTTCGTCTTTAACCTGATTTCTATAGTCTTCAAGATATTTTAGGACAGCTTTTAAATAGCTGTCCTTTTGCATTTCATCAGGTTTAAAGGAATAGAAATCACAGTAGGGACATTTGCTTTTACAAAACGGTATGTGTATATATATTCCTGTCATATTTTTAGTTGTCTCCGTCAAGCTTGAGAACTGCCATAAAGGCCTCCTGAGGCACTTCAACAGTACCGAACTGACGCATACGTTTTTTACCTTCCTTCTGTTTTTCAAGAAGCTTCTTTTTACGTGTGATGTCACCGCCGTAGCACTTTGCAAGAACGTCTTTGCGCATAGCCTTAACGGTTTCACGTGCAATAACCTTTGAGCCGATTGCAACCTGAATGGGGATTTCGAACATCTGTCTCGGAATATGCTCCTTCAGCTTTTCGGCAATTTTTCTTGCTCTGCCCATAGCCTTTTCTGAGTGAATGATGAAGCTGAGAGCGTCGATAATGTCGCCGTTGAGAAGCACGTCAACCTTCTGAAGAGTTGAACGTCTGTATTCGAAAATTTCGTAGTCAAAGGAAGCATAGCCTCTTGTTCTTGACTTGAGAGCATCAAAGAAGTCGTAAATGATTTCGTTGAGAGGAAGCTCATAGTGAATGTCAACACGGTCAGTGGTGATATATTTCATATCCTTGAAAACACCGCGTCTTTCCTGACAAAGCTCCATAATTGCACCTACATATTCTGAGGGTGAGTAAATGTGAGCGTTTGTAATGGGTTCTTCACAGTAGTCAATAACTGCCTGCTCAGGATAGTGGGTGGGGTTATCTACCTGAACTACTGTGCCGTCGGTCTGATGAATATAGTAAACAACAGAGGGAACGGTTGTAACGAGGTCGAGGTTGTATTCTCTTTCAAGTCTTTCCTGGATGATTTCGAGATGGAGAAGACCGAGGAAACCGCAACGGAAGCCGAAGCCTAAAGCACCTGAGGTTTCAGGCTCGTATGAAAGTGAAGCATCGTTCAGCTGAAGCTTTTCAAGAGCATCACGGAGTGCCTCGTAATCGGCACCGTCAGCAGGATAAACACCGCAGAAAACCATGGGATTAACCTTACGGTAGCCTGGAAGAGGCTCCTTAGCCTGATTCTGAATTTTGGTAACGGTATCACCGACTTTTGCGTCACGGACTGTTTTGATTGAAGCTGTGATGTAGCCAACCTCACCTGCAGAAAGTACATCTGTAGGCTCAAGCCCCGTAGCTCTCATATAGCCCACCTCAACAACGTTGAACTGAGCGCCCGTTGCCATCATAAGCATTGTTTCGCCTGCTTTGAGAGTACCCTCAACAACTCTTACATAAACAATAACACCTTTGTAGTTGTCGTAAACCGAGTCAAAAATAAGTGCCTTAAGGGGAGCGTTGTCGTTTGCTTCTTTGGGTGCAGGAATATCTGCAACAATTCTTTCAAGCACCTGCTCAATGTTTTCGCCTGTCTTTGCCGATACTCTCGGAGCAAGTGAGCAGTCAAGGCCGATAATATCCTCAACCTCTGCAGCAACTCTGTCAGGCTCTGCAGCGGGAAGGTCGATTTTGTTGATAACGGGAACAAGCTCAAGGTCATGGTCAAGAGCGAGGTAAGTGTTGGCGAGAGTCTGAGCTTCGATACCCTGAGAAGCGTCGATAATAAGCACTGCACCCTCACAGGCTGCAAGTGAACGAGAAACCTCGTAGTTAAAGTCAACATGACCCGGAGTGTCTATAAGGTTAAGCTCGTATGTTTCGCCGTCCTTTGCCTTGTAGTCCAGCTTTACAGCGTGAGCTTTGATTGTTATACCTCTTTCTCTTTCAAGGTCCATATCGTCGAGAATCTGCTGGGACATATCTCTTTTTGCAACGGAGTTTGTCATTTCAAGAAGTCTGTCGGCAAGGGTGGACTTGCCGTGGTCGATATGAGCAATAATAGAGAAATTTCGGATATTTTCTTTTTTCTTGTTCAAATAATCACCTCATAATCTGGGGTTATAGTAAATCAACCTACATTCTATCATAAAATATAAATTTTGGCAAGAAAAAAGATGGCTGTTATTTCAAATTTTTTTGAATAACGCTCAAACCGATAAAAAATAAAAATTTTATGTTTTTCGTGATAAATTTATTGACAAACGATAAAAAGTGTGCTATATTGCAATTGTAAAAAGACTTTGGGAGGAATAAAAATGAACTACACACCCCTTAAATCAGCAAAGCTGACCCTTGTTATCGATTATATTTTCTGCGGGCTTCTTGGCGTAATAATGATTTTTGCTTATCCCGTTTTCAATTGGTTTTTCAGCTTCAGAGCCAATTCCCAGCTGCTTTGCACAACGGTGCTTGTTGCATTTTATATCTGCTGCATGCCTGCGTGGACTGCACTTGTTTCAATTATGAAGCTTATGAAAAACGTTATGAAGGAAGAAGTTTTTACTGAGGATACTGTTTTTCTTATCCGACTGCTTTCATGGTGCTGTGCGGCGGTGAGCTTCGTTTGTTTTATTGCCGGATTTATTTATATGCCACTTTGGTTTGTTACTCTCGGCGCAGCCTTTATGATGCTCATTTTACGTGTGCTTAAAAGCGTAATAGCAAAGGCGACGGAAATCAAAAACGAAAACGAACTCACTATATGAGGAGGAATCAGATATGCCGATTATAGTAAACTTAGATGTAATGCTTGCAAAGCGTAAAATGTCCTCAGGAGAACTGGCTGAAAAGGTGGGTATCACTCAGGCAAATTTATCCATACTCAAAACAGGCAAGGCAAAAGCAGTACGTTTTTCAACCCTTGAAAGCATCTGCGAAGCATTGAACTGTCAGCCCGGTGATATACTTGAATATATTCCTGAAAAGGAGTGAAAACAATGAACGAAGAAACTTATCTTAATGAAAAGAAAAGAGTGCAGATGTCCTTTGTTGATATACTGACCTTTCCTGTTGTCTTTGGTTTAACAACCTATCTTATAACTGCAGTGCTTGATTTATTCTGGAACTTCAACTCAAAAGGCTTGCATACGGCTCTCTCATACTTCGGATTTTTCGCCGTTGCAACAGCTTATATTATCACCAAAAGAAAAACATTCAGCAAAGAGGCAATTCTGCCCGGTGCTCTTGCACTTCTGACTGCAATATCCTATATCATTCACGGTGATGAGGCTCACTTTACTTTCACCTTCCTGATGCTTATTTACCTTTCGGGCTCATACTGCGTGAAAATGACGGGTGAAGCGAAAGATACCTACGGCAGTTACTTTTATATTCTTGAAGTGTGGAGAAGTGAGGTGCTGATTCCCGTAAGGAATACCTTTCTTCCCTTGCGTTCACTTAAAACCCTCAAAAGAAGCTCCGACGGCGAAAAGAAAAAGCTTTCAGGCAAAGCTTTAGGAATAATCGGCGGTGCGGTGCTTTCGATTCCTGTCATAGCTATTGTGGTACCGCTGCTTATTGACGGCGACGCTGCTTTCGGCAGTGTTGCTCAGACGGCTATGGATAAAATTGAGCTTGTTTTTGATAAATTCTTTGACGGTATCAGCTCAGGCCTTCTTGTGAATGCATTCCTTGCTCTGTTTGTAGCTCCTTATATCTATAATGTGATGTTCTGTTTCCGTCACGGTGTAATCGATGAAAAAAGAGGGGAGAAGAACGAAAGATATAAAAATCTCCGCTTTGTTTCCTCAAATGTTTTTGCAGGCTTTCTAGGTGTAATCAGCCTTGTTTATGTTATATATCTGCTTTCGCAGTTTGCATATTTTTTCAGTGCCTTTACGGGTAAACTGCCCGACGGAAGCGAAATCAGTGTGGCTCAGTATGCAAGACGTGGCTTTTTTGAAATGGCAGCCGTTGCGGTAATCAATCTCGGTATTATTGGTGTAACAGTTATTTTCTCAAAGAGAGCTGACGGTAAAATCAACCGAATGATAAAAGGCTTTGATTTGTTCCTCTGCGGTTTTACTGTGGTGCTTGTTGCAACCTCAATTTCAAAAATTCTTCTCTATATAGCAGAGATGGGGCTTACTCACAAGAGAATTTATGTACTTGTTGCAGACCTCATATTGGTTGTTGTTTTTGCGATGATTATTGTCAGACTCTTCAAAAAGAATTTTCCGTATATGAAGGTTATTCTCGCCTTTGCCTGCTCTGTGATAACTCTTTTGTCACTTGTGGGAACGGACAGCTTAATTGCAAATTATAATGTGGAAATGTACCTGAGGGGTAATCTTCAAACAGTTGACATTTATCAGCTTGATGATATGCGGTTGGCTGCCCTGAAGCCCCTTCATAAGCTTGCAATGAGTGAAAATTCTGATGACAAAATACTGATTTACAGTGCGAAGCAATCTTTAGCCGAAATCTTTTATTTTGAAGTGGTGGATTATAAATCGCCTGAAGAGTATATAGAAAGCGGAATGCCTGATTATCCTT
>JBGVGM010000125.1:0-37135 GCA_045121655.1 Acutalibacteraceae bacterium | reverse complement strand
TACTTCAACAGCTGCGTTGCGGCTGTTAACTGCATCGTCGCCGAAGCGCTCGCAGTGCGAGAAGAAGCGAGGTGAGGATGGCGCAGCGGTCAAAATCGCTCGGCGCTCCAAGCCGGCAAGCGATTTTGGGCACCGCAAGAGCAAAGTCACAGGTTAGAGTTGAATAAAATTACTTGCAAAAATTAATACTATATGTTATACTAACTGCGCCAAACAAAATCTAAATATTTTTTACGTACGATATCGGTATGTGTATTTTTATCTATTTTGGTAAAAATACAGATGCTCTATTTCTGCATATACTGTATTGTACGTTGTGTTAGAGATTTTGTTTGGCGACAGTTGAGCTATGTATTTTTCGTGCGTAGTTTCGACTGCGCACTTTTTTTATTTTTGCGAGTAAAGGTAAAAGTGTGTATAAAGAAAGGAGAATTTCTGTCGCAAAACTAATATAATTTGGAGGATATTAAAATGAAAAAAGGTTTGGTTGTGTTTTTAATACTTATCTTAATTATTGTTGCTTTTTTTGCTGGAACTAAGGCTAATATTCAGAGTGATAATGAAGCAAGCAGTACGAAGGAGAGCAGTATTATAGTTAGTGCTACAGAAAAAATTACAACAACGGATGTGGTTATTACATCCGAAAAAATTACCGCATCAGAATCGGAAACTTATGAGCAGTATGAACCACAGGGGTTTGCAAAAATAGGTAAGAATTTTGATACACTAATCATGATTAATGATTATTTTATACATGAGGATAATAATAGAAGCTTCATTATTGTTGAGAACAGTGGTTCTCAAGGATACTATTTTGAATATCCTTATGCCATTGAAATTAAAGTACAGACGCAGTGGGATTATTATTTCGAGGAATGGGATGAATCTAAAGAAACAATAAAAACTAGTATATTGACAGATGAAATGCATGTATTTGATTTTTATGATGATTATACTTTAGCTATAGGGGAAAACCAAAAAATCGAGAAGATTGTCATTGAGGACATAATAGATATTAATGAAATCGGAGCAATTATCAAGACAAAAATCGATAAAATTGGAATTGACAATGATGAAGAAAATGTATACTTCTTTGTTACAGAATTTGAAAAACTGATTGAGTTGCCAAGCGAAGAGTGTGGAGATGTAAAGTATGTGAAAGATAAATTCAACGGCTATAAAGAACGAAAGATATATTTTTAAATTACATAACTGATTTTTAGTTTAAATAAAACGATAAATTTGCCTCGATATTTATGTTACGTATTAAGAATCTCCATCTCAGTTGAAGTTTATAATTCCACCCTCAACCACCCGGTTATTTACATTTAAATCTCCTCTTGTTATACTGTTATCAGACACAAGAGGAGGTATTTTTATGAACACAGAAAAAATTGCAGGACAAATATCAAGCCTGAGAAAAGCAAAAGGATTGACCCAAAATGAGCTTGGTGAAAGAGTGGGTGTAAGCTTTCAGGCAGTAAGCAAATGGGAGCGTGGAGAAACCTTACCCGATATTTCAGTTTTACCCGATCTGGCAAAGGTGCTTGAAACAAGTATAGACAATATTCTTCTCGGTGGTGAAAAGCAGGTTGAGTATAAGGGTAAAATCACTGTTTCAGATATGAAAGCAGGTCTTAATCATCTTAAAAAAATGGGCGAAAGCTTGGGGAAGGATAATATGATTTACCGCTCTGCTGTCAAGGGGATTAACACTGAAATGAATGTTGATGTTGAAGAAGCCTTTACCGATGATTATGTTTTTGAAGCCTTCCTTGCTGAAGCTATTATTCAGAATCTTATACAGGGAATGTATATAGATATCAGCGATGTGAAGAATAATTTTAAATGCGAAAAGTTCAAAGAAGTAGTTCTTGATTATTGCAAAAGATATGATATAGTTTGAAAAAACTATATGAAATCAAACATATTGCAACAAAGTTAAAAAAATTTGTTCCCTTGACAACTGTAGCTGATAGTGTTATTATAAAAATGCAAGAACAGAGAATTGTATTTTAATCAAATTGGTAAAGGAGATATGAAAATGAAAAAACTGATTTCAATTCTATTGGTGGTCTGCGTTCTTTTCTCTGCAATGCCTTTGGCAGTAGCTTTTAACACAAAGCCTACCGTTGCTTGCAACGATCCCACAATTTATATTGCAGGCGACAGCGGTAAAATCTATTACGACAACGGCACCAAATATTTCAGCATCGACGATATGTTCGCTCTTATCGGTCTTGATAGTGAAAACGAAACAGATGATGAAGAGGAAGGCGACGGTGAAAATGCTGTCCTTGAAGCTGCAATCAATATCCTTATTCCATTTATTCTTGAAGGTATTGCTTCAGGCAAATGGGACAACTATTATGCTGCAGTTGAAAAAGAAATCGGCGAAATATTCGAACCTATCAAGCTTGATGAAAACGGTAATATTCCCGAGGGTACAGTTTCCGGCATAGGTCCATCCGAGCAGAATCATATGAATTATACTATGACTCACAATGTTACCAACGGCAAGGGTCAGTATGATGAAAAGGCATACAACTTCTATTACGACTGGCGACTTGATCCTATGGAGCTTGCAGATGAGCTTCATAAATATATTGAAGCTGTTAAAAAAGCAACAGGTCATAACAAGGTTTCGCTTAACTGCAGATGCCTTGGATCAAATGTTGCCATGGCTTATATTTATAAGTACGGTATAGGCAGCATAAGCAATCTTGAAGCAGGAGCTGCCGATGCAAACTTCTTTAACGGACTGAAGGGCCTCGGTATTGATGTTTCAACCTCAAACGGCTCTGATTTCCTCAGTGGTATTATCAGCGGTGACTTCGGTATTGACGGAAATGCAATTGTAAGATTTATTGCTGACACAGCTTACTTTGAAGACAGCTTTGACGTAAGCCCCGTAATTACCACTACCATTGAGCTTCTTGCAAATACCGGTGTTCTCGATAAGCTTACCGATGTTGCAAGAAAGGAGCTTTATGCAGAAATCGAATACGGTATTATTTCTGCTCTTGCAACTGCAACCTTCCTTACAATGCCTTGCTACTGGGCTCTTGTTGCGCCGGAAGATTTTGACACTGCACTTACATATGTATTCGGTGAAAAGGGCAGCGAAAAGCGCACAAAGTATGCGGGACTTATTGAAAAAATTACATACTATAACGACACAATCAAGGTTAATACTGAGGAAATCCTTAAGGTAGCCAAGGGTGCCGGCACAAATATGTGCATTATTGCAAAATACGGTGTTCAGATGCTTCCCGTACTCAAGGACAGCAGCGTTCTCGGTGACCAGTATGTGTCTGCAGGAAAAGCATCCTTCGGCGCTACAACTTCAGATGTTTACGGAACTCTTGACGAGGAATATATCGCAGAAAGAGTAGCTCTCGGTTATGAGGATTATATTTCACCCGACAAGCAGATTGATGCTTCAACCTGTCTTTTCCCCGAGTATACATGGTTTATAAAGGGCTGTTCACACGGATTCTACTCAACATGTGAAAGAGATCTTCTTCTTACAACTATCGATGCTGACAGACAGCTTACGGTTGACGACTTCCCCTATACCCGTTTTATTGTATACAACTACGCAGAAAACACCTTTACTGCTATGACAGAGGAAAACTGTGATATAGGAAGCTGGGATGCTGAGGATGAAATTGAAAATCCCCAGACAAAGCCTGAAAAAACAACCTCACTCCTCGTATCTCTTATGAGATGGCTTACTGCTATTTTTAACGCAATCAGAGGACTGTTTACAGGAAAATAAAATGTGCTGATGGGATAAGTTAAGAAAACAGTATAAATGAGTCTCCTGAAAAGGGGACTCATTTTTTGTAAAAAATAAGTCAGTGCAAGAAAAACAGTATTGACAATAATGATTATATATGTTATCATTGTCAAAATTTTTGAGGAGGAAAACGGTATGTTCTTTATCTCTGTCAGACGCAGACGAAGATAGCTTGTATCTTTTAAGGGTACAGGCTTATTACGCTGTGTGCCTTTTAAGTGATAGAGAAAAAGTTTACCTTTCATATTACTGTTAATGGCATACGGCTGTTAACAGTATTTTTTATTTTTTGGAGGTTATAAAATGAAATTTTCATCATTAAACAAGGCTATATTTAATGAATTTGAATTGCCGGAGAATGCGGTGATTGCAGACCTGGGTTGCCGTGATGCCGCTTTCCTTTTGGGGTTTGTGCAAGCATTCCCGGGAAAAATTAAAACCGCTATTGGTGTTGATATCAATGACAAGGGGTTTAAAAATATTAAGTATAAAAGCCCTATAAAGCTTAAGGTGATGAATTGTGCAAAGAAGCTTAAATTCAAAGACAACACCTTTGACCTTGTCTTTACCAAGGATATGTTTGAATGTGTGACGGATAAAGAATTTTTGGTGCGTGAGATTCACAGAATTCTGAAACCGGGCGGAGTTGTAATATGTGTAAACTGCGATTGGGAAAGTATCGTTTATAACGGCGAAAACAAAGAGCTGATTTCAAAAGCAATTCACGCTTATGCTGTTACAAAGCAACCCTGGATGGACGACCTTGACAGCTGGATTGGCAGAAGAATGTACGGCTTTTTCAACCGTAGCAATTTGTTTGAAAGCACGGTAAGTGTTCACAATGTTGTGGAGACTCAGTATGAAGAAGGCTTTTTCGGTTATGATTTCAGCGAGCATATTGCATGGCTTTATAAAGAAAACACAGGTGTGCTCACCGAAGATGAATATTGTGAATTTATAAGAAATCTTGAAAAGGCGCAAGAAAACGGAAGCTATATTTTTTCAAAACCGTATTATATTTATAAGGGTGTGAAAATATAAACATCTTCCACACGGTTGTTTTTATAGACTCAAAGTGGTATAATCAACTAAGAAATCCAATTGCGAGGTATATTAATGTGGTACAATGAAAGTGTTATATATCAGATTTATCCGTTGGGCTTTTGCTCGGCTCCCGAAATTAACGACGGAGTCCGTACTCCTAGAATCCGTAAGGTGGAAAACATAACAGAGCATCTTAAAAAGCTGGGTGTTGATGCAGTGTATTTCTGTCCTGTTTTTGAGAGCTCGGCCCACGGCTACGATACGTCTGACTTTTCAGTAATTGATGCGAGACTTGGCACAAATGAAGACTTCAAAGCTCTTTGCCATAACCTTCATCAGAACGGTATACGTGTTATTCTTGACGGAGTTTTCAATCATGTTGGCAGAGACTTCTTCGCCTTTAAAGATGTGAGAGAAAAGAAATGGGATTCGGAATATAAGGATTGGTTTCATATCAGCTTCGACGGTAACAGCCCTTACAATGACGGCTTCTGGTATGAAGGCTGGGAGGGTCATTACGAGCTTGTAAAGCTGAATCTCAATAATCCCCACGTGAAAAATTACCTTCTCAGCTGTGTGGGTAAATGGATTGACGATTTTGATATTGACGGTCTGAGGCTGGATGTTGCATATATGCTTAACCGTCAGTTTATGAGAGAGCTCAGCAGTTTCTGCCTTAATAAGAAAAGCGATTTCTTTCTCACAGGGGAAATGATTCACGGAAACTACAGAGAGATTGTCTGCGACGGTATGCTTCACAGTGCAACAAATTATGAGTGCTATAAGGGGATTTACTCCTCTTTTAACAGTATGAATATGTTTGAAATAGGACACTCACTCCGCAATCGTTTCGGAAAAGACGATTGGTGTATGTACAGAGGATTACAGCTTATCGGATTTGTTGATAACCACGATGTGACCCGACTGAGCTCTGTTCTTACAAATAAAAACCACATTATTCCCGCTTACGGTATATTGTTCTCCATGCCGGGAATTCCCTGCATTTATTACGGAAGCGAATGGGGAATTGAAGGCAGAAAGGAAGAGGGGGACAAGGCTCTTCGCCCCGCAATAAATGAGGTTCAGTTTAACGGAATTTCTGAATTCATTTCAAAGGCAGCAAAGGTGCATAAAGAAAGTAAGGCCCTTTGCTACGGCACTTTTGATATTCTTCATATGACCAACCGACAGCTGGTTTATGAGCGTGTATTTGAAAACGAGAGAATAATTGTGCTTATAAACGCTGACGAAAACGAGTATACTGCATACTTTGACGCAAAAGCTGAAAAAGGTCAGGAGCTGCTTTCAGATAAAGAATTTGATTTCAGCGGCGGCAGCAGAATGCCGGGTTATTCAGTTCAGTACGTTAAGCTGTAACGGATGTAATAATCGGAGGAAATAAAAATGACACTAAAAAGAAAAGTGCTGATAGGCATTGTTGTAATTCTGATGGTAGCAGCAACAGCTTTACTGACTTACTTTATGCCGTATATTTCAAAGAGCCTGAATGAAAGAAAGTATTCTCTTGAACCCGTTGACTTATCAGCCCGCGGTGACAGAATTTATTTCCTTAACACAGGCGGTGCAGATGCCATTTTAATTGAAAGCGACGGAAAGTTTGCACTCGTTGACGCAGCTGAGGACAGCGATAATCCCAGAGGCTTTTCTGAGCTTATTTATGACGGAACAGAGGATTATGTTGTTGACGCTGTGAGAAAAATTGCAGGCGACGAAAAGGGCAAGGCAGTGCTTGAATTCGTTTTAGGTACTCACAGCCATTCCGACCATATCAGCGGATTTGATACACTTATACTTGACGAAAACATCACTGTAAAAACTGCCTACATCAAGAAATACGATTCAAGCAAAATCAGACAATACGAGATTGACGCCTGGGATAACCAGGAGGTTTTTGACCAGATGATTTCAGCCTGTGAAAAGAAAAATGTACCCGTTGTTCACGATATATCTGAAGAGCCCTTTACCTTCGGCAATTTTACGATGAAGTTCTGTAACACGGCTGAAACAGATATAAGTGAGCCTGTAGGTGAAAACGAAAACGCAGTGGGCTTATTAATAGAAAAGGACGGTGTGCGTGCCTTCCTTGCAGCTGATATCAATAACCTTGACGGCGACGAGGACAGACTCGCAAAGGAATTAGGCAAAATCAATCTTCTTAAGGTTGGTCATCATGGTTATGACAACTCCACAACCCTTGATTTTGTCAAGTCACTGAATCCTGAATTTGCAGTTGTTACCAATAAAAAGGGAAAAATCAGCAGAACACCTCTTAAAAATCTCAACAGTGTAAAGGCTGCTATTTTTGAGACAGGAAAATTCGAGGGTGTTGTTGCTGAGTTTACCAACGGTGGTATTGTTCTTTACAAAGACATTGACAAAAATTTGTCAGACAGTGCCGAATGAAAGATTGGTATTTAATTAAGAGGTGATCAGATGAAAAAGCTGTATCAGAAAAATGAACTGGTTTTTGCAATAGTGTGGATTGTGGCGTACTGTGTCCTGCTTTCCGTCGGCGACAATCTTTCGGAAAGTATTGGTATCAGCAAAGCTGTAACCTTTCCTATATCAGCAGTGCTTTCCGTTATACTGTTTGTATTTATAAAGAAAAACGGTCTGATGAAAAAGTACGGTTTCTGTAAATCTGCAGTGCCACCAAAAAGTATGCTCTTTTATGTTCCGTTACTGCTTTTGCTTACTGTAAATCTGTGGTACGGTGTCAGCATGAATCTTTCTGCCGGTGAAACTGTGCTGTACATACTTTCAATGCTTTGCGTAGGATTTCTTGAGGAAGTGATTTTCAGGGGACTTCTTTTCAGAGCGATGGCAAAGGACAGTATCAGGTCGGCAGTAATTGTTTCAAGTGTTACTTTTGGTATAGGTCACGTTATCAATCTTATTAACGGCTCAGGAGCAGAGCTGACAGAGAATATCCTTCAGGTGATATATGCCGTTTCTGCAGGCTTTATGTTCGTTATGATTTACTTTAAATCCGGAAGCCTTATTTCCTGCATTGTCACTCACGGAATATTCAATGCTCTCAGCGTGTTTTCAAACGAGGCGGTAATGACAGAGAATCAGCGGATTGGCTCATGTGTATTTCTTACGGTAATCGGCGGACTTTATGCGGTGTATCTTGCTGTTGCAGTTAAAAGGGATAATACTGTTCAGCCGGAAAAGAAATTGAACAAGTCCTGACAAGAGAAATACTAAAAGTAGTACATACAGCAGCTGCAGTAACTTATTTTTTTGCAGTTGCTTTTTTCTTTGCAATATGGTATAATCCTCGGGCGTTTATTTTAAAGAATAATATGGTAAAGTGAGAGATAGAAATGAAAAAATCAAATGCTTTTGCACTTATACCTATAGGGGTGTTTGTTGCGTTTTATCTGACATTGGGTATTGTCTTTGAATACATTATGAAGATACCTATGGGTTTTTACAATGTTCCCGTAGTGGTTGCGTTTCTTGTTGCACTTTTTGTGGCTGTGCTTCAGACCAAAGGTGCTACGATGGAAGAAAAGTTTGAGATAATGGGGCAGGGTGTCGGTGACAAGAATATTATCACAATGCTTATTATTTTTATGCTTGCAGGAATTTTTGTAGGCGTTGTGGGCAGAAGCTCCGCTGAAAGTGTTGCTTATTTTATGCTGTCGGTAACACCGCCACGCTTTGCGGTTGTTGTACTGTTCCTCATCAGCTGCTTTGTGTCCACTGCGATGGGTACTTCTGTTGGTACGATTACTCTTATTACTCCCATAGCAGTTGCCGTTTCTGCAGGGTCGGGATTTTCTCTTCCTCTTTGCGTAGGCACAGTTGTGGGCGGAGCTATGTTCGGCGACAATCTTTCATTTATTTCTGACACAACAATTGCCGCCTGCAACGGTCAGGGCTGTAACATGAAAGACAAATTCCGTACAAACCTTGCAATTGTTGTTCCTGCAGCAATTGTTACTCTCATACTCATCACTGTGCTTTCAATGGGTGCAAAGATAGATGAGGGCATCAGTAAGAGCTATGATATGATTCAGATTATTCCCTACGTGCTGGTTCTTATCAGCGGTATTGCGGGCGTTAACGTATTCCTCACACTTATTATCGGTATTATTTCGGGAAGCATCATTATGCTCCTCACCGGTGCAATCGACTTCCAGGGACTTCTCTCAGGTATGGGAACGGGTGCATCAGGTATGTTTGAAACCTCAATGGTAGCAATTCTCGTTGCGGCACTTTGTGCACTTATAAGACACAACGGCGGCTTTGAGGCACTGCTTTCAGGTATCAGAAAAATTTTTAAGGGCAGAAAGGGCGGTCAGCTGGGTATCGGACTTCTTGTAGGTCTTATGGATATTGCGACGGCAAACAACACCGTGGCTATAGTAATGGCTAACCCAATTGCAAGCGAAATGGCAAAGGATTACGGCATAAACAAAAAGAAGGTTGCCTCAATCCTCGACACCTTCTCCTGCATATTCCAGGGTTTTCTTCCCTACGGTGCACAGATTCTCGTTGCTGTTTCAACGGTGACAACTCTGGGCTACACCATTTCAGCCTTTGATATTATTAAAAATCTCTTTTATCCCTTGATGCTTCTTTTCAGCTCACTTCTGTTTATCTTTGTGATTCCTGAGAAGAAGGAACAAGCATAAAAACTTAAAACGGAATCAGTCGGTAAAATCCGGCTGATTTTTGTGCAATAAACAAAGTGCACAAGACTTTTTGTGAGAACATACAAAAAGTATTAAGTTTTATAATATTCCTTGTAAATAAACTGATTTTATGGTAGAGTTAGCATACGAATAGTATGTTGGCTTATTGTCCCTATGCTAGGGTAAAAAGCTATAAATTCTTTAGGTTAAATGGAATTTATAATTGCTGCTTTAATGTGGGTATATATCAAAACAAGGAGCTTTTATGGCTGAATATTTTTACGTAATAGATTATATTGAAGCCTCTTTATGGACAGTAACATATATGTTAATAGCCTTTGTGGGTTTGATAAACAAAAACGATTCTCGATTAGCTATGCCTGGACTTGCTTTGTTGACAAACTTTGCATGGGAGGTTGCATCTATCTTTGAGATTGAAGGAAGGTTTTCATATCAAGCAGGATATATACGTTTAGCTTGGTTTGTTTTTGATGTTTTCATCCTTATAGCGGCTTATAAAAAGAATTATAAATTACCGAATTTTAAAAGGAAGTTTATTTGTTGGTTTATACCATGGCTTTTATTAACGGTGATTTTCACAATAGGCTTCAAATCAGGAGAATTATTTATGCCTGTTTCTGCATGGGTTATAGATGTGGAAATGGCCTTTATGTTCTGGATTCATAGAAAGAAGTTTGATCCTAGCCTTCGAATATATATAGGTTTGGCAAAACTTTTCGGAGATATTTTTGCGGGTATTTATTGTAGCCCTATACATTATAGCATTGTAATATTAGCGATTATTTCATTTGTTTTAAATGTAATGTATGTTGCCTATGCTGCAAAAGAGTTAAAAACAAACCCGGATATCAATAGCAACTTAAATAACAATTGGCAATGCTTTATTAAAGACTTAAGAAAAAGAGAAAAGGAATCTAAAAATCTCAATAGAAGAAGAGTATATAAGAAAAAGAAGAAAGTAAAGAAAACACATAGAAAACATTAATAAAAGGGAGAATGATGTTATATGTTTGAAGGCAGCAAATATGCTTACTATGGTATGTATTTAGTCGGTTTTGCAATTATGATGCTTGTGAATCTTAAAACCCACAAAAAATATGAACTTAAGAAAAGCACAGCGGTCATTTTTACTCTTATTACTTACGGTGCCGGAGTTTTCGGAGCAATGAAAATGGGTGAAATGTACACTTATGTGGTTCGAAATTTTGAGGATCAGGGTTCAACTGTTGCAATTTTTGGTGCAGTCTTTTTCACACCTCTTATTATGACGGCGGTTGCTCTGTTATTAAATCAGAGTTGGCGAAAAATAATGGACCTTCTTGCACCGGGAATTTTCATAATTCTTGCTTGTGCAAAGTTTGGTTGCTTTATGGCGGGTTGTTGTGCAGGAAGAGAGTGCAGCTTTGGTGTTTACAATCCTAAACTTGAACTTACTGTTTTTCCGTCTCAGTTATTTGAATCAATAACAATGGCCATTGTTGTGGGGTTTTGCTTCTGGTATGCTTTCAGATGTAAAAAATGCATATCGGGTTCGGTTTATCCTGTAACTGCAGCAGTTTACTCTGTGACAAGATTTTTTTGGGAGTTTATGCGATACTATGAATTTGAAGAAATGCGACATATTATGTTTGGAATGACATTCTGGCAATTCTGGTGTGTTGTAATTATAATCTTGTCAATAGGGTGGACAATACTTCTTAAACAAGAAAAGTTTATTGGGCTTGAAGTAAAGTATTATGCTTTTGCTGAAAGCAAATATGAGCTACTTGCAGAAAAGTGGGAAAAATTCAAGCACAGAAACGACAAAAACATTGTACACCACAAAAAGAGAAAAAAATAAAAGTAAATCCGGTTTATTTTGGTTTTGTTTAAAACTTTAAATAAAGAGAGAATGAAATATAGGAGGGCGATATTTTAATCTGGTAATCTTGTTCTCGCTAACAGAACAAAAAATAAATTTTTAAATGGAGGAAAAAAATATGTTAGTAACAAAAAGAGAAGTAAAACAAACTTCTAAGAAGCTCCTTAGTGTGCTTCTCGCTTTCATCATGATGATGACAAGCATGAGTGTGTGCTTTGGTACTTTTGTAACAGCATCAGCTGCTGATGACGCTCTCGGTGCTCTTGCTGATGTACTTAAGGAAGACTCATACTCAAAAACGATTTCACTTCTTGCTAATAGCTCCGACTCAGGTAGCGGTGTTGCAAGAAAGTTGAACATCTCATTCAGTTCTTACACCAACTACAAGCAGGCGGCTGAAATTCTCCGTCTTGTTGACTCTGCAATGAAGGCATCAGAAGCTTGGGCTCATACATTAAAGTATGCTAATGACCAGCAGAGTGCTTGTGAAGGTAGAACTACACAAGATGTTTACAATGAGTTTATCAAAACATTGGCTAAAAAGGGTGTTAACACCGACGACGGCACAAATGTACAGAAGCTCCTCAGACGTATCTTAACCTGGGATGGTGCAAAGCTTCATAGCCAGGCTGTAAAGAGTAGTTCACAGTCAACATGGACAAATACTATTACTTTCAGCACAAGTGACTATCAGGGCTATCTTGCTCAGGTTGGTAAGGCAGCAAACGTTGCTTCATCTGTTGAAACTGGCGTTAAGTATACTCTTACAATGCCCGGTAACCTTTATTACGGTGTAGCTGGTTCATGTGGTTCAACCACAAAATACTATCACAATATGTTCTGGCCGAAGGATGCAGCTGTAAATGCTCCTGCAACAAACAGTTCAAACACAGAAATGAAGTCAAAGGTTGACGAGCACATTACTAAGCTTAACAAATATATCAATATGAGCTACGCTGAAATGCTTAGCATGAGCGCAACTGCACTTGACGCTACAGTTACAGAGCTTAACACAGCTATTTCAAACCACATTACTTATGTCGGCAGCCAGGCAACATACGATGCACTTTATGCTGACTATGCAACAGGTATTGCTAACTTCCGTGATTCAGTTGCTTCAGCTAAGGACTTTGCAAACTATATGCCCACAGTTGATGCTTGGAGCGATTTCGTAGCAGCTAACCCCAATTATGGTGTGTTCCAGTATGATAACTTCGGTGAAAAGGGTTCAGCAACTCAGGTTAAGCTTCTTGAAGATTTCGCAACATTCAAGGGTTACCGTGATCACCTCCTTACAGGTGGTTCAATCTATCAGTATCTTCTTGATAATCACTACATTGACGAAGCATACTATACAAACTTCTTTGATAACGTAGTTGCTTATGACCTTCAGGATTCAAAGAATGCAGCTGACGCTCTCTATGCTCAGTATTCAGCTGTAAATCCCGGTATGGATGAAAACAAATACTCATATGATGAAAGCCTTGTTGCTTACAACGCATTTGCAGGTTTCATCAACAACATTGCTAATTACTCAGAACAGGTTAAAAACGCTGTTTATACAAGTGGCTGGCAGTATCTCATCGATATGAGAGAATTCTTCAAGTGTGAAATTAACGAAGCAGTTATGTACTTTGCAGAAAATGCATATAAGAGCTTCGAAACAGTTCTCACAGCAAATATCATCAGAGAAATTGAAACAGCTAAAAACCACGAGGCAAACCTCACAGCTCTTTATAATGAAGTTGTTGCTAATGCAGGCACAGATAAGGCTAACCAACTTCTTTCAGCTCTCAGAGCAGCTGCTGCAGCAATGATCGAAGGTATGTATCAGACTCTTGCTGACCGCTTCACCGCTCAGGTTAACGAAGCTGACAGAGTTTATGCTGAACTTAAGAGACCTACAACACTTAATATGGTTACATATCTTCAGCTCAGCAATCCCATCCTTGCTCTTGAAGACGGTTGGGACAAGAACTACCATCCTGAAAACTATGATGATAATGCTGATAACAACTATAATAGAGGCGATAACGGTATTATCGGTATCCAGGACGTTCTTGATGCAGCTGGAAAGGGTTCATTAATCAGCAACGCTACAAGAACAACATGGAATAACTTCATCAATGCTATTTACGAAACATGGCTTAAGTACGGTGTTACATACGGCTTTGCTGACTATGTTCAGTCACAGATTCAGTACGCTGACCGTACAGTTATGGAAAATGACGAGCTTAAGACAACTAATGACCCCGTAACAGAAGCTGAAATGCTTAAGCTTATTGAAGCTCTTGATAAGATTATCACAAGCGATACAGTAGGCGGTCTTCTCGGCGGTCTTCTCGGTGCAGAAGAAGGCAAAGCATTTGACCTTGGTGCAATGCTTACGGACCTTATCAAGGGTGCACTCTTCACTGACGACTTTATCAACACAGTTGTTCAGATGCTCTATCCTCTCGTTGTTACTGAGTTCGATAAGGTTTGGGCAGGTCTTCCTACATCAATCGAATACTCGGGTATCGATGTAACAGTTCGTTATAAGAAGACACTTAACAACATCCTTGACGAAGGTCAATTCGAAATCTTCCCCAACCTTCTTGCTAAAAAGCTCACATCAATAAATTCAACAAAATATGCTGACAACATTGCAATGCTTAATGCTGCAGGTGGTGAATCAGATGCTTGGGAATCACCTAAGCTTGTTGACTACGATACCGGTAAGCTTAAGCTTACATGGGGTGTAGCAGAGCAGAAGGAAAAGCTTGATGCTGGTGAAATCACACAGGCACAGTTTGATAAGTACTTCTATGATACATTCGAAGATGCTGCATCAGGTCTTCTTCCTCTTCTTACAACCCTTATTACAAATAAGGCTTGGACACCTGCTCAGTGCGACTACATCGCAACAGGTCAGGCTGCAATTGTTACTCTTAACGTTGACGTTGAGCTTGGTTCAACAGCTAACAGCGGTTACGCTAACCTCCTCGTACCCATCTATGAGCTCCTTGGCGTTCCCTACACAGCTGTAAGCACAATTGAAAGCAGCACATACAATTCAGACATTTCTTATGTTCTTGAGCAGATTCTTGCTCCTATCTTCACATTCCTCGGCAAGCTCGGTGATGCTCCCGTAGCAACAATTCTCGAGATTCTTCCCGATCTTGTTTATGCACTTACCTTCCGTATGGTTAAGCCCTTGCTTAACATGCTTAACACAACTATCACATACGACGTTGATACAAACGTTATTCCTAACGTTCTTAATGGTGGTGCACTTATCGAAGTTGGTAATATGCTTATTACCGATAAGGATGATGCAGTTCTTCCTAACAGCGCATTCACAAACGGTATTAACTCACTCCTTTCATTCTTTGGTCTTAACATTCCTGCTATTGACCAGAACACACTTGCAACTCTCGGTGAACTCACAACAATGAGCACAACCAGAAAAGCATGGGTATATGACAACTCAAAGAATGGTTCAGGTAAGGCTTACACAATCAAGGCTGACAAGGCTGACGTAGGCTACTTCCTTCTTAACTACATTCTTAACATCGTTAAGAATCCCGCATCATTTGCTCAGCTCCTCGGTATTTTCATGACTCAGAAGGATGAAAACGGCGAAGCTATTAAGGATGCTGACGGCAAGTCAATTCCTGATACAGAAGCAATTGCTAAGCTTCAGGAAACAATGTACAACGACGAAGGTCTCAACCTTGACGAAATCAACGTAGGCAACGCTATCGCAGCTATCGTTGAACTCGCTAACCAGATTGAATATGGCGTTGATCCCTACTACTGGTATGCAGGCGAAAACAATACACCGCTTGGCACAACAGCAGCTGCTGATATCTACCTCAACCCCAACAACGACTGGACAGAGGCTAAGGCTCAGTATCTCTATGAAAACCTTGAAGGTCTTCTCAACAGCATTTTCACAATGGCTGGTCTTGATATCAGCGTTGAAGGTGCTCTTTCAGATGCAATCGGCGGTCTCTTCTCAGGAAAAACAGTAACAGCTCTTGCTAAGCTCCTCGGCTCACTTGACCTCAACGCTCTTCTTGCAGGTGATGCAGAAGCTGAAGCAGCTCCCGCTATTGCTCTTGACCTCAACAAGATCATCAAGGACGAACTCGGCGTTGACCTTGCTGGTGCTTACGGCAAGTACGCAAACATTGCAGAAGACGTAGAAGTTCTTGACGAATTTGCAAGCGTAAATGATGCAGAATCATTTGTAGCAGCTCTTACAGAACTTCTCAAGCCTCTTAAGCCCGTACTTGATTTCATTCTTGGCGGTAAGGATCTCACTCTCATTGACAGTGCAATCACTCTCCAGGGCTACAACGGCTACGACAACGCAATCATTCCTCTTCTCGAGGCTCTCGGTGCAACACCTGCAGCTTACACAGAAGATGCAGACACACTTGCACTCACACTTAACGCACTTGTTGGCGTAATCAACAAGATCACAACTAACGATCCCGAAGTAGCAAATGACGGCGCTATCTATACAATTATTGATATGCTTCCCGGCGTTATCTACTACATCTCAAGTAATGCTCTTTCACAGGGTGTAGATAAGCTTCTCACTCCTGTTTATGCAATCCTTGACACAATCAGACCTATCTACAACCTTAAGCTCAACGATCTCCTTGCAGGTATCGAAATCGGTGAAGAAGGTGCTAAGAAGCCTCTCGGTCTTGATATCAAGAACATCACATGGAGCTTTATCTTCGGTCTTCTTAACGACCTTCTCGGTCTTGACCTTTCAGCTCTCGCTCAGGTTATCTATGATGTATGTGATGACCTTGGTGTAACATACACATCAAAGTCAACACTCGAAAGCACATGGAAGAAGGGCGCTTACAACGACAACTTCAGCCAGGCTGATATGCTCACAGTAGTTCTTTCATTCGTTCTCGAATGGATTACAATTCCCGAAAACGGCGCAAAGCTTGACGAAATGCTCGGTACAGACGGTATTGTTGCTTCAATCGGTAAGGTATTCGAAGACGTTGAAATCACCTACGGCACACCTAACTGGATGTACTGGTTCGAATCAGAAGAAGCATTCAACGAATATCTTGCAAATCCCTCAAGAATCAACACACTTGCAACTATTGATTGGGAAAACATTGGTGACAATGATTGGGATTATGAAACAGCTAAGTATTTTGCTGAAAATATCGATGTTCTTGTTGACAAGATAATTGCTATGATCAACGAAGGTAAGACTGATGAGGAAGGCAACGCACTTCCCACAACACTTGCAGATCTTCTCAGCGGTCTCGTTAACGGTCTTGTTAATGCTGAAACACTCAACGATCTCGTTGGTATGATCACAGGTCTCCTTGGCGACATCGATGAAAACCTCATCAATGCAGCAGGCTATCTCCTTGACGTTGACCTTGCAGGTCTTAAGGCTTATACTTGCGAAGCAGAAATCGATTCAATCAGCGACTTCATCAATGAACTTGCTAATGTACTCGATACATATGCAGGCGGTCTCATCAACTGGCTCTTCTTCGGCGACGACTACAGATTCGCTAAGAAGTCAGACAAGACAGACACAATCGTAATCAATGGCGGTCTCGGCTACGAAAAGGGTCTCGCAATGATCCTCGAAGCTCTTGGTTGCGAACTTCCCGAAGAAGCAAACACCAAGACAGTTCTCGGTGCTCTTGCAACAAGAATTGACTACATCCTCAAAAACGATGTTGATGCAGAAGGAAAAGTTACAAAGAGTGTAGTTGATAAGGTTCTTGACCTTCTTCCCAACCTCGTTTACTTCCTTAACGCTAACGGTGCAGGCGTTGCAGTAAGCAACCTTCTCGCTCCCGTTAACGCTCTCCTTGATAAGCTCGCTACATTTGGTCTCAACATCAACATTGCTGACCTTGTTGCAGGTCTCGAAGTGAACGGCAAGCCTCTCAATC
Organism: Acutalibacteraceae bacterium; assembly: GCA_045121655.1. Classification (GTDB taxonomy): domain Bacteria; phylum Bacillota; class Clostridia; order Oscillospirales; family Acutalibacteraceae; genus UBA6857. The sequence goes on along the minus strand of JBGVGM010000125.1, from coordinate 19,804 downwards.
TCGACCTTGCAAAACTTTCACTCGAAAATGTTGTAACAATCGTTGAAACTGCTACAGATCTTAAACTTGATGCAGCTGAAGCAATTCTTGTAAACTTCTGCACAGGCAAGATCACAAAGGGTGAATACATCTATAAGATGGCAGCTGCAAGAGAAGACGTCATCACAATTCTCCTTGTAGTAGCCCTCGAACTCATTTCAGACAAAGATTTCGCAGAGAAGCTCGACGAAATGCTCGGCACTGACTTCATCGCTAAGATTAAAGAAATTTTTGCTCCCAGCAAGATTGAATATGCAGTTCCCGATTGGAACTACGCTGATGCAGACAACGGTACAGTTGATGCAATGAAGTATTCAATCACATATCCCAACAATTGGACAGAAAAAACAGCTAAGTATGTAACAGAGCTTCTTCTCAGTGACGAATTTGATGCACTTATCGCAAGCCTTATCGAAGACGGTAAGTATGCTACAATCAGCGAACTTCTCAAGGATAAGGTAAACATCTTTACAACTGATACACTCAACAGCCTTCTTGATATGATCAAGAATCTTCTCGGCGGTGTTGATGCTAAGCTCCTTGAGCTCGGCTTCATCCTCGATGTTAAGCTTGACAAACTTGTTAAGTACGAAGTTAAAAAGGATATCGACACTGTTCAAGAATTTGCTGACGAACTTGCTTATATCCTCGGCGAATTTGCTCCCGGCGTTGTTGAATGGCTCCTTCTCGGCAGAGACTTCAAGCTCCTTGTTAAGGATGATGACGGTATCGGTGAAGGCCTTGACGGCGAAGCTTACATCACAATCAGCGGCGCTGAAGGCTATAAGAAGGGTCTCGCAATCCTCCTTGAAGCACTTGGCTGTGAAAACCTTCCCTCAGCTGTAATCACAGAAGAGAACACAACAGCTAAGATTATTGAAGGTGTTCTCACATCACTTGCAAACCGCATTGATGAAATTCTCAATAATCCCATCGTAGAAGTAATTGATCTTCTTCCCAACCTCTTCTACTTCCTCAACACAAACGGTGTTGCAGCAGTAATCAAGAACACAACAGCTGCTCTTACAGCTCTTTCAGCTAAGATTAACGTATTTGTTGATGTTAACCTTGATGTTGCTTCAATGGTTAACCTTAAGGAACTCCTTAAGCTTCCTGAAGAAGCTAAGCTCAGTATGACAAACCTTTCAATGGCTGCAGTTCTTGAAGCTGTAGGTATGCTTGTAGGTCTTGACCTCACAAAGGCTGAAAATGTACTTGTAGGCTTTGCTCTCGGCAAGTTTGAAGGTTACACATCAGTAAGCGGCGATTCATATGCTAAGAAGATGGTTTATGCAGACGAATTCGACAAGCATGACCTTGTAACAGTTGTTGCAAACCTTGCTCTCCTCGTTCTTGCAGATGAAGCTAACGCTGAATTTGTTAAGGGTCTTGTAGGTAAAGACGTTTATGATGTAATCCTCAACGTTCTCCAAATTAAGGAAGCTGAGCTCAAGAAGATGAGCTGGCAGCATACTGATAAGGTAGGACAGAGCTTCAACGCAATGACAAGCTCAGAAAACTACAAGGGTTACGGCTACGGTCCCAGATACACAGAAGAAATGGCTGACTATATTGCTGAAAATATCGGCGAATTTGTAGACAACATTATTTACCTTCTCGGTATTGAAATTGAAGGTGAAAGCGTTGACAGCCTTGAAGAAATCCTTAAGAATCTTGTAAACGGTAACCTTTACAACAGTGCAAACATCGTTGCTATCCGTGACGCACTTGCAGGTCTTCTTGATAAGATTGCAGGTCTTGAAGTTAACGGCATAGTAGTTGGCGGTTACATCGTTGACGTACTTAAGACATCACTTGGTGTTGATGTTGCAGCTGTAGCAAAGGTAGAAGTTCCCGAATTTACAGAAGATAAGGCACAGTTCATCACATATCTCGGTAATGTAGTAGAACCTCTCGGACCTATCCTTAACTGGATTCTTACTGATGAAGATATCGCATTCTTTGCTAAGGAAGGCGAGGATGGCAAACCCACTGACTTTATCAAGCTTCCCGGTAACGCAGGTTACAAGAACGGTATCGTACTTCTTCTTGAAGCACTTGGCTGTAAGAAGATTGTAGCTCCTGCTGATCTTGAAGGTGCAAGCGGTTCAGCAATCGTAACAGCTATTGCAGAACCTCTCCTTAACAGACTTGATGAAATCATCAACAATCCTGCTGAAGAACTTCTCGCAGTTCTTCCCAACCTTATCTACTTCATCAACTCAAACGGTGTTGACGTTGTAGTTAAGAACACACTCAATGCAGTTTATACAATCCTCAATGCAATTGAGCCTATCGCTAAGATTGATCTTTATGAGCTTATCGGTCTTGATCTCGAAACACTCACATTTGAAAAGCTTATCGATATGCTTCTTAAGGACCTTGAAATTGCCGGCTTCAAGTTCACAGAAATTCCCATGGATACATTTGTAGAACTTACAGTTGGTAAGCTTGAGACTTACGATTCACTCAGTGCAGAAGATCCTGCATACAGAATGGTTTATGACGAGAACAGTGCAAGTGAAGGCGATATGGTAACAGTACTTCTCAGACTCGTTATCACATTCATCCTCACAGAAAACAACAGAGAAGTTCTCATCAACCTGCTCAAGAGCGAGCTTGGTATGAGCGCAGATGCTGAAAAGTATGTAGCAGCTCTCTTCAAGGCTCTTGCAGACTGCACAATCGGCAACCAGCTTGGTATGGACAGCGCTCTTGCTACAATCTACTACGTATACTACGGTCTTGATAAGGGCGTAGGTGAAGCAGCTGACGGCAAGAAGGATCTTGACAAGGCTTGGCAGGCTAAGCTTAAAGAGCTGGGCTATTCAGACAATAAGGATGAACAGTCAGTTGGTAACCTCATTACAGACATTCTTGACATCGTATTCAACGACCAGGGCAATGTTCCCGATGATGGCGGTAACGACGTTCTCGATAAGGACGGCCTTGCATCCAACGGCTTCCTCAGCTTCTTTGCAAGAATCAAGATCTTCTTCGAAGAAATCGCAGCTTTCTTCAGAGAACTCTTCAGCTTTGGTAAATAAGCCACAAAGCTAAACTAATTAAGCCCCGACTTCGGTCGGGGCTTTTCTTCGTAGTGTACGGGGACTTGATTTGCGTATTTTTCTGTGTTAAAATAAGGAAGAAAGAAGGGATACTATGATTTTTGATACATTTACTAATGTTGACAACTACAAAGGACTCGGCAGAGTTTACACGGCACTTAAATTCCTCAGCGAAACAGATTTTTCAAAGACGGAACTTGGCAAATATGAGCTTGACGGTGACAATATTTTCTATATGGTGCAAAGCTATGACACCGACCCGACAAAGACAGTTTCAGAAGCTCACAAGAAATACATAGACATACAGTTTATGGTGGAGGGTGAGGAGATAATCGGTGTTGCAGACATCTCCTCAGAAAAAGAGCTCACTGAAGCTAAAGAGGAAAACGACGTGTGGTTCTATAACTGCAAAACTGAACCCCTTACCTTATCAGCAGGCAAGTATATGGTGCTTTATCCCAACGATTTGCACTGTCCCGGGGTTGCAACGAATGGCAAGGCTTTAACTTGCAGAAAAGTTGTTGTAAAGGTTAAAGTATAACAAAAATCGCCTTACTGATTTGTTTCAGTAAGGCGTAAAATTTAGCTGTACCAGTCAAGGGTCAGGTAGTAGGGGATCGAAAACACACCTCCCGGATTTTCTCCGCCGGCTCCTGAATATATATATCTTACAAGCCGTTTATCCTCGTTGTATGCAAAAATCAGATATTTATAGTATTGGCTGAAATCATCTTCTGATGTATCAGCATAGTACAACAATGTCCAGTTGCATTTTGTCTTTTCCATTGGCGGGTTACCGCTTTCAGTTTTATAGTTTTTCATACGCTGGATTTCGGCATAGAACTCATCTTCGGGCGGATTTTCAACCTTCATCCATTTCGGAGGTGTTCTGTCGGGAATACGCCACTGTGCAAAAACATCAACATTTAATCCTCTTTTGTAAAAGTACTGAGTATAATTTGGATATTTTTTGAAAAACCACATATATTTGTTTTTTCCCGCGTATTCAGGTATTTCATCCGGAAAGAAACTTTCAGGTAGTTCAAGATGACCATCAACATCAAGATAGTGAGAAGGATTATCCGTTTGAGACATACAAAAAGGTTCCAACCGGGCAAGAGAAGAATAAGCATAAGTATAACATATTCCCCATACCATAACTGCGGTCAAAAGCAACGATATTAATGTGCGTACTATTCTCCATTTCAGCTTGAAGTGCTTTGCATAAACAAGAAACAAAAAAATCGGTATTATAAAAGGTAATGCACAGAAAATGTAAATATAATGAAGCTCTTTGAAAGCAAAGTAGGGGTATTTTATTTCGTGAACTACGGTGATTAAATAAAAATTGTATATGATAAAAGAAATAAAACATACAATTCCCACACTGCCAACTACAAGGAAAAACCATTTTTCAATCTTTTCCCAAAGCGGAGTTTTCGTATCCTCTTTAGGAACAGTTTTATCAGCCGTAACAGCGTTCAGTTTTTCGCATATAATGCTTATATCAGGATTTACGGTGCTTAGCAGTGGTGACAAAGCCTCAACAATTTTTGAATCATTTTCAATTTTCTCACTTTTATTTTTTATAAAACTTTCAAGCACCGCTTTACACTGTTCAGCACTTTCCGTTATGCTTTTTATTTCAGCAATTGAAAAGTCAGCCTTTCTGAGGGTTGCAATATTCTGTAAAGTGATAAGGTCATCGTCGGAAAACTCAATGTTTTTTCTTCCGCTGTAATTTTCGGTGATTGACGGAGAAACAAGTCCGTTTTCAATATATAAGCGGATGGCTCTGTCAGTAAGGTCAGTTTTGGCTATGACTTCTTTAATTTTCATATACATTACCTCCTTTGTGTCTATATAATACAGTTTCACCTAAGGTAAATGTCAAGGAGTTTTTAGAAAAAGTTTTAGTACTTTTATAATATTATTATTTTTTCGCCGTATGCATTGAAAAAATGCTCAATCTATGGTACAATAAGCCGATATTTGTTCAATTCAAGAAAGGCACATATCTTATGATTTGTAATAACATATTAGAAGCTATGGGTAACACCCCCATGATAAGACTTAACAGAATGACCGGTCCCGAAGATGCGGAAATCCTCGTTAAGTTTGAGGGCCTCAATGTTGGCGGTTCTATTAAAACAAGAACAGCCTTCAATATGATCCGTGATGCAGAGGAAAAAGGGCTTATCAATAAAGATACAATTATCGTTGAGCCTACCAGCGGCAATCAGGGTATAGGTATTGCTCTTGTGGGTGCAGTGCGTGGCTATAAGGTTAAGATTATTATGCCTGACTCTGTCAGTGAGGAGCGCAGAAAGCTTGTTAAGCAGTACGGTGCTGATGTAATCCTTATCCACGACAGAGGTAATATCGGCGAATGTATTGAAGAGTGTCTCAGCCTTGCAATACAGATGCAAAAGGATAATCCTAACGTTTTTGTGCCACATCAGTTTGAAAACCCTGCAAATCCGGGCGTACAAAGAGAGATGACCGGTAAGGAGATTCTCAGTCAGGTAAACGGCCCTATCGACGGCTTTTGCGCAGGTATCGGCACAGGCGGTACAATTACGGGTATAGGCGAAACGCTCAAAGAGAGCAATCCCAATATCGAAATATGGGCGGTTGAGCCTGAAAACGCAGCAATTCTTTCAGGCGGTCCTATAGGTACTCACGTTCAGATGGGTATCGGCGACGGACTTATTCCTGAAATTCTCAACTGCGAAATTTTCAATGACGTGTGCGTAATTACCGACGGGGAAGCGCTTGAAACTGCAAGACAGCTGGCTAAGAAAGAGGGCATCGTTTGCGGAATCAGCAGCGGCACAAACGTTGCTGCAGCCAAAAAGCTCGCCAAAAAGCTTGGTAAAGGCAAAACAGTTGTAACAGTTTTACCTGATACAGGTGAGAGATATTTCTCAACACCCCTTTTTGAATAAAAAATAAGCACTTTCAGATTAAATCTGAGAGTGCTTTATTCATCTTTTGTATAGAGAAGAATATCCTCAACTCTGCAATCTAAAATTGCGCAAAGATCATTAAGCGTTACGGTGCTTATAGGCCTGTTGTGCCTGAGTCTGTCAATAAGGCTTCTGCTCAGCCCATACTGATTGATAAGCTTATAAGTTGAAATATTTTTTTCCTTAATTGTTTTATAAAAGGGTTCGTAAGAAATCATATTATCACCTGATACAATAATAATTTATACTCTGATTATTGACAATGCTCTATAAAAAGAGTATAATGATTTATGCAGGATGTGCCTCAGCTTCTTGCAGTGTTGTATCAGTTATGATAGAATGAAAAAAGAAAAGGAGTGACCGCATTATGAAAACCTTATTTCTCGCAATTATTTACGTTATAACTGCCCTTTGTTCTCTCAATTCAAGCCCTGAGCTGAAAGCCGAGTTCAAAAACAAGGGTGACATTTCGGGCTACGCTGAAACCGTTACTTACAGCGAAGAGTTGCCCGATTTATACGCTGACGAAAACGGCGACTTTACAGTGCTTCAGTTTTCAGATACGCATTTTACAACGGGTATTTCTCTGAAGGACGCAAAGCTTCTTGTTGAAATGAAAATACTGACCGAAAAATATTCCCCCGACCTTGTAGTTGTGTCAGGGGATATGATTGACGACGGTAACGACGGCAGCTTCAACAAAGCTTATGTGCTTCGCTCAGTTGCTGAAGTTTTTGAAGGACTTGACCAGTACTGGGCATACATTCCCGGCAACAATGACGGCATAAACTACGGTACTTCAGAAGATGTTGTGGCTTACCTCTCTCAGTATGAGCACTGTCTGGTTTCCGATGAGAAAGAAATTTCAGGCGGCTGTCAGTACAGTATTGACATAATTTTAAAGGGCGAAATGACTCACTCAATGCTTTTTATCGACACTATGGACTACGATAATGACGACCCCGACCGGCTATGTTCATGAAGATCAGGTGCAGTGGTGCAAGGACGAAATTGACAGTAAAAAAGCAGAAAACGAAAATGTTTCTGTAAGTGTGTTCCTTCACGAAAATACGCCGAATTTTGCCCGTGCAGCCAAAGACGGTGAAAGCTATGCCTGGTATTACCCCAAGGTATCAAGTCAGCTTGAAAAGTATGACATACCCAAAAATCAGCCTCTCGACGATGTGTTCTCTGAAAGTGGCTGCGTGGGACTTCTTTCCATGGGCCATAAGCATCCGCTTGCGGCTGAGTGCAGCTTTTATGAGGGTACATATTATCACGTTACACCTCAGACTGTGCTTTCAAGCACCCTTATTACAATTCATACAGATGCTGAAAATACGAGAGAAATGTATGATTTTAAAAGCGTAACATTTTGAATTAAGCTTTTTGTAAGTTCATCTTAAGGAAATTGTAAGGGTTAAATTTCTAAAAGAAACTAAAAAACCTCTTTCTGTGGTTTAATTATTTCAGACGGAATAATTGCAGAAAGGGGTTTTCGTTTTGAAGAAAAAAATAAGTATAAAGCTGTTTCTTGTTTTTGTGATAATCGCACTGATTTTTGCTCTGGTTGTGGAAAGAACTGATTTTTCAAGACCGGTACGTGCCGCAGATATGGAAAACGGTTGGCAGCTGATTTTAGTAAACAGTAAATACAGGGTGCCTGAAAGCTGGGAGAGTGAATTTGTGACTCTTTCCTGCGGCGAAAGGGTAGACAAAAGAATCTATCCCGATTTGCAGAATATGTTTGACGCCGCATTAAGTGAGGGGATTGACCTTGTTGTACGTTCAGGCTACAGAAGCGAGAAAGAGCAAAAGGAGATTCTCATTAAAAAAATTGGTGCTTTCAGAAAAGAGGGCTACGGCAACACCGAAGCAGCAGAAAAAGCAGCTGACCTTGTATCTATGCCGGGAACAAGTGAGCATCAGCTGGGAATTGCCGTTGACATTAACGCAGAAAACGGCACAGAAAAAAACGAGGCTTATAAGTGGCTGTCCGAAAACTCTTACAGATTCGGCTTTATTGTAAGATACCCCTCGGGCAAAAGCCACATAACAGGCATTTCCTATGAGCCGTGGCATTTTCGTTATGTAGATAAAAGTCACGCAAGGAATATGTATGAATCAGGGCAATGTCTTGAGGAATATCTTCAGCAGTTTTAGCATGTTTCAGACGCAGAGTGTAAAGCTTTGCGTTTATTTTTTACAAATAAATTAAGAATGATTAAGCTTTTTTGTTGACTATTTATAGTTTAAGTGGTATTATTATGTTAACTCTTTGTGCCCTCAGGCGCAAAAAACTGAAACGGAGGAGAAAATATGCAATATGATGTTGTTGTAATCGGCGCCGGTGTTGTAGGTGCTATGATTACAAGAGAACTCAGTAAGCTTGATATGAACCTTGTTCTGCTTGAAAAAGCAGGCGACGTTGCAATGGGCAGCTCCAAGGCAAACAGTGCAATTGTTCATGCAGGCTTTGACGCTGAAACAGGTTCTCTCAAGGCCAAATTAAACGTTCAGGGTGCTTCACTTATGGCTTATTACTGCAATAAGCTTTCAGTACCCTACAAGAATATAGGTTCCCTTGTTGTGGCTTATTCATGGGACGATATGCAGACACTTGAAACTCTTTTTGAAAGAGGCTTTGAAAACGGCGTTCCCAATATGGAAATTATCAGCCAGGAAAGACTCCGCGCTATGGAGCCTTATATCAGTGAAGAAGCAATCGGTGCTTTGTGGGCACCTACTGCAGGTATTGTAAGCCCCTATGAGCTTACAATTGCAGCTGCTGAAAACGCAATTATGAACGGCGCAAGAGTAAAGAGAAACAGCGGTGTTTTTGATATCGAGTATAAGAACGATATGTTCTATCTTTCAACTGCAACAGGCGTTATCAAAACAAAGTATGTAATCAACTGTGCAGGTATTTTTGCAGACAAAATCGCTAATATGATAGGCGATACATCATTCAAGCTTATTCCCAGAAAGGGCGAATACTATCTTCTTGACAAGACGGAAAGAAAGATGGTTAACCATGTTCTTTTCCAGTGTCCCTCAGCTATGGGTAAGGGTATCCTTGTTTCACCCACAGCGCACGGTAACGTACTTATGGGTCCCACAGCTCTTGACCTTGACTTTGACAGTAAGCTTGACGTTGACACAACAATTGAAGGCCTTAACGAGGTTAAATTCTCAGTTAACGGCGTAATTCCTCAGCTTACAACAAGAAACGTTATCACTTCCTTTGCAGGTCTTCGTGCCCACAGAGTAGGCGACGAACACGACTTCATTATTGCACCCAGTAAGGAAAACGAACACTTTATAAACGTTGCAGGTATTGAGTCACCCGGTCTTACTGCTGCTCCTGCTATTGCAAGATATGTAGGTAAGATGTTCAGAGAAATGGCTCCTTCATACGAAAAGAAGGCAGAGTTCATTTCAAAGAGACCTGCTCCTGTCAGAATGGCAGAGCTTTCACCTGAAGAAAGAGCAGAGATTGTTAAAAAGGATCCTCGTTACGGAAGAATTATATGCCGCTGCGAAGGTATTACAGAAGGCGAAATCATTGACGCAATCAAGGCTCCCTGCGGTGCAAGAGACGTTGACGCAGTCAAGAGAAGAACACGTTCAGGTATGGGCAGATGTCAGGGCGGCTTCTGCGGCCCAAAGGTTGTGGAAATTCTCGCAAGAGAGCTTGACATTCCCATGAACAAGGTTACCAAGCACGGTAACGGTTCAAAGATTCTTTATAATAAAACAAAGTGAGGTGAGAGTAAATGCTTAAATATGATCTTGTAGTAATAGGCGGCGGTCCTGCCGGTATGGCAGCAGCTCTTAAAGCAAGAGAGTGCGGTGTACAGAAAATTATTATTCTTGAAAGAGCGGCTACTCTCGGCGGTATTCTTGAGCAGTGTATTCACACAGGCTTCGGTCTTCACTATTTCGGTGAAGAGCTTTCAGGTCCCGAATACGCTTACCGCTTTATCAAAGAGCTTGAGAAGACAGATATCGAAGTTAAGGTTGATACAATGGTTACGGATATTCTTCCAGGAAACGTAATCGTTGCAACCAATAACAAAGACGGTGTAATGCAGATACATACAACTGCAATTATCCTTGCGATGGGTTGCCGTGAACGTCCCAGAGGCGCTCTTGATATGCCCGGCTCACGTGCTTCAGGTATTATGACAGCAGGTACAGCTCAGAAGTATGTAAACATTGACGGCTATATGCCCGGCAAAAAGATTGTAATTCTCGGCTCAGGTGACATTGGTCTTATTATGGCAAGAAGAATGACTCTTGAGGGCGCAAAGGTTGAAATGGTTTGCGAGCTTATGCCGTACTCAGGCGGTCTTACAAGAAACATTGTTCAGTGTCTTGACGATATGGGTATTCCTCTCAAGCTCAGCTGTACTGTTATTAAGACTCACGGTATCGAACGTCTTGAGGGTGTTACAATTGCTAACGTTGACGAAAGAAGACGTCCCATTCCCGGTACAGAGCAGTACGTTGAATGTGATACCCTTCTCCTTTCAGTAGGTCTTATTCCCGAAAATGAGCTTACAAGAATGGCAGGTATTATCATCGACCCCGTAACCAACGGTGCGATTGTTGACGAATACAGACAGACAAGCCGTCCCGGCGTATTTGCCTGCGGTAACGTTCTTCAGGTGCATGACCTCGTTGACTATGTAACCGAGGAAAGCCAGATTGCAGGTGAGGGTGCTGCTAAGTATATCCTTTCAAAGGGTAAGAGCAAGAGCAGAAACGGAAAGGATATTCACGTTAAGGCTGAAAACGGCGTAAGATACGTTGTTCCTCAGAATATCAACCGTTCAACAGATAAGGACGTAAAGATTTACTTCCGTGTTGCTGACGTTTACAAGGATAAGAGAGTTGTTGTTTCTTGCGGTGACGAGGTGCTTTACAACAAGAAAAAGAGAAAGCTTGCTCCCGGCGAAATGGAAAATGTTACCATTAAGCTTGACGATATAGCAAAGCTCAGTTCAAACGAAATTACAGTAAAGCTGGAGGGATGAGATTATGATTAAAGAAATGGTTTGTGTTTCATGTCCTATCGGCTGTATGCTCACAGTTGAGCTGAATGACAAAAACGAAGTGCTTTCAGTTAAGGGCAACACCTGCAAAAGAGGTGAGCAGTACGCTGTTGACGAGTGTACTAACCCGGTAAGAATGCTTACAACCACAATCAAGGTAAGCGGCGGTACACTTCCCGTTGTACCCGTTAAAACATCAAAGCCTATTCCAAAGGGTAAGATGTTCGACTGTATGCAGGTAATCAACAACGAGGTTGTTGACGCTCCCGTAAAAATGGGCGATGTGCTTATCTGCAACATCTGCGACACAGGTGTGGATATTGTAGCAACCAACGAAGTATAAAAAAGCCCCGAAAGGGGCTTTTTAAATGCAAAATGCAAAGTGCAAAATGCAAAATAACTGACGAATCAATAAGTTTAATATGTACGGATAGAGAGAATTACCAAAATTCTTCTCTCTATGCAGGCGATAAAAAAGAACTCATCCTACCTTATTTGGCGGGATGAGTTTTTCATATATATCAATTCTGAAACGCAATTTTGCATTTTGCATTTTGCATTTTGCATTTTGCATTTAGAAGAGGATCTTCTCTAACGCTTCAATTTCATTCAAGACGCATTCAGGTGAGGGGCCGCCTTTGACGGTTCTCTTTTTAACGCATACGTCAAGGTCGATAGCTTCAAATACATCCTTCTCGAAGAGGTCGCAAACCTTTTTGTATTCTTCAAGGGGAAGAGTTTCAAGGGTAAGACCCATATCGATGCAAAGTGCAACAAGCTGACCTGTAGCTTTATAAGCATCTCTGAAGGGAAGTCCCTTGTAAACAAGATAGTCAGCGCAGTCCGTTGCGTTAATAAAGCCCTTGGCTGCAGCATTTCTCATATTGTCCTTAAGAACAGTTGCGGTTTCAAGCATGGGAGCAAAGGTCTCCACGCAAATGAGAACAGTATCAACTGCATCGAAAACTGCTTCCTTATCCTCCTGCATATCCTTATTGTAAGCGAGAGGAATACCCTTCATAGCAGTAAGAAGAGTGAGAAGGTCGCCGAAAACTCTGCCTGATTTGCCACGTACAAGCTCTGCAATATCGGGGTTCTTTTTCTGGGGCATAATGCTGCTGCCTGTTGAGAATGCATCGTCAAGCTCAATAAATTTGAACTCCCATGAACACCACATAATAATCTCTTCAGCAAAGCGTGAAAGGTGTACCATAATAATCGAAAGAGCGCTCATAAGCTCAAGGGCGTAATCTCTGTCGGAAACGCCGTCAAGGCTGTTTGTTGAAACACCGTTAAGGCCGAGAAGCTCTGCGACGTACTCTCTGTCAAGAGGATAGGTTGTGCCTGCAAGGGCACCTGAGCCGAGAGGGGACGCAGCCATTCTCTTTTTGCAGTCAGCAATTCTGTCAAGGTCACGCATAAGCATAGCTGCATAAGCCATAAGGTGGTGACCGAAAGTAATAGGCTGAGCACGCTGAAGATGAGTGTAGCCGGGCATAACTGCATCGTAGTTTTCTTTTGCCTTGGCAACGATTACTTTTACGAAGTCCGTAATAGCTTCAGTGAGCTTGTCACATTCATCAAGAAGGTAAAGGCGAAGGTCAAGAGCAACCTGGTCGTTACGGCTTCTTGCGGTGTGAAGTCTCTTGCCGCTGTCGCCGATGCGCTTTGTAAGCTCGCCCTCAACAAAGGTGTGGATGTCTTCAGCTGTCATATCAATTGAAAGAGCGCCGCTTTCAAGGTCGGCAGCAATTTCCTTAAGTGAAGCTACGATTTTATCGCTTTCGGATTTGTCGATAATGTTCTGCTTGCCGAGCATTGTTGCGTGTGCAACGGAGCCCTTGATATCCTGTTTAGCCATACGGCAGTCAAAGGGAATTGATGAGTTAAAATCGTTGGTTTTTTTGTCAAGTGATTTTTTGAATCGTCCTGTCCAAAGGGGCATAAGCTTTTCCTCCTGAGATTCTTTTTCGTGCTATTGAAAATACTAAATGATTATACCACAATAAATATCTTCATTCAAGAGCGAATAAATTTTTAAGGGTAAAAAGTGTCATCCCACCAGTTCCGGCGGGATGAACAGATATAATTAATCAAGTGAGGTCGTCAATTGTCTTGCTGTTCCTGAAAGGGGAGGGTCTTATTTAATATCCCAATCCTTTGAGAGCATAGCCTTAACCTTAAGGGGAAGACCGAAGAGGTTGATGAAGCCTTCTGCATCGTACTGATCGTAAACTTCGTCCTCGTCAAAGGTAGCCATTTCTTCACTGTAAAGTGAGTAGGGTGATGTCATACCTGCGCCCATAATTGTGCCCTTGTAGAGCTTGAGCTTAACTTCACCTGTAACAGTTTCCTGAGTCTTGTCAACAAAAGCTGAAAGAGCTTCACGGCAGGTTGTGAACCACTGGCCGTTGTAAACGAGCTCTGAGAACTTAACTGCAAGCTGCATCTTAAGGTGCTGAGTTTCCTTGTCAAGGCAAAGCTGTTCGAGCATTTCGTGAGCCTTGTAGAGGATTGTTCCACCCGGTGTTTCGTAAACACCACGGCTCTTCATACCAACGAGACGGTTTTCAACCATATCAGCAATACCGATACCGTTTGCGCCACCGATTTCATTGAGTGCCTTAACCATAGCGGGACCGTCAAGCTTTTCACCGTTAAGTGTTGTGGGAACACCCTTTTCAAAGCCGATTGTGATATATGTAGGAGCATCGGGAGCCTTTTCGGGAGTTACACCAAGCTCAAGAATTTCATCATACTTGGGCTCGTTTGCGGGGTTTTCGAGGTCGAGTCCTTCGTGTGAAAGGTGCCAGATGTTCTTATCCTTTGAGTAGTTTGTTTCTCTTGTAATCTTAAGAGGAATGTTCTTCTTTATAGCGTATTCGATTTCGTCTTCACGGCTCTTGAATTCCCATGTTCTCCAGGGAGCGATGATTTCCATATCGGGAGCGAAAGCCTTGATTGCAAGTTCAAAACGAACCTGGTCGTTACCCTTACCTGTGCAGCCGTGGCAGATTGCGTCAGCGCCTTCAGCCAGAGCGATTTCAACGATTCTCTTAGCGATAAGAGGACGAGCGAATGATGTGCCGAGAAGGTACATGCCTTCGTAAACAGCGCCTGCCTTAAGTGTGGGGTAGATATAATCTTCTACGAATTCCTTGTTGAGGTCTTCGATGTAAAGCTTGCTTGCGCCTGTGGCGAGAGCCTTTTCTTCAAGACCGTCAAGCTCTGAAGCCTGACCAACGTCACCTGAAACAGCGATTACTTCGCAGCCTTCATAGTTTTCCTTAAGCCAAGGGATGATGATTGATGTGTCAAGACCGCCTGAATAAGCGAGGACAATCTTTTTGATTTCTTTCTTTGCCTTTTTCATTTTATTTATCTCCAATCCATTTGTTTTAGTGACTTACCCTATTATACGCAAGTTTATACAAAAGTCAAGGGCTATTTTAAAAAGAATTCGATTTTTATGCATAATTTGTGAATATTTACAGTGTGCTTATGAAAATGGTATTTGTTTTGTGCATAAAAGAGACAAAATATGCATAATTAAACATAAATATACGCTGTTTTTGTATTTGTACGGGGAGGTGCATCTTTCCCTTTTCGTAGGGGTTAAGCTTGGTAGAACGTTCAGAGGGAAAGAGAGGTGGAGGGAACAGCCCTCTCAGTCACTGCGTGACAGCTCTCCCAGAGGGAGAGCCGAGTGTTGTGCTCTTTATTTATGTTTTGCAAAAAAACCTCTCCCAAAGGGAGAGGCAAGAGTTGTGCTCTTTGTATTTGTTTTGCCAAAAACACACCTCTCCCAAGAGGGAGAGGCTAATGCTTTACTATTTAGTTTGATCCAAAATAGCTATGCCAATTATGACTTGTAGAACTCAAAACAAGCTCTGTAAGTGCTGTATACGTCAAACTTTGAAACAACCTCGTAGGGTGCGTGCATTGAAAGAACGGGAACACCAAGGTCAACAACGTCAACATTGAGGTTTGCAATATACATCGCAACTGTTCCTCCGCCGCCTTCGTCAACCTTACCAAGCTCACCAATCTGCCAGGAAACGTTGCCTGCGTCAAGAATTCTTCTTACCTTGCCGACAAATTCAGCACTTGCATCTGAGGTGCCTGATTTGCCTCTTGAGCCTGTATACTTTGTGATAACTGCGCCGTGGTTGAGAGTGCAGCAGTTGTACTTGTCGTGAACTGAGGGGAAGGTGGGATCGAAGCAGGCATTTACGTCAGCTGAAAGACATTCTGACTTTGAAAGAGCATCTCTGCCGTCAATGCCGTCCATTTTTGCAAGGTCTGAGATGAAATACTTCATATAAGCTGAGTTAAGACCTGTGTTGCCGTCTGAACCGATTTCTTCCTTGTCTGAAAGAACTGCAAGAATTGTGTGTTCGGGAACGTCTGAATCAAGAACAGCCTTGTATGCAGGGTAAGCACATACTCTGTCGTCGTGGCCGTAAGCACCGATCATACTTCTGTCAAAGCCGATATCTGAAACAGGAAGAGCAGGAACAAGCTCAAGCTCTGCAGAAATGAAATCCTTTTCAACCACACCGTACTTTTCATTGAGGAGAGCAAGAATATTAAGCTTCACAAGCTCACTGCCGCTGTCTGCCTTGAAGGGTCTTGAACCGATAAGAATGTTAAGCTCCTCGCCTCTGATGCCGTCGCTGAGAGTTCTTGCACCCTGTTCTTTACCGAGATGGGGAAGAAGGTCAGTAATAACAAACTTGGGCTCGTCAGCCTTTTCACCGATTGAAACCTTAACTGAAGTACCGTCAGCTTTAATCATTACACCGTGAAGAGCAAGGGGAATTGCTGTCCACTGGTACTTCTTGATGCCGCCGTAGTAGTGGGTCTTAAAGTAAGCCATTTCGCCCTCTTCGTAAAGGGGAGTGGGCTTAAGGTCAAGACGGGGAGAGTCGATGTGGGAAGCAACAATCTTTGCACCCTCAGTAACACCCTTTTTACCCATAACTGCAAGGATAACGGACTTACCTCTGTTATTATAGTATACCTTGTCGCCTGCGTCGTATTTTTCGCCTTTAATAAAGGGAACAAAGCCTTTAGCTTCAGCTTCAGCAATAATGTAATCAACACATTCTCTTTCTGTCTTAGCTTCAGCAAGGAAGGTCTTGTAGCCTTCACAGAAAGAATCAGCCTTTGCGATTTCTTCGTCGCGCATAGCCTTACTGAAATGTTCTTTTTTGAGCATAAGCTTCTCGGAAAGAAGCTCTGCCTGAGTTTTTTCTTTTTCCATAGGAATTTTCCTTTCATTTATATAATTTTTGATATATTTTTTTGGTTTCAATAACCTTGGTTACATATTTTTTTGTGGATGGGAACGGTATATTGTCAAGGGTTTTTCCGTCGCTTGAATACTCCTTATCGGAAAGCCACTTATCAACGTTTCCCATACCTGCGTGGTAAGCTGCAACGGCCAACTCTTCGCTTTCGTATTTTTTCATAAGATAGCCGTAAAGGTGACAACCGTATCTGATGTTGTCTTTCTCGTTGAACATATCGTCATACTCTATGCTGTCCTTGAGCCTGCCTTTTATCCAGTCAAAGGCGTCGGGCATTATCTGCATAAGCCCTCTTGCGCCCACGGAGGAAACAGCATCTTTTTTGAAGCTGCTTTCGCATTTTATAACTGCGTATACAAAATCCTCGGAAAGATTATTTTCCTTGGAATATACTTCGACAAATTCAGTGTATTTAAGTGGATATAATGACTTAAGCACAGACCTTGAACCCAGAACTACCAGAACAGCCATAACCGAAAGCACAATAAGGATAAGAAAGATTCTGAGAATAAGCGGATGCCTGATTTTCATTGGGTCAACTCCTTAAGCTGCTTTTCAATATCGCTTTCAAAGGGTGGGTAGTTTCTTAATATTATATCCGCTTTGCTGAAATAGTATTCATCGGGAAACTGAGCGTTCATTCTTATTTCCGCCTGCTCTTTTGTGATGGAGTCCCTCTCGAGTATTCTCTGAAGGCGGATTTCCTTTGGAGCTGTTACAACAATAATTTTTTCGCAAAGGTCCTTGCAGCTGCTTTCGAGTAAAGCCGCAGCATCAATAAGTGCAAATGAATAGCCTTCATTTTCGGCTTTCTGAAGCTCTTTTTCAAATTCAGCTTTGATAATCGGATGTGTAATTCCGTTGAGCTTTGCAGTGCTTTCCTTGTCCTTGAAGGCTCTTGAAGCGAGAAGCTTTCTGTTAAGAGAGCCGTCGCTTCTGATTATATCACAACCGAATTCTTTTGCCAACTCTTTTAAAGCAGATTTTCCTTTTTCTGTTATGCTTCTTGCAATTTTATCTCCGTCAATAACGTAAAAGCCCATACTTTGCATTTTAAGGGCAACGGTGCTTTTCCCTGCACCTGTTTTTCCCGTAAGACCGAAAACCTTCATAAGCTACACCTCAATCATATTAAAGCCCGAAGCACGGATCAACCTGTTAAAAACGGCAAGACCTACACCGTCACTCTGAGGAAAACGGGCAAAAACGGTTTTTGCACCTAACTTGTCCAGCTTTCTGAGAGAATCGAAAATATGCTTTGCCTGAGAGGCAGGGTCGTCTTTTTTGCCGTAAACAACGGACGGAAGATTGATTTCCTTTTCCTCACCCTCAAAAAGCAGACAGTATGTATCTTCGCTTTTGTTTTCGCAGGCGAATTTTTTGAAGGATGCAAAGCTGCCTTTTACAAGAGTAACCTTTGCTGTGGGAGAGTAGTGCTTATACTTCATACCGGGAGAGGGAGCCTCTGAGCCGTCGGCAAGCTTTTCAAAAACTGCGTCGTCAATCTGAAATTCACCAAGCACCTCGGTGAGCATCTCAGTGGTAATACCGCCGGGACGGAAAAGCCTTGGTGGAGAAACAGCAAGGGAAATAACGGTGGATTCAACTCCCACATCACATTCACCGCCGTCAACAATGGCGTCGATTCTGCCTGACAAATCGTCTTCAACGTGCTCTGCCTTAGTGGGACTGGGTTTGCCTGAAGTGTTGGCAGAGGGAGCAGCAAGAGGAAAGCCGCATTTTCTGATAATTGCTCTTGCAATTTCGTTTTTCGGCATTCTCACTCCTACGGTGGAAAGACCGCCGCTTACGGTGAGAGGGATTTTATCTGACTTGGGCAGAATTATTGTAAGCGGCCCCGGCCAGAATTTTTCAGCAAGCTCTCTTGCGGGCTCGGGTATACTTTCAACAAGGCTGTCCCATTCGCTGATTTCGCTGATATGAACAATAAAAGGGTTGTCAGAGGGTCTGCCTTTGGCTTTGAAAATCTTTTCTGCGCTTTCGTCTGAAAGTGCATTTCCCGCAAGGCCGTAAACCGTTTCTGTGGGTATTGCCACGATTCCGCCCTGCTTTAAAATGTCTGAAACCTCACCCAGCTTTTCGTCGTTGGGAGAGTTTATCTTATATATCTTAGTTTCCATATTTTTACTGCTCTGAGCCTTTCAGTTTTTCTGCGGTGTCGTATGTTATGAGGGCATCAATTACCTCGTCAAGGTCACCGTTGAGAATCTGCTCAAGCTTATATATTGTAAGTCCGATTCTGTGGTCGGAAAGACGTTTCTGAGGATAGTTATAGGTGCGTATGCGTTCGCTTCTGTCGCCTGTGCCTACCTGACTTTTTCTTTCGTCGGCAATTGAGCTTTGCTGTTTTTCACGTTCAGCCTCAAGAATTCTCGAACGGAGAATACGCATGGCCTTATCCTTGTTTTTATGCTGACTTCTTTCGTCCTGACACTCAACAACAGTGCCTGTAGGCAGGTGAGTGATACGGATTGCGGATTCGGTCTTGTTGATGTGCTGACCGCCTGCACCGCTTGAACGGAAGGTGTCAATCTGCAAATCGGCAGGACTGATTTCTATATCAACCTCCTGAGCCTCGGGAAGGACAGCAACGGTGGTGGTTGAGGTGTGGATTCTGCCCTGATTTTCTGTTTCGGGTACACGCTGAACACGGTGAACACCCGACTCAAACTTGAAGCGTGAATAAGCACCCTCACCTTTGATTATAAAGCTGACTTCCTTGAAGCCGCCAAGCTCTGTAGGGTTGGAGTAAAGAATCTCCGTTTTAAAGCCCTTGTTTTCGGCGTACATTGAATACATTCTGTAAAGAACACCTGCAAAAAGGGCGGATTCCTCACCACCGGCACCTCCGCGGATTTCAACAATAACGTTTTTGTCGTCGTTGGGGTCTTTGGGAAGAAGCAGGATTTTCAGCTCCTCATATATTCTTGCCGTGTCAATTTTCGCCTGCTCATACTCCTCAAGCACCATCTCCTTGAAATCCTTATCCATTCCGCCCTCATCGAGAAGAAGACGGGATTCGTTGAGACTACTTTCAGCTTTACAGTATTCTCTGTATTTCTCAACTATGGGTGAAAGGTTCTTTTGTTCTTTTAAAAGCGAGGAGTAAAGCTCCATATCGGAAATGACATTGGGGTCATAGAGCATTTCATTTATTTCGTTGAATCTTTCTTCAGCACCTTTTAATTTGTTAAGCATAAAAATCTCCTTGTTTGTCAAAAATTATTTCTGAAAAACGGAGTTACGCTACTTTTCGGTTTCCTCAGGTCTGAGAATTTTTCTGATGTTTTTTTCGGCCTTGCTGCGTGGCACAAGAATTTCGTGCTCACACTTTTTGC
>JBGVGM010000124.1:0-22560 GCA_045121655.1 Acutalibacteraceae bacterium | reverse complement strand
ATTGTTTTAAGTGCCGAATAAAAGGGAGGCATATCCCTTTCTATGGAGAAGATTATTTCACCGTCAGCTTTCAAGGGAAGCACTGAACGTATAAAGAGAACAAGCACACCTAAAAGTACACCGATTATAAGTGGGTTGGTGGCTGTTTTTTTAATTGTTGCCTTAACTGAAGCAGTGTGCTTTTCTTCCGAATAATGGGAGAGAATAATTACTGCAAGAATATTGAAAAGAGGAATTGCTGCTGCAGAGAGTACACAGGCAAAGCCTACACCTGCACTGCCACCTAAGGTTTCAGCAAGAGGTATTCCGATAATTGCATAGTTTGAACGGAAGCTGCACTGGCAAAGAGGGCCGATTTTACTTCTCGTTTTAAACAGAAGCTTTGTAAGAACAAGTCCCAGACTGCACAGCACAAGCACAATAATCAGTGTGTAAACAACTGCTGACCAGTTAACTGCCGAAAGGCTTTCAATGTCGTAAACATTTACAAAAAGAAGTACAGGCAGAAACACCTTGAACACAAGGGTGTTGGCTTTTTTGAAAAAAGCCTCGTCTGCAAAATGCACCGCTTTAAGGAAGTAGCCAAGCATCATCATAAGCAGTATAGGCATTACTGCGTTAAATGAAAACATGAATATATCTTTCATTTTTACTTCCCTCAATCAAATATTATTTTATCGTCAGAAATAAGCTGATTTATTATCTCTGTAAGGTCAGCTGTTGCTCTTTGGTTTGCAAGAGCTCCCGGGTGACCGTCTACAACTATATCTGTGTTACCCATATCAAAGGTGATGGTTGCAGCAGAAACGGCACTGTCCCACATCTCGTTTGAATAAAGCCTTACTGCCTCTTCAATGCACGGGAAAAGTGAGTTGTTCATATCGCCTAAAACACAGAGAATATAAGCAGTGGGATTTTTTTCTCTTACGGTTTTTAAAAGCTCCACATAAGCCGAGGTGAAATTCTGTCTGCCCGTATAGCTTTTAGAGCAGTATGAAGCATCGTTTGTACCGAGATTTATAACAACAAGGTTATTCTCCGTCTTTGAAAAGTCCCACAGATGTTCCTCATAGGGCACAAGAGCCGACTTCAGATAATGCTTTGAGATTACGTCCTCGCTGTTTCTTCCGCCTTGAGTAAAGCCTGAGTAAACGCCGTAGCCCGAAAAGGCAACTGCCGAAAAGTCAGCATCAAAGCGTTCAGCAGTAAGATGCGCATAGGTCTTTGCAAAATTCTCGGTGACCGTTGTAAAATAGGGATAGCTTTCGTTTTCATCAATACCGTAGCCACAGGTTATAGAGTCGCCGATGAATTCAATTTTCAGTTTCTTTTCCATGGTAGGAACGATATTATAAGAACTGTAAACGCCGATTTTTCCTACAGCAAAGCTTGAAAACTGTGCTTCGGAAAGCTTCATTATTCTCACAGCCACACCGTCGGTATAAGTGCTGATATCAAGACGGTGCTTGACCTTTTCATAGTCTATAATTTCGTCCATTACCAATACGCCGTCAAGATATACCCCTACCCTCGCTTTTTGTGCAGAAGTCTGATACTCACTGTAAACACCGCATAAATCAAAGGTAACATATTCGCCCTTGCAGAAAAATTCAATTCCTGCTCCCGACATTGAGATATATCTCTTTCCGCCTGAGTAGCTTGTCCTTCCCAAAGGCTTTACATTGATTTCAGTTGGGTCGTATTCCGTATACTCGGCATATTCATGCTTTTGAAGTTCAGTTTCCATATTTACCGTTTCCTTTTCAAAAAAGCAGATATAGCAAAGCAGTGACACGAAAGCTGTCATTATGATTATTAAAATGACAAGCAGAAAAATCACTGCATTCTGCACATGCTTTTTCAAGTTTTTTCACCTCTGAGTCTGCTTTTTATTTAGCTATGTCACAATATGTGGTTGATTTTACACAAATGCAAAATGCAAAATGCAAAATGCAAAATTGTGGTCGCAGGTTTATTCTTCTGCAAACGGATAGCTATAGTCTGCAGAATTTATCAGTGATAAAATGGGGTATGAGTTGATTTTATCCACCTTTACATATCTGAATGAGATAAACTTTACCTGCCAAATTTATCTTTCTGCTTTTGGCGGAATGAATATTGAGGTTAAGCAATTCTTGTAAACGGATACAATCGGACCGAAGGGACCCTTTATTCTGCATTCTGCATTCTGCATTTTGCATTTAAAGGTTGAGGCTTGTTGTCTCGGACCGTCGGGGACGCCGGTCCCTACGGGTATCACTTACCGTTTCGTCAGTCATTTTGCATTTTGCATTTGCATTCTGCATTCTGCATTTTGCATTTTGCATTTAATTGCGTGGGTTGGTGGATGCTTTGCCCTCTCCGT
Organism: Acutalibacteraceae bacterium; assembly: GCA_045121655.1. GTDB lineage: Bacteria > Bacillota > Clostridia > Oscillospirales > Acutalibacteraceae > UBA6857. The sequence goes on along the minus strand of JBGVGM010000124.1, from coordinate 20,195 downwards.
CACTTCGTGACACCTCTCCCAAAGGGAGAGGCAAGTGTTCTGCTCTGTATATTTGAACATCTATTCTTGGCTCCCCTTTTAAGGGGAGCTGTCAGACCGAAGGTCTGACTGAGGGGTCATTTTGCATTCTGCATTTTGCATTTTGCATTTGCATTCTGCATTCTGCATTTTGCATTTTGCATTTTGCATTTAATAGCTGAGTGTACAGAGCTTTTTATCTTTCAAAAACAACTGTTGTAATACTGTTTTCGGAAATGCTGACAGCCTTGTGACCTTTACCCTCATAGGTTAATTCAAGATTCTTTTCGCTGTCTGTTGTGTAAACGCTCATATCATATCCCGGCATATTGAACTTAACGTCCTTGTCGCAGCCCTCATTTACAATAACTGCAACATAGTCGCCGTCGGGAGTTTTATAGCAGGACACGTTCATATTATTGGTTGTAAGGTAAACGTCATATTCCTTGTCGTCAATCCACTGCTTCCACCATGCTTTTTCTGATTTGACATCTGCAACGCTGATGTTGAAGTCAACCATGTGGCTGCCTGCAGGAATAAACTTTGAGTAATGGCCCATTGCGTAGTATCTTTTTGAAATTACATATTCACTGCAATCGAAGTTTGCACCAATCATTGAGTCGGCATATTCTCCGCCTTCATTTACACCTACCCAGCTGCTCCATGCGTTACAGCCTGTAAGAGCCATATCCTCGCTGATTGTACGTGCCATAATAAGACCTGCTTCAATTGAGTCAATAGTATGCTCACAGGGAAGCTCGCACCATTCGCTCATTTCAACATCCATAAGAGGATATTCCTTCTGAAGATATTTACCGAAAGCCTTTTTAAGGTGTAAATCACCTGTCCAGTAGCTATGGTATGCGTAATTGCCCATAACTTCTACGATATCATCCTCAGCCATAAGAGCATCTGCACAATCCATAGCGTGGTCGCCTACCTGACCGCTTTCAGCAAGAGAAAGCTTGACATCAAGGTTTCTCTCCTTGATTTCGGCAGCAAACATTTTTGCAAGAGCTACAACCTCAGGGATTTCATAGTGACAGCCTTCCTGGCCTACCCATGAACCACCCCATGCCCACTGAGGCTCATTGATGGGGCTTATGTATTTTACGGGAACACCCATATCGATAAAGTGTTCTGTAATATCAAGGAAATAATCCACGTAATCGTCGTAGCAGTCTTTTTTCAGATTGCTCTGATAATCGGTAAAGCCGCCTGAAGCCTGACCTGAAACAGTCATTGAATAGTGAGGTGAGTTTGCAAAAAGCACAACGGTGTCAACACATCCGTAGCTTAAAGCAAGCCCCAGAATTTTTCTTGCAGCCTCATCCTGATTCCAGTCGTATTCGTATTCTTTGGTTTCCTCGTTGTAAACGAGAAAGCTCTCACTGCTTCTCCATGAATCACGGCTGAGTCTTGAGTTGGGATTTTCCTTTTCACCTGCACCCACATTGTAACGGAAGATATTAAGACCTAAGCCCTCTTCACTGAAAAGGAGCTTCGTCAGCTCTTCTGCGTTTTCGCTTTTGCCTGCTACCTGACCCCACCAGCATGAGGAAGTGCCCCAGCCTGTGATTTCCTGCTCGACGGAGGTTTTGTTAATTTTAATTCTTGTGTTGTCGGGTGTAATGCCGAAAAAGCCTGCAATAGTACTCATAATGTAAATTATAAGTGTGCCGTAATAGATAGTTTTCTGAATATACGTGGTTCTTTCGTTCATAATTCGTATCTCCTGCAAAAATAAATATATTTAGATTATTTTATCACAATACTTACAAAACGGTCAACTGTTTTTTTAAGATATTAAGAATTCTTGCTTCTTGATGTTTCTTATGTACAAAATCAAAATTATGTTGATTTTTATCGTAATAAGTGGTATAGTTAAAAGGTATTAATTTTTAAGAGAAAGGTGATTAAAATGGCTAAAACACTTGTAATTTCTCACAGAGGTGCCAACAGATACGCTCCTCAGAACACTCTCCCCGCTTTTGAAAAGGGTTATGCACTCGGTGCAGACGGTTTTGAAACTGACGTACATATCACAAAAGACGGCAAAATCGTTCTCTGCCACAACTACACAATTGACGAGACCTCAGACGGCTGCGGTGAGGTAGCAAAGAAAACTCTCGAAGAGCTTAAAGAATACGACTTCGGTAAGTATTTCTCAGACAAGTTCAAGGGCACAAGAATCCCCACAATTGACGAATTCCTCTCTTTCATTGAAACAACAGACATTACTGTTCTCAATATCGAAATCAAAAGTCCCAAGGAAGAAGGAACACCCATTGTAAGCGAAACAATCAAAGCAGTTAAGGAGCACGGTCTTTTCGATAAGCTTCTTATTTCATCCTTTGACCCCAAGCTCCTTGTTGAAGCCAAGAAGATTGACAAGAACTGCAAAACAGGCTTCCTTTATGCTCCCAACCATAAGATTTTCTTCCGGATGGCGTATAAGCCCGTTTCCTTTGCAAAGGAAATCGGTGCAGATGCCCTTCACCCCTTCCACCTGCTTGTGGATGAGAAGTATGTAAAGAAGGCACAGGGTGCAGGCATTATGGTTAACCCCTGGACAGTCAACAAGGAAAAGGATATTGACAAGATGATAAAGCTTGGCGTTGACGGAATCATCACCGACTTCCCCGACGTTGTTTCAGGTAAGCTTTCAAGGTTTTAAATTAAAAATTAAGACTGTCGTGTAAAAACGGCAGTCTTTTGCTGTGTGTAGATTTTCACTTTCAATTTAAATCTAACTATCTGATTTTTTCATAGGTTACATCTGTTCCCTTATCAGAATTTACTTTGTCGTACATTGTTCCCTTTGCAAGAAGTCCGTCTTCAAAAGTCAGCTCTATATATCTGCTGTCATTTTTGTTATAATAGAGAGTCTCTGCCGGATTAACCTCACCGTAGCAGTAAATTCTGTAATAACTTGTTGCCTTGCTGTTCTCAACAGAATAACGTCTTGAATAAATGAATCCGAGATCCGAACCGAATCTGCTCATAACCTCGGCTTCAGAGTCGCCTTTTTTCAAAGCTTTGAAATAATCAAAAACAGCATACATATCATGGTTGAACTCAGCGTTTGAATAACCGAAATTTTTTCCTTTTCCGTCATACATACTGTTTTCCAAATTACCGATAGCTTTAGCGGTTATGACTCCGTCTTTATGCTTCAATCCTACAAAGCCGTTACCGCCTGTATATTTGTCAGGTACAAACCAGATTTCATAGCCTTCTGCAAAATTAAACTCTTTAAGGTTCTGTCTGAACTGTTTTCTAGATAATCTGTCAAGAGTATTTTCATATTCTTCTGTTGTTACATATCCCTCTGATTTAAGGCAATTACTTATATCAGCGTAGCTGTTACCAATTACAATTTCATCAAATCTTTGCTGTGACACATCTGATATGTAATTGTAGTAATTGTCAAACCACACAGGATAATCGTCAACGTATTTTTTACTGACAGGCTGTAACAAGCAGGAAACCACGGTGACTGCAAGAAAAACTGCACTGAACACTGTAAATATTCTTTTCGGGTTTGCAATCACCTTTGCCAACCCTTTTTTAATTCTGACAGCTTCAACAAAGCAATATAAAGCAGGCAAAAGCAAAACCGCAAACCATATTACCATAACAAACAAACCGTCAAGTGCCATAACTATAACGCGACCCATAGAAATCGGTGTTAAAACGTCAATTAAATAAACAAGGTTATACCCAACTGTGTACGAAGCCATTTGCGGATAAAAGCTTGCCAGAAGCACTGCGGCAATCAAGGTATTTATCAAGCCGATTGAAATGAGTGTTTTACGGTACTTTTTAATTCTGGCAAATATAATCATAGAAAGCACAACAAAAATCATAAAGAAGCTCATAAATGCACCGGCCGGGTCAGGGTCTCTGTTAAAATCAGCTGAAGTTACCCATAAATCCAACGGCAGACACAAATAATTCATAAGGGCAATTATAACAAAAGCCGCTATACTGAAAATGCTTTTCTCTGAATACAGCTCTTCAAATTCGTTAAAGATAAATTTTTTATCTGTTTCATCTGTACCAAAATCTTCTATAGCTTTATTTACACTTTCCGTATCATCATAACCTATTTCCTTATAAAAATCAGCCTTATCAATAATGTGACACGTCAGTTCGGCTTTCAATAACAGAGCTTTCTTTTTGGGCATGTTTTTAGGTATAAACGAATCTACAAAATCTGTAATTCTGTTCATAAGCTCACCCCCTATCATGCTAAAACAGCAGAGGGATTAACATCAATAACCTTTCTTACAGCCTGAGAATAAGCATTCCACTCCTCTTTAACCTCCTGAAGCTGTTTAAGACCTTTTTTTGTTATCTTGTAATACTTTCTTTTTCTTCCTTCAGCTTCTACAATGTATGATTTCACATAGCCATTAGCTTCAAAATTATGCAGGATAGGATAAAGAGTACCTTCCTTAAACATAAAAGTGTTATCGCTTTTTTCGGCAATACGCTTGATTATCATATAGCCATAAAGTTCTTCCTTTTCAAGCACTGACAAAACAAGCATTGCACTGCTGCCTTTGGTAAGTTCTTTTTTAATGTTCATAATATGTTCCTCCTTTTTCAAAAATATACATAGAACAGCTATACATCGATGTTCTATGTATATACTATCACACATATGCAATATTGTCAATAAAAAAACTTCATATTATATAAATTGTTCATAAATCTGTTGAGTTTGGATTAAGACAGCGTTGTCCCTTGACAAAATTTCTACTATGTGCTAACATTACAAAGCGCCTGAGGGTGTAGCTCAGTTGGTCAGAGTACTTGCTTGACATGCAAGGGGTCGGTGGTTCGAGCCCACTCATCCTCACCAAAAATCCCGTTCTCTTAAGAGGGCGGGATTTTTACTTTTTACCTCTTCACTCTTCACTATTCCCTCTCCCTTGATTTTGTCGGGATTTTTGGAAGGTAAGAAGTAAGGGGGAATAGTGAAGAGGTGTGGGCGGGACACCCGCACCCGATTATAATAAAAATAAAAGTATTGATTTTTTCGCATATAAATGCTAAAATGAAATTGCCAAACAAATCTTAATAGCTTAAAAGGTATACCGCTTTATCTTAAGGGGTATTATGCCCTTTTATCTTTTTATGCCAATCAAAAAGAATTCGTTAAAAACGCAATTCCACTTGATTGGCAATAGGGTCTACCTTTTGTGATTAAGATTTGTTTGGCGACAATCGGAGTTGCGTTTTATGTGTGTCAGCTTCGGTTGGCGCACTTTTTTATTTGTGGGATGAAATGGTGTAGCTTTGAGGAAGGAGAAAAGGAAAAATTATCCACGGAATATTATATAAAAGAAAGGATTTTTAAAATGAAGAAAATTTTAGCATTATTTTTAGCAGTTATTTTATGCTTCTCGCTTTGTGCTTGTGGTGGGAATAGTTCTAATAATATTATCTACTTAGATGAAACTATAACAGTAGGTGATTATGAAATTACTATTACGGATACTGAATTTGTCGACAACTGGAATCCTAACGGCGATAGTGAAAAGTTTTGCAGTAATGGTAATGTTCATTTTGTAGTACATTACACAGTAAAAAATGTTGGCAAATCCAAAGTTACAGTACCCTATCGTATGATTAAATTAATATACAACAATGACTATGAGTTTAAGGAAGAATCTGGACTTGGATATACATATTGTTATTCATTTGATACACATTCTTTTGTTTTCAATGAGACTGAATTGCCTCCGTTGAGTCAAGCAAAGCCTTGTCAGACCTGTATTGAGGTTCCTATTGAAGTCAGAGATAATAATGATTCACCGTTAAAATTGGAACTTACGGTTGACGAAGAAACATATGTGTATAATATAAGACCAATAGACGAAAAACAAAAAGAAATTTTCTACAACAAGGGTATTAATCTTACGAACGAAGAAGATTATAAATCTGCAATCAGAATGTTTGAAAATGCAGGTGATTTTTCTGATGCCCAAAGAAAACTCGATGAAGTATCGTTGTTGTATTATATTGAAGCTCCTTATTTTGGTTCAGCACCCGAATATTTCAATGCCAATAAAGACTCCTATGAACTTTTGTCAGGTAAGGATATCAAAAAATTCATTATAGGAGAATGGAATCATTCCGATATATCGGGTAGAACTGTTGAATTTAAAGCAGACGGAACGATAGATAATAATTATAAAACAGGTGGATTGTGGGAAATCTCAGGAAATATGATTGAAATTTCCGATTATGTAGGTTCGGAGCCTGATTCTTATGAAGTATATAAAATCAAAGACGGAATGTATCTCTTTTACAGAGACGGCAATAAACCTTCTTTTAGTCTTCAGAAATCAGAATAAAAGAATTTTCTATAATGTCATTTCCAGCATCAGGCGGGCTTGACACTCAAGGACTCGGAATTTTCCGAGCCTTTTTTTATTCCCATTTCAACGCTGATATTTATAAATTTTTAATGAATTTTGGCAAACTTATTGAATGTTTGTTAAAGTTGTACTACAATTGTTTTGCAAATAATTTCTAGGAGAGATTTCAATGAAAACAAAAAAACTCATCAGTATCGTTCTTGCGGCCCTTCTGCTTTTCTCGGCTTTGCCTCTTAATGCCTTTGCTGCAGAAAGCACCTACACCCCCTCATACGATCTGGAAACTCCCGTAGTTCTCATTCACGGCATCGGTCAGAATGACACCTTTATCCTTGATGAAAACGGTGACCGCCTTAAGGACGGCTCAGGCGATTACGTAACCGGCTGGCCTCTTGAGGTAGATATCAAAACCGCAATTTTCGACATTCTCCCCGCTTTGCTTGGTTCAATCGCTCTCAGACGTGACATCGGACTTAAGGAAGCTATGAAAAAGGGCGCTTACGATTTGCTTTACGCTATCCACAAGGACAGCGAGGGTAACTACGAAAACGACGTTGAAGTCCCCTGCTTTATGGGCTCAATGGCTGAAATGACTCCCGCTATGAAAAGCTTCTGCTACAGCAGAATCCCCGTTCAGAAATGCGGTAAAATCATCGGTGAGGATAAGGTTTTCTATTTCGGCTACGACTCCATCGGTGATATTGAAACCAACACAAAGAATCTTCACGATTATATCCATAACGTTGTTCTCCCCAAAACAGGCGCAAAGAAGGTAAACCTTTGCCCCATAAGCCTTGGCGGTACTCTTGCAGTTTCTTACCTCGGTACATACAAGGAGGACTACAGCCTCATTAAAAAGATTGTTTACGTTGTTCCTGCAATTGACGGCTCAGACATCGTTGGCGACCTTCTTACAGGCAATCTCAGCATTGAGGACGATGAAGCTCTTTATTTCGACCTTGTGAAAACCCTTATGGGCGACAGCTATGGCGCTTATCTTGTTAATATTCTTCTTCGTTTTCTCCCGAAGGACGTTCTCAAGGCTGCTCTTTACGCTCTTGCAGACGGAGTTGTTGAAGCTCTTGCAAGAAACACCACTCAGCTCTGGGCACTCTGTCCTCTCGGATACTATGAAGAAGCACGTGCAAAGTGGCTTTCCGACAGTGAGCATCAGCTTATCGCTCAGAAGGTTGACACCTTTATGAAAGCACGTGAAGACTTCAACAAAAATATGAAGGAGCTTGTTGCTTCAGGCGCTCAGGTTTATGATATTGTCTGCTACGACCTTCCCATCTTCCCCCTGTGCAAGAATTACAAGCTCGAAAACTCCGACGGTATAATCAACTGCGATTCAACGTCAATGGGAGCAACCTTTGCAGACCTCGGAACAACTCTCGGTGAAGGCTACAAGGCTGTTGGTACTTATTGCAGCAACCCCTCACACAACCACCTTTCACCTGACGGTATGGTTGACCCCACAACGGGACTTCTCCCCTGCACTACCTGGTACTTCAAAGGTCAGTCACACGAGGCTCTTCAGTATAACGATGTTTGTCTTTCACTTGCAACCGAGCTTATGATTGACGACAATATGACTGACGTTTATTCAAACCCCGAAGCTTATCCTCAGTATAACGGTCAGAGAAACACAAGAAACGCCGACAATATGATAAGCGAATACAAAAAAGCTGATAAAAACGCAATCGGCAAGGAAAAGTGCGACGCAATTGAAAACGCAATTGCCAAGGTAAACGCTGAAAAGCAGACCACGGTTATTGACGAAGCAAAATGGGAAAGCGTTGTTGCTGAGCTTGAAAACGCAATGATTGCAGCAGGCCTCAGAGAAAAATCCGAGCCTTCCGCTTTTGAAACAGCATTTACTTCTCTCACAAGAAAAATGAACATCGGACTTAACAAGATGTTCTGATAAGCCAAATGAAAGGGTGTCGGTTTTCCGACACCCTGATTTTATTCGTAGATTCTTATTACTCTGGGCATAAAGCTGCAGATTATTTCATAGTTGAAGCTGTGGCACATTGAGCCGAGAAGCTCAGCTGATAATTCCTCATTACCGCTTTTTCCCATTACTACCACCTTGTCGCCGACCTTTAAATCGGGTATATCCGTGATATCGACCATACACTGGTCCATACAGATTTTTCCGACAATGGGCGCTTTTTTACCGTTTGCAAGCACATAGCCCACACCTGTAAGGCAACGCTTATATCCGTCTGCATAGCCGATTGAAACTGTTGCTATTGTTCTTTCAGAGGGAGCTTTATATATGTGTCCGTAGCCTATTTTAAAGCCCTTTTCCACAGTTTTGATATGCACAATATGACTCATTACTTCCATAGCCGGCGTAAGCTTCATATTGTCCTTATTCACCTCGTCTGAGGGATAAAGTCCGTAAAGAGCAATACCTACCCGGCACATATCATACTGCTTGAGGTTTTCGATAGTGCCTGCACTGTTATTCATATGTTTAATGGGGATTTCTATGCCTTCCTTTTCAAGAAGAGATATAAATCTGTCGAAAAGCTCCGTCTGCTTGTCAGATTCGGTTTTATCCTCATAATCGGCACAGGCGTAGTGGCTGAAAAGCCCCTCAAGGAAAATGCCTTTCATTTCAGATATGCGCCTGACTGCCTTTACGCCATCTTCATCAGGCATAAAGCCGATTCTGCCCATCCCTGTATCAACGGGAATGTGTACCTTAACCTTTTTGCCCTTTTTCTCAGCAAGTGCTGACAGATTTTCGGCTTCTTCAACGTTATACATTGTCGCAGTAATGTCGTTTTCTATAACAGTTTCATACTGTAAGGGACTGACGTAGGAAAGAATGATTACCGGCTTTTCAACTCCGTTTTCACGAAGTTCAAGGGCATCTTCAACCGTCGCTACTGCAAAATAGTCAACGTCTTTCTGAATGTGCTTTGAAACAGGTACAAGACCGTGACCGTAAGCATCAGCTTTTACAACTGCAAGAGTTTTCACACCCTTTGCAAGAGACTTTTTAATCTCTCTGAGGTTATGGTCAATTGCGCTGAGATTTATTTTTGCAAAGCTTCTGTAAAACTCATGTTCAGCCATAAGCTTATCTCCTTTCGCAGAATTAAGTAAAAATCAGTTTGTTTCTTCTATAAATTCACGCAGCACCTCGTCCTGAAGCTTTTTAAGAAGCTCAGGTGCTTTTCCGCCAACCTTTATACCGTCGACTTCCTCAGCTGCAAGGCAAAGTGAGCCTGCAGAGGATATGATAATTTCGTCTGCATTCATAAGCTCGCCAACAGTGTAGGGCGTTTCGGAAACAGGTATTCCAAGCTTTTTGCACGCCTTTATAAGGTGGGCTCTTGCAATACCGGGAAGAATAAGATTATCAGTAGGCGCTGTTACAAACACACCGTCTTTGATAATATGAACATTGCTGTGTGCGCACTCGGTAACCCTTTCACCTCTGTGAAAAACAGTTTCATCACAGCCTGCCTGCTTTGCTTTCTCAGAAGCGATAACAGACGGAATAAGGTTAAGGGTCTTTATGTTACAATGGAAAAAGCGTGTGTCTTCCATTGTGATGAGCTTGATTTTTTTGTAGGTGTCAACTATATCTCTGTGAGAAATTGCAATCCAGAGATTGGTTTTGCAGTTTTCGGGAAAGACGTGATTTCTTGGCCCTGCACCTCGGGTAACCTGCCAATAGACAAAGTTTTCACCGGTATCCATTTTAGAAACCATTTCTTTAAGGATTTCTTTCATTTCGTCCTTACTCTGGGCAATATTCATACCGAGAAAAGAAGCGCTGTTGTAGATTCGGTCAATATGCTCATCAAGAGTGAAAATCTTATAATTGCGGCTGTAGGTAGCATCGTAAACGCCATCACCGAAAAAGCAGACTCTGTCATTCATAGGAATTGACATTCCTTCAATTTCACCGAATTTTCCGTTATAGTAGCCGAGATTCTTCACAAAGCCGCCTCCTTTATCTCAACGTATATAATTTTACAACTAAAGAAAATTATATAATTATAGATATTAAAAGTCAATGTTTTTGATTCTCTTTTTTGTTAATTTTTATCTGCATCTTAATCTGCATTAAGACTGGCGGAAGTTTTAGAGCGCCAAAAATAAGCAATTAAAAAGATTTGATTTTTTTCAAAAAAAGTATTGACAAGAAGCTAAATATATGTTATATTATTCAGGCAGTTGCGAAAGCAAGCAAACAGAATATGCGAGAGTGGCGGAATCGGCAGACGCGCACGTTTGAGGGGCGTGTGGGGCAGCTCGTACGGGTTCAAGTCCCGTCTCTCGCACCAAAGTGAGTATTCATAACACAAGTGAATACTCACTTTTCTTTTTTACATTTCCTCATAGTTTAATTTAATATAATTCGTTATGTATCGAGCAGGTTTTAGCCTGCTCTTTTTTGTTATGCTGACTTTTCTGTAGGTTTAGCAATATAACCTATTGCTACTCCCTGACGGGTATCTGCCGTGAAACAAGGCTCGTCGTTTTCAGGTATTTCAAGATAGCCTACAGATGGGCGGATTCCCATATACAAATACTCCAGCTTTGTTTTCAGATGTTATTTTATTGTCAGAGTCGCATTGTAATCGTCAATGCCGTAGTTACCTGCTGTGTTTTTAAGAATGTCATATAGGTCTGCTTTTTTGCCGTCCCAGCCCTTGATGTCAATTCTCTTCAGAATAAAGCGTATTCTGTTAAGCAGGTTAATCCACACGTCACCCTTGGTAGTGCCTGCAACGAAGGTCTGATTGCCCTCAAACACGCCTCTTACAAGCTCTGTGGCATAATCAAGCATACGCATATTTTTTATGCTCTTATCGCATCTGATAAGCAGAAGCTTTGCAAGAGTACCCACCTTGACCTTGCAGATAAGCTTTCCTGCAAGATGCAGAACCTTTTTGATAATGCCCTTATCTTCTATGTGGAATTTTCCCATAGCACGTTCAGTATCGTCTCTCAAATCGGTAATGAGATTTACTATCATTCTGTCGAACATATCAGCAAGATATTTTTTGCAGTCATCAGTGTCCCACTCAAAATCAGGTGTAGGAATACTCTTTATTTCAACCGTTTCTTCGTCCAAAATTTTCACAAGTCTGATAAAAGCAGGGTTGGCAATAACTGAGCCGGTTGTGATATCATAAAGCTTGTTTCCCTTTTCAGTTATAAGTTCATTTATGCTCTGATTATGCATATGACCCGTAAAGATAATATGTATACCGTTATCCGCAAGGAAAGAAGCGAACTTATGTGCATCTCTGATAAGCATGGGAGAAATAAGGGAGAATAAGGGCTGACCGGGAAGTATGGGATAATGACACATAGCTACTATTGTCTGATTATCTTCCCTTGCTTTTTCTGCCTGCTTTTCAATCCACTCACGCTGCTCTTCAAAGAAATAATATTTACCGTCCTTCTTCAAATCGCAGTTAAGCACCATTAGTCTTACATCATCGGAAAGCTGTGCCACATAGGAAAGATGCTCTTTATCAATAGCTATGGCATCGCCGAAGCCGAAATCCTTATAAAGCTCTATAAGCTCATCCCTTTCGGTGTGTTCAGGTGAGTATCTTCCGTTTTCACCGAAAGCAAAGGTATCCTCTCTTTTCCACTTGAAGTCGTGGTCAGCAGTAACAACATAAATCTTTTTACCGCTGTTTTTCAGCTCGTAAAGAAGCTTGATAAAGCCCTCGTGGCTCTTCTTTTCACCGTTGAAGGACAAGTCTCCCGCTATAAGTACAATATCAGCCTCGTTGGCGTTTTTCAAAAACTCAAAAACGCTTTTGTTTATGCTCTCTGTCTCGGCAAAGCACTTTTGCTCATAATGCATAAAATCTTCATACTCTTTACCGCTGCAGCCAAGAGCAGAATCAAAAAAATGAGGGTCTGCCATTACGTAGAATTTTAATTGCTTCATATTTTCTGTCTCCCGTCACTGTTGTGTTTTTATATTATCAAATATCAGATAAAAAAGCAAGTTTATTATTAAGTAGCTTTTTCGATATTGAATTTTTGAGTGTAGTGTGATACAATTTTTACAAGATTTTACAATACAGACAAGGAGAATCCCTATGAAAAACAAAAAGAAAATCATAATCACTGCTGTTTCGGTATTACTTGTTCTTGCTGTAATCGGCACATCTGTCGGTCTTTACATTATGCGCTATTCCAAGGATAAGAACGATACTGAAGAATTGTACAGAGAAAATGTCGCTTCAGTAGGATATGAAAATACCATTGAAACTGCACTCCCACAGACAGAGATTTATAACGTTATCAGAAAGCATTTTGAGTCTGAGCTTCCTGAGGGAAAAACAGAAAAGAAAGCTATCATCGTCGGCTTTGACGGTTGCCGTGCAGATATTCTTACTGAAAAGCAGAGCGAAAACAGCATTATCAGTGCAATGCTCAATGACGGAGCTTCAATTAACCTTACCTATTGCGGCGGTGTAAACTATCCCGAAGAAAACACTCAGGATACCTCAACTGCACCAGGCTGGTGCTCAATTCTTACCGGTGTTTGGGCAGACACTCACGGCATTACCGGTAACGATATAACAAAGAGCCTTGACACAAAAACTCTTATGACAACTCTCACTGAAGAAAAATTAATCGACAATGCTTCTTTCATTACAAAGTGGGCAGGTCATTTTTCAAGAAAGAACGCTACATACCTTCTTGAAAAAGAATATTGTGAAGAAAACAACCTCGGCGTAAGCTTCAACAAATGCGACAACAATGACGCTTCCCATGCATTTGTTCTTGAGGAAGTGAAAAAAGAGGACTGTGCTGATTTTATCTTTGTTATTTATGAGCACACCGATTCAACAGGACACAACCTGGGCTTCTCATTCAACAACCCCAAATACAAAGAAGCTTTCAAGCAATCCGATGCCTTCGGCTTTGAAACTCTTGAAGCAATCAAAGATAGAGATACCTATGAAACCGAGGACTGGCTCATTATTGTAACCTCCGACCACGGCGGAATCGGTTTAGGTCACGGTGGCAACAGCATTCAGGAAAGAATGACCTTTACTGTAATGAATGCAGAGTTCTGATTTAATTCTTAATTGTTATAATTAAGCAACACCTATAAAAACCAAGTCTTCCGACTTGGTTTTATCATACAGAAAGCTCTTAACTTTTGAGGAGAACATTATGACACACGAGGAATATCTTAACAAAATTGAAAAGGTTATTGAAAAAGGCAGATACAAGGCTGACTGGGCGTCGCTTTCCCATCACAAGGTGCCCGACTGGTATATGCACGACAAGCTTGGCGTGTTTATTCACTGGGGCGTTTATTCCGTACCCGCCTTTGGTAATGAGTGGTACTCAAGAGGTATGTACGACAAAACAGTGCGTGAATTTGAGCATCACAGAATAACCTACGGTGAGCAAAAGGATTTCGGTTACAAGGATTTCATTCCTATGTTCAAGGCTGAAAAATTTGATGCTGCCGAATGGGTTTCTCTTTTCAAAAAAGCGGGTATAAAATATGTAATGCCCGTTGCTGAGCATCACGACGGCTTTGCTATGTATGACACTGACTTCAACCCCTGGAACGCAAAAGAAATGGGCCCCTGCCGTGATGTTGTAGGCGAGCTTAAAGCTGAATGTAAAAAGCAGGGACTGGAGCTTTGTGCTTCCACCCACCGTGCAGAGCATTACTTTTTTATGAACCCCGGCAGGCTCTGCGACAGCGACGTAAGCGATGAAAAATACGCTTCCTTTTACGGCCCTGCTGTGTACAGTGAAGAATTTGACCCTGCAATTATTCACAAAACAACCGCTGACACGTTCTCAAAGGGAGCAAGCGAAGAATGGCTTCAGGACTGGCTTGTACGCACCTGCGAGCTTATTGACAAGTATCAGCCGTCAGTTCTTTATTTTGACTGGTGGATTCACAATCACTCCTTTAAGCCCTATCTTAAAAAGCTTGCGGCCTATTACTACAACCGTGCCGAGGAATGGAACAAGGAGGTTACCATCAACTATAAGCACGAGGCCTTTCCCCCTACTGTTGCAACCTTTGACGTTGAACGGGGCGCTTTGACAGACATCTCCCCTATTTACTGGCAGACGGATACTGCTATAGGAAAATGCTCCTGGGGCTACAGAAAAGACAACGAGTACAAAAGCTCACGTCAGGTTATCTGCGACCTTGTTGATATCGTAAGTAAAAACGGCAACCTGCTTATTAACGTAGGCCCTAAAGCTGACGGCACAATGACTGAAGAGGAAACAAAGGTACTTCTGGATTTAGGCGAGTGGCTGAAAATAAACGGCGAAGGCATTTACGGAACAACCTTCTTCAAGCAATTCGGTGAGGGCAAGGTAAATGCTGAGGAAGGCTTCTTCAAAGACGGCGATGAAAAACAGTTCACCTGTGAAGATTTCAGATTCACATATAAAAACGGTTATCTTTACGCTTTCCAGATGCGTCCGTCAAAAGAGGTAAAAATAAAGACTCTTTGCAGACACGGTGAACACGATTACCTTATTGAAAGCGTTGAGCTTTTAGGCAGCGATGAGAAAGTCCGTTTTGAAAGAACAAAAGAGTATCTCAAAATCAACCTTGAAACCGAAATTCAGAATGATTTTCCAATCTGCTTTAAAATAGAAATAGGATAATTTTACAAACAAAATCAGTCGGCACAATTTACACGTTGTGCCGACTGTTAGTTTATATTTTTGGGAGCTTATTTCTGATGATATCCGTCAAGGAATTCGCCCATGCGTCTCATAGCAGCTCTCAGCTCTTCAGCCTCGGGAAGCATTACAATACGGAAGTGGTCAGGCTCTTTCCAGTCAAATCCGCTGCCGGGAATAAGAAGGATATTTGTTGCGTGAAGAAGATCCCACGCAAACTTTTTGTCGTCTGTAATGTTGAACTTTTTAACGTCAAGCTTCGGGAAGAGATAGAATGCAGCGCTGTTTTTAACAAAGCTGATACCGTCAATTTTCTCCAGCTCACAGCAGGTTGCTTCTCTCTGCTCATAAATACGTCCGCCGGGTGCAACCATCGAATTGGGTGTTTCCATATCAGCAATAGCTGCGGGAATAACAAGCTGAGGCAGAGTGTTTGCACAAAGACGAAGCGAGGTCATCTGAATGATACCCTTACGGTATTCCTCTGTGAGGTTACGGGGACCGCTGAGAACCATCCAGCCGCAACGGAAGCCGCACACAAGGTGTGACTTTGAAAGGCCGTTCATTGTAACAACAGGAATATCGGGAGCAAGTGAAGCGGTTGAAATATGCTGAAGTCCGTCCATAACAAGGCGGTCATAAATTTCGTCAGAGAAGATAATAAGACCGTTTTCTCTTGCGATTTCAACAATTTCAA
Source organism: Acutalibacteraceae bacterium (assembly GCA_045121655.1). Classification (GTDB taxonomy): domain Bacteria; phylum Bacillota; class Clostridia; order Oscillospirales; family Acutalibacteraceae; genus UBA6857. Next base: position 4,412 of record JBGVGM010000124.1, on the reverse strand, counting down.
GTAAAAGCTCCCTGGGATAAAGAGCACCTGTAGGATTGTTAGGGTTGATAATTACGATAGCCTTTGTTTTTGAGGTTACCTTTGAACGGATATCTGCAACATCGGGATACCAGTTTGCCTTTTCGTCGCAAAGATAGAAAACAGGCTTACCGCTTGCAAGGTATACGGAATTACCCCAGAGTGAATAGCTTGGTGAGGGAACAAGAACCTCATCGCCCTCATTTAAAAGAGGCATAAGAGCAAAGTTTACAACCTCGCTGACACCGTTACCGATAAATACATCATCGGGTACTATGCCTTCTATACCCTTGCTTTTTTCATATTCGCAAATTGCTTCTCTTGCGTCGGGCATACCCTTGAAATCACAGTAAGCCACACCCTTCTGCTCGTTACCCTTGAGAGCATTCTCAAGGCTTTTGGGAAGCTTGAAGCCGAAAGTTGCAGGGTTGCCTGTGTTGAGTCTTAAAACATCAATACCTCTTGCACGCATATCCATAGCTTCCACAAACAACGGACCTCTGATGTCAGAGTGAACGTTCTTCATTCTTTCAGCAGCTTTAATAATATCCATATGTACCCTTCCTTTTAATATAGCAGCCGTAAAACACAGCTGTTATATAGTTTATTTAATATAATTATGCACCCTGAATTTAACCGGATTCAATGTGCTGACAGTAGTATATTGTACTACAACGTGAAATCATTTTCAACAAGTTTTAGAAGAAAAGACAAAGATTTTTAAACTTTTTCGCTTTAAAGCCTTAATTTACCCTTTTTTTCTTTCATAACAACAAATATTATAGCTTATCTGCTTTCATACTGAGTGATTTTTGACGGCGTTTTTCCGTATCTTGTTCTGAAAGCACGTATAAAAGACGGCACATCAGCATAGCCCACTTCATAAGCTACCTCTCCTACAGCCCTGCCCTTCTGCAGTTTTACAAAAGCAGCCTCAAGACGCGCACTTACCTGCTTTTCCCTGAATGTAACTCCGTAGTATTCCTTAAGAATTCTCTGAGTCTGACGTACTGACAGACCCAATCTCTGAGAAAGCTCAGGCAGGGTGATATTCATATAATCGAAAATAAAAGCATTTTCGATTATTACAAACTTTTTATCATCGGGAGTTTCCTCCTCACTCATAATAAGCTCCGACGAATACAGAAAAGACAGCTCTGTTACTATCAGTTCCGAAAGATGCACCTGCTTTTCCTTAGCGTAAAGGCTTTGCTGATAGGTTACGGAATCAAGCTCAGAGAAATGCTCTTTGATTGCTTTATTTGCCTCACCTATAAAAAAATGGGTGGCATTGAAGGTGCATGAAAGTATATCTGTTCCCGTACTTGTTTTCTGAATATACAGACAGATTTCTTCAAGCGGGTGCGCTTTATCAATTACCTGTCTGTGCCAGATGTTAGGCCCTGTAATGTAAAGTGAGTTTTTCTTTAATGCGTACGAATTTCCATCTGTAATAAGTTCACCCTTACCTGCAAAGCAGTAGTGTATTTCGTAGCTTTCCGAGCCGTGGCTGTGACCGTTTATATCCGAGCTGAATTTTCCGCTTGAAATGTTGACTATTCTGTATGTGGATTTTCCTATATGAAGCTCTCTCATTTTTATCACCGTAAGGATTATACGCTTATTATCATTATATGTCAAATATATAAATCTGTGTCGTAAAATGCTATGCGTTTTCAGAAGGAAGAAGAGTAAAATTAAGCTATAGAAATGTATTATGAAAGGATGTCAGTTATGGGCGTTGTAATGCGTATTCTCGGCACAATTCTTACAGTTTTTTCAATGATAGGAGGTTTCTTTAATCCCGTGGATATTTTTGAAACTTCAAAGGATCTTTTTTCAGACCCCGCAAAAGCTTCATACTCAGAGCTTTTCTACCAGGTTTCTCAGACTTCAAAAAATGTTACCGACACCTGGCGTCAGGGTATGATTTCAGGTAACGGTCTGCAGGGTGTTATCACAAGCGGCTCACCCTACAGCGATACTCTCATTTATCAGAACATGCATTTTATTATGCCAAACAGAAATGTCCGTTACTGTCCTGACACATCTCACGAGCTTGAAACTGTAAAGCAGAATATTGCAAACAGCGAAAATATTATTGACAACGCTTCCTATGATGACGTTTACGCTTTCCACCCCGGTGCTGCTCTGAGAATCAAGCAGTTCAAACATACAAAATCCAACTACATAAGATACACAGACTATGAAACTGCCCAGGTAGGCGTAAGATACACAGATATCAGAGGAACTTGGGAACGTAAGACCTTCACCTCACAGACAGATAATGTAACCATTACCAAAATCGGCAAATCATCAACCGGAAGCAAGGTTAATCTTACTCTTTCCATAGATGATATCTCAACCTTTGCAAATTACGGAAACGGCAGCGAGGTTGACCTCAGATATAAAAAGCTTGTAGGCGAAAATGCAGACTACATCGGCTTTGTTGCACACTACCCCGACTACGAAAACAGCGAGCTTAAAAACGGCGGTTATGCAACTGTAGTTTATGTTGTATGCGAAGGCGGAACTAAAACCGAAACTTCCATCGGAAAGGTGAAAGATACACAGTACTGCGGCGAAAAAGACCCTGCAATCAAAATCATAGGTGCAGATAACGTTTACCTTATTGCTGTTTCTGACAGAACATACGATATGGGTGCATATGAGGATTTTGAAAAGGCTGAATCATACACTCTCGTTGAAAAGCTCATAAAGCAGACCTCCGACGTTGCTGAAAAGTACACGGTTGACGGTGCTTTCAGCTATGAAAAGGCAATTGAAAAGCACGCAGAAATCTTCTCAGAAGAGTATAATGCAGTTACTTTCAGCCTTGGCGACGATATAAGCAAGTCACCTAACGAAGAGCTTGTTCTCAAGCAGTATCAGAAAACCGACCTGAAGGCAGACCTTGCTGAAAGAGCTTACTATTCAGGCAGATACGCTTATCTTTGCGCTGCAGGCTACTCCACACCCAGACTTTACGGTATGTGGACAGGTGAATGGGCTCCCGGTTGGGGCAGCAAATACACTATGGATGCCAATGTAAACCTGCAGACCTCATCAATGAATACAAGTAATATGAAGTCTGCTTATATCGGCTACGCCTCCTTTATTCTCCGTCAGGTACCCGACTGGGAGGAAAACGCCAAGGCAACCCACGGCTTTACCGATGCAATTCAGGCTCCCGTAAACTCCGACGGTGACAAGGCTGTTATTACCGAAACCTGCTACCCATACCCCTTCCGTTACTGGAACGCAGGTACAAGCTGGATGCTTCAGCCTCTTTATGAAACTCTTCTTTGCTACGGCGACGTTCAGATTCCCATTACCGATGAATTCAGCCTTGAAAGACTCAGATCAGTTCTTTCACTTACAGAAGCCGACCTTACAGACAGCGAAATTGCTTCTCTTCAGAACAAGGGCTACCTCGATTTAAGAACTGACATTCTTCTTCCACTTCTCACTAAGAGTGCAAACTATTGGGATCAGATGATGTCCGCTGAATACTACACCGATGCCAACGGAAACGTTCACTACGAAAAAGGTAAAACAACACTTTCCGTTGGTGAAAGTTACGCAATTCTCCCCTCTTATTCACCTGAAAACAACCCCTCAAACTATCCCAGCCCCTCAGTTGCCAACGCTGCAATTGACATTTCAGCCTGCAAGAGCAACCTTGAAATGCTTATCGACATTATGAAGAGTGTAGATGCAAACGCAGATACTTCATATTGGGAAGAGCTTTATGAAAATGTACCCGACTATCTTTATGATGAAACGGGCGCTCTCAAGGAATGGGCAGCTGCTGAATTTGCTGAAAACAATCTTCACCGCCACCTGAGTCACCTTTACTGTGTATGGCCTATGTTTGAAACTCAGGACGACGAAGCTCTCAAGAAAGCCTCTGAGCAGGCAATTGAAAACAGAGCAAGTGAAAATCAGGCGAGCCACGCTCTTGTTCACAGAGCTTTAATTGCCGCAAGACTCAAGGACAGCGCAGCTGTAACCGATTCTCTCGTAAATCTTATGAACCACTGGATTCACTACGATTCACTTATGACCAACCACGACTATGACAGAAACAGCTGTTACTGCACCGACTTTGCAATCGGCTATCTCGGCATTATCAACGAAAGTCTTGTTTACTCCTTCTCAGGCGAAATTGAAGTTCTTCCCTCGCTTCCCTCTTCAGGCTTTGAAAGCGGCGAAATCTGCGGTGTGAGAACAAGAAGCAGAGCAGTAGTTGATTCGCTGAAATGGAACCTTAAAGAAGGTAAAGCTACGGTTACTGTTACTTCAGATATTGCGCAGACAATTGAAATTTCCTGCGGTCTGTCAGAAGAAGTTAAGGTTATTACCTGTGAAAAGGGCGAAAGCAAAACCGTAAC
>JBGVGM010000123.1:0-33104 GCA_045121655.1 Acutalibacteraceae bacterium | reverse complement strand
CCTCCTTGGTTGGTTTTTCTACAATTAAATTATACCATATTAGGTGGTTGCTTTCTATATTTTGGAGTGATAAATCGGGCTTGCCATGCCCGAAAAGCGTTGATATATCTACACTTTTGACGTTTTGCTCATGGCTATTTATAAAGATTTTCAAGGGAGGTGACGGCTTTGTCAAAAAAAGTGATGATTGGTATGAGTGGCGGTGTTGACAGTACTGTCGCTGCATTCCTTTTAAAAGAGCAGGGCTATGATGTTGCGGGTATGAACTGCCGTTTTTTCTGTGAAGATGAGGCTCTTCTCAACTCAGGCGACGACATCAGAGACGCAGAAAACGTTTGCCGTAAGCTTCAGATTCCGTTTTTTGTAAGCGACCTTCGAAAGGAATTCTCCGACTGCGTTATTGAGGATTTTCTCACTGCGTACGAAAAAGGGGCAACTCCCAACCCCTGCGTATGCTGCAACAAGCATATGAAATTTGACCTTATGCTGAAAAAAGCCGAGGAGCAGGGCTACGATAATATTGCCACCGGGCATTATGCGATTATTGAAAAGGATCCAAACGGCAGATACCTTCTCAAAAAAGGTACAGACACAATGAAGGACCAGAGCTATGTACTTTACGTGCTTAATCAAAACCAGCTTTCCCACTCTGTATTCCCCTTAGGCGGACTTTGCAAAAGTGAAATCAGGGAAATTGCCGAGAGCATGGATTTCATCAATGCCAACAGAAAGGACAGTCAGGACATCTGCTTTGTTCCCGACGGTGATTATGCTTCATTCATTGAAAAAAGAACGGGTAAAACCTACCCCTCAGGCAACTTTGTAACAAGAGACGGAAAAGTCCTCGGCGAACACAAGGGCATAATCCGATACACTGTAGGTCAGAGAAAGGGCCTTGGCCTTGCACTTCCCGCACCTATGTATGTATGCGAAAAAGATGTTATTAACAACCGCGTGATTCTCTCTGACAACGAAAGCCTTTTCACTAAAACTCTGACAGCCAAAAACATAAATCTCATCCCCTTTGACCGTATTGATTCCCCCATAAGAGTCAAGGCGAAGGTGCGTTACAAGCATCAGGAGCAGTGGGCTACCGTACATCAGACAGACGAAGATACCCTCTTTGTTGAATTTGACGAACCTGTCAGAGCAATTGCCAAAGGTCAGTCACTTGTTATGTACGACGGAGATTACGTTGTTGGCGGCGGAATAATTGAATAACAAAAGAACCGATTGCTTTACTCCTGAAGTGCAATCGGTTTTCTTTCTGAGCTTTCCCTTATTTACCCTGAACGCCCCATTATACTGTTTACTGTACATTTTTCTCTGTTTTGTACCAATTTTCTCCTCAAACGCTGTAATATTCCACCAAAAAGCAATTGTACAATTTGTATAAAAATTCAATTGACAAACAAAAAAATTTATATTATTATAATCATAATAATTACTATTGGATTAATGTATGTATTGAAAGGGCTTTTGAATGGTTAGTTACTCTGCTATGAATGACGAACAGCTAGTTGAGCTTTCACAGAATAACGACCGTAAGGCTTTAAGCGAGCTCAGCCTCAGATACAGCAAAGTTTCCTTTGGTATTGCATCAACCTTTGCGGAAAACAGCGACGTTTGTGCCGACCTTTCTCAGGAGGGTATGATAGGCTTTCTTTCCGCTGTATATTCTTACAAGGGTACTGCGAAGGCTTCTTTTCTGACCTACGCATCACGATGCATCCGCAACAGAATACTCTCATTTTTGAGAAAAAGCACCTCCCTCAAGCGTATACCCGAATCCTTGCTCCTTTCTCTCGAGCAAATCAGCGAAACCTTTATTGACCGCGACACTCCTGAAGAGCTTTTAATCTCTGAAAACAACGCAAAGCTGATTACAGATTTAATCGAAAATCAGCTGTCAAGGCAGGAAAAGTCCGTACTTACTCTTTATCTTTCCGGCGTTTCCTACAGCGATATTGCAGAAAAGCTTAACCTTTCACAAAAGGCAGTTGACGGAACTCTTCAGCGAGCAAAAAAGAAGCTTCGTGAAAAGCTTCAGAATCAAATCTGAAATTCGCCCCGACTCAAGTGAGGATTAGTTATCGGTGCAATTCCGACAAAGGGCTATTTATTTAATCAAGTGAGGTAAAAAATCATGTACGAAGACAAAACACTCAAATGCAAAGAATGTGGCGCAGACTTCATCTTTACTGCAGGCGAGCAGGAATTCTATGCTGAAAAAGGTTTCCAGAATGAACCCCAGCGTTGTAAGGCTTGCCGTGATGCACGCAAGAATGCTGCTAAGCCCGCAAGAGAAATGTTTATCGCAACTTGCGCAAGCTGCGGCGGCGAGGCTAAGGTTCCCTTCCAGCCCACAGAAGGCAGAGATGTTTTCTGTAGCGAATGCTTTGCAAAGATGAAAGAAGAAGCATAATTTATATTTGAAAGTTTTTGTTTAATTACTTATAAATATAATAATTCTATGCGAAAAATCCTTGTACCTTTCTGGTGCAAGGATTTCTTTTATGTATTGATTTTTTTGAGAATATATGATATATTATTGGTGTCACGTAATTTCATAACATCGTAGGTACACTTTTTCTTGGTAAAAGTGCGCCTATATAAACTTACCTGCGATGTTAGTTGAAGAAATTTGCGTGACAACAAATGACGGCGCATTTTTCGGTGCGTTCCGTTTGTTGGAGCGCACTTTTTATTTTTAAAATATGTATCCCTGAAAAATTCTGCTACAAAGCATAACGGAGAGCGTATCAACCTGATCGCTCTCTGTTGTGTTTATAAATCAAATATTTCTTCTTGTGGCAAATTCTGAAAGCTCATTCTCTCTCCTTTTGCAGGATGAATAAATGATATCTCTTTTGACCAGAGAGCAATAATTTTACTGTCGTCCTTTGCTCCGTAACGTCTGTCACCTACAAGGGGCATTTTTCTTGATGCAAACTGCACTCTTATCTGATGGGTTCTGCCCGTCATAAGCTTCACCTCCACCAATGAAAGCTTAGCTTTTTCATTGAGCACGTTATAGCTTAAAAGAGCCTTTTTTACCCCTTTACGCTCTTTTTTAACTGTAAAGCTCTTATTCTTTCCTTTATCAAAAAACAGTAAATCCTCCAGAATTCCGCTTTTTCCCTCGGGTGCTCCATGCAAAACGGCAAGGTAGGTTTTTTCCATAGTTCTGTCCCCTGCCTGCTTTGAAAGCTCAGAGGCGGCCTTTTTTGTCTTTGCATAGACCATTACTCCGCCTACGTCTTTGTCAAGACGGTGCACGGGAAAGATTTCGCCATTTGTGTGCTCCTTCAGATGAGTTACCATATTTGGCTTGCTGTTTTCTTCCGAAAGGAGTCCTCTTTCTTTTATTGCGACGATTACGTCTTTATCTTCAAAAAGTATTTCCATATTTTTCTCCAAAAAAACGGGACTGAAAATTCAGCCCCGTAGTTTTTATTTTGCGTAATCCACAGTTCTTGTTTCTCTGATAAGATTAACCTTAATCTGACCGGGATATTCAAGCTCCTGCTCGATTTTTTCAACGATGTTGCGAGCAACAAGTGTCATCTCTTCATCGCTGATAACTTCAGGCTTAACAAGGATTCTTACCTCACGGCCTGCCTGAATTGCAAATGCCTTTTCAACGCCCTTGAAGGATTCAGAAATCTGCTCAAGAGTTTCAAGACGCTTGATGTAATTCTGAAGGTTTTCTCTTCTTGCACCGGGTCTTGCAGCTGAAATTGCATCAGCAGCCTGAACAAGGCAAGCAACAATGCTCTTGGGCTCAACGTCGCCGTGGTGAGCATGGATTGCGTTGATAACGGTTTCGTTTTCCTTATACTTCTTAGCATACTCAACACCAAGCTCAATGTGTGAGCCTTCCTGCTGATGGTCAACTGCCTTACCGATATCATGGAGAAGACCTGCTCTTCTCGCAAGCTTAGCGTCAATTCCAAGCTCAGAAGCCATAAGACCTGCGATATAGGAAACCTCAAGTGAGTGGTTAAGTACGTTCTGTCCGTAGCTGGTACGGTACTTAAGGCGGCCGAGAAGCTTAACAAGCTCGTTATGAACACCGTTTACGCCGGCATCAATAACTGCTCTTTCACCTGCCTGCTTACAGGTCTGTTCAACTTCACGCTTTGCCTTTTCGTGAATCTTTTCAATAAGTGCGGGGTGGATTCTGCCGTCTGCGATAAGTCTTTCAAGAGTAATTCTTGCAACCTCTCTGCGAACGGGATCAAAGCTTGAAAGGGTAATTGCTTCGGGAGTGTCGTCAATAATAAGGTCAACACCAGTAATTGTTTCAAGTGTTCTGATGTTTCTGCCTTCACGGCCGATAATTCTGCCCTTCATTTCATCGTTGGGAAGAGCTACAACAGAAACAGTTGCCTCAGATGCATGGTCGGCAGCACAACGCTGAATTGCAGTTGTAACAATCTCTCTTGCGAGGTTTTCTGATTCCTCACGGAGAGTCTGCTCGTATTCCATAATCTTGACAGCCTTTTCTCTCTTAAGAGATTCTTCAAGACTTGCAAGAAGGTCAACCTTAGCCTGCTCTTTTGTATATCCCGAGATTTTTTCAAGCATTTCTAACTGACTTCTTTTGATGCTTTCTGCTTCGGAAAGTTGGTTTTCAGCCTGTTTGATTTTTTCATCAAGCTGTTCTTCTTTTTTCTCAAGAGTTTCGGTCTTTTTGTCAAGACTTTCTTCTTTCTGGATTATTCTTCTCTCCTGACGTTGAACTTCGTTTCTTCTTTCACGCAGCTCACGCTCGGTTTCATTTCTGAGTTTATGAATTTCATCCTTTGCTTCAATTACAGCTTCACGCTTTTTGGTTTCTGCTTCATTAACAGCCTGGTTAACAATGCGGGTTGCTTCCTCATTGGCAGAGCCGATGAGGCCTTCAGCAGTCTTTTTTCTGTGTAATTCACCAAGAACAAAACCTATAACACCAAAAATCGCAGCGCAAATTGCAGCAATTATAATTGTCTTCATTTCCAAAGTAGCAGCACCTCCTTCTTTTAAAAATTAGTTGTAAAAATAATTAACACTAATATACGCTTTCATCAAAAGAATTACAGTAATGTTACTCGAATGATAATGTACTCATTATCATATGATTGGAAAAAGAGCACAAAGATGCTCATATTACAACCATCCTATATATTTTAAAACAAATTGCATAATAAGTCAAGTACAAATGCATAGTTTTTAATGTATTTTTATTATTTTTTTACCAATAAAACCACTTCATACTACAAAAAAATACTCCCTCAACCAACTGAGGGAGTATAAATTTTCATCCATTATTCTTCTTCTGATTCCTCAGCTTCTTCGCCTTCGTCATCTTTGAAGCTGTACATTTCACTGTCACGGTGCTTTCTTGTCATAAGGTAACCTGCAAGAGCGCCGAGAGCGATAATACTTGTGGGAGCAGCAACAATTTCAGGATTTTCTTTCACAACTGTTGTTGCTTTCTGTACGAATGAATCACCTTCATTTTCGTCTTCAACGCCAACAAATGATGCACCCTTTGTTGTGAGAATGTTTCCGTCAGCGTCAGTTGCATATTTGCCGTTAAGTAAATCCTGAAGATAACCGAACTTGTAACCGTCTGTGTTGCTTGTTCCGTCACCGGGTACGTTCTGACCTTCGCCATATCCGAAGGTTGTGAGAACATCGCCGTCAGGAGTTGTTGAAAATTCGGGAAGCTCATTCTGAGCGTAGTCCACAACGCCGTCGATAATTTCGTTAACCTTGTCGTTGCCTGAGGGGTTAACTGCGCCTGCTACAGATTCAACCTGAGCTACAAGGTCCTTGCCGCTCTGAACCTTAACGCCGTTAAGCGCCTTATCCTTGATAATGTTGAAGGTGTAAGTTGCACTCTGTGCCCTGATTCCATCGTTATAATCAACGGTAAGAACGATTGTTTCGTTCTCCTTTGCGGGGTCGAGATCAAGACCTGTTGTTTTGTTGTGACCTGCAGCAACGCCGTTAAGTGTCATTGTTGTAGCCTTAACGTTTCCGTCCTCAAGCTGGTCTGCAACTGAGAAAGGAGTAAACCAGATTTTTTCTCTGTCCTGAGCAATTGTAATATCATAATTGAAAACATCTGAATAGAATTCGTCCTCAAGATTGAAGCAACCGTTTTCGCAAGCAAGCTCAAAAAGCTCCTTTGTGTTCATACTGCTGCTTGTTCTTACGTTCTTTTCAGAGAGCATTGTTTCAAGAATAAGCTTCTGAACTGCTGTTTCGTTTCCGCTTTCTACTGCAGTACCGAGAGCGTCTGCGTCGAGAGTTACGTCATAAGCAGTGTTGAGAATGGTTGCGAAATAAGCGTTATCAACATAAAGCTTATCGTCGGGATGTACCATATCGTAAGCCATTTTTGAAACTTCATAGTCACCTATATCATCTTCGTTTGAGTCAGCTGATGAAGCAACGATTACCTTTGCCCAATGGAAAACCTCTGCAGCAGAAGGATTCTTGCTTACGGGAAGGTCGTCAAATTCGCTTACGTAATTCTTTACGGTATGAACAGCAAGTCCGGGGAATGAATCAACACCTGAGGGAAGCATAATACCTGCAAGTGATGAAAAAATAATTACGCTTGCACTGTCAAGGCTTACACCGACAGGAATTGAAACCTTCTTGCCGTAAAGGGCATAAACTGCATCATATTTGAGAGCTGCATAAACAACAGCAACGTTGATTTTATCCTGACCTGCAGGCTCATCGGGAATTGTGATACCGTAGTCACGGAGATACTCTTCCATAACATCGTATTCGTCTGTCATACCGAGAGCAACAACAGAATAATAAACAAGGCTCATAATTTCTTCATAGGAAGAAGCAACTGTGTTTTCATCGAGACTTTTAAGTGCCGCGTACTGATTTACTTCCTCAATATATTCTTCGTATGTATGGCTGTAGGGATAGTCTGTGGGTTTGGGTACAACTGTTGTTGCCACAGCTGCAGTTGCATCATCTCTGATAATAAGCTGATCTAACCACGCATAGCTGTACTCAGTCTCTCTTCTTGTTTCACCGGGATCAAGTTGAGGAATAAGCGATGAAACTGAGCTGTACGCCGCAGAAACCGGACACACAGCCAGAGCCAAAATCATTGTGAGTGCCAAAACAAGTGTCAAAGCTTTTTTCATTTCAGCAAATCTCCTTCAATAGTAGTATTTATATAGAGATAGTTTTACATCATTATACAGATTATATGATACAACCTTTTTGAATTTCTGTCAACCGAAAACGTCCAATTATTTTATTAAAATTGTATTATGAAAGTGAAAAAAATCCCTTTGCCGCAGGATTTACGGCAAAGGGATATGAATTTTTGCTTATTCTTCTGTTTTGCACTCGATTCCGAGCATAATGAGCTGGTCGTTGTCAACCTTTGCGGGACACTCTGTCATAGGCTCGCTTGCATTCTGTACCTTCGGGAATGCAATACAGTCACGGAGTGTTTCAAGCTTCAGCATCTGCATAACAAGTCTGTCAAGACCAAGGCCGATACCGCCGTGAGGAGGTGCACCGTATTTGAACGCATCTGTAAGGAAGCCGAACTTTTCGTGTGCTTCTTCGTCTGAAAGGCCGAGAAGATTGAAGATTCTCTTCTGAAGGTCGGGGTTGGTGATTCTGATTGAACCGCTTGCAAGCTCAATGCCGTTGAGTACAAGGTCGTATGCGTTTGCTCTTACCTGAGCCTTATCTGTTTCAAGATATTCAAGACACTCATCAAGAGGTGAAGTGAACGGATGATGCATAGCAACAAACTGACCAAGCTCTTCATCCCAGTCAAAGAACGGGAATTCAACAACCCAGAGAAGGTTGTACTTATCTTCGGGAATAATGTCAAGCTTTCTTGCAACAATCTGTCTGAGTGAGCCGAGAACCGAAAGAGTAAGGTCCTTCTTGTCTGCAACAATAAGGATAACGTCGCCGTTTTCTGCGCCGCATTTTTCCTTGATTGCGTTCATTTCGTCATCTGTCATAAACTTAGCAAAGGATGAAGCAACTGTGCCGTCTTCTGCAATTCTTGCCCATGCAAGACCCTTTGCACCGATACCTCTTGCTTCTTCTGTAAGCTTATCAACTTCTTTTCTTGTAAGAACTGAGAAAGCATTTTTAGCTGTAATTGCAGCAACCTTACCGCCATTTGCAACAGCACCGCTGAATACACCGAAGCCGCAGGAAGCAACGATATCGCTGATGTCAGTGATTTCCATAGCGTATCTTGTGTCGGGCTTGTCTGAGCCGTAACGCTCCATAGCCTCTTTATATGTGAGTCTGGGAAGGGGTGTTTCAATTTCAACGTCGAGAGCCTCTTTGAATACTCTCTTCATAAAGCCTTCGATAAGTGAAAGGATATCTTCCTTGTCAATGAAGCTCATTTCAAGGTCAATCTGTGTGAATTCCGGCTGACGGTCTGCACGAAGGTCTTCGTCGCGGAAGCAACGGGCAATCTGCATATATCTGTCAAAGCCTGCAACCATTGAAAGCTGCTTGTAAAGCTGAGGTGACTGAGGAAGTGCGTAGAAGCTGCCCTTGTGGATTCTTGAGGGTACAAGGAAGTCTCTTGCACCTTCGGGAGTTGACTTGATAAGCATAGGAGTTTCAATTTCAATGAAACCGTTTTCATCAAAGTAGTCACGGGTAATCTTTGTAATTCTGTGACGCATAAGAATGTTGCCCTGAAGGTCGGGACGGCGAAGGTCAAGGTAACGGTATTTAAGTCTTGTAAGCTCTGCTGTGGGGCAGTTTTCGATAATTTCAAAGGGAGGTGTTTCACTCTTTGAAAGCACACGAAGATCTGTTACGAAAATTTCAATTTCGCCTGTGGGAATGTCCATATTCTTTGATGAACGCTCTCTTACTGTACCCTTAGCCATAAGCACATATTCGCTTCTTACTGTAAAAGCCTTATCAAAAATTTCCTTAGCTGTTGTGTCGTCAAATGCAAGCTGAACAATACCTGTTCTGTCTCTTAAATCAACGAAGATAAGAGCACCAAGGTCTCTTTGTCTCTGTACCCAGCCTGCAACAACAACCTCACGTCCGCAGTCCTTTGCAGTAAAGGTGCCGCAGTAGTCTGTTCTTTTAAGTCCTGTCATAAAATCCATAGTTATATCCTCCAATCAGAATAAGTTTCCGTTTAATATTGATTCAACATCAATGTTTGTTTCGTAGCCTAAATCTGTAAGCTCCTTGAGACTTTCATTGATGGAAATTCGCATAAATTCTTCGTCAAAAGCTTCAATGGAAATTTCCTGCTCTTCGCCGTTTTCCATATTCTTAAGCTTAGCCTTGCCCTCTTCAAGCTCGCTGTCGCCGAGAACAACGGTGTACATAGCGCCAACCTTGTTAGCAAACTTCATCTGAGCCTTTACTGAACGGCCTACGATATCGTAAAGCACTGTGAAGCCCTCCTGACGAAGGTCAGTTGCAAGTTGAGCAGCTTTTACGTTTGCGTTTTCGCCCATTGATGCGATGTAGAGGTCGCACTTTTTCTCTTCGGGGAAGGGCACATTCTGAGCCTTGAGAAGAAGCATAAGTCTTTCAAGCCCCATAGCAAAACCGAGAGCCGGTGTCTTGGGTCCGCCAACCTCTTCAACAAGGCCGTCATAACGTCCGCCGCCGCAGATTGTTCCCTGAGCGCCGATTTCTGTTGATACGAACTCGAAAACGGTTTTGGTGTAGTAGTCAAGGCCACGTACAATTGTGGGGTTAACGGTGTACTGAATACCCATAGCATCAAGGTAGCTCTTTGTTGATTTGAAGTGGTTTTCACACTCTTCACAGAGATAATCTGTCACCTTGGGAGCATCCTTTGCGATTTCTGAGCAGACGGGGCTTTTGCAGTCGAGAATTCTCATGGGGTTTCTGTCAAGGCGCTCATTACAGGTGCCGCAAAGGTCAGCCTTTTTGCTTTCAAAGTAAGCTTTGAGAGCCTCGTGATAGGTCTTTCTGCATTCGGGACAGCCGATTGAGTTAATCTGAATGTCGTAGTTTTTAAGCCCGAGGTGGGTGAAAATGTCGTTGATAAGTGAAATAACCTCAGCATCTGCAGCAGGTGAAGATGTACCGAAGCACTCACAGCCGAACTGATGGAATTCACGGAGTCTGCCTGCCTGGGGCTTTTCGTAACGGTAGCAGGAAATTGTATAGCAGAGCTTCATGGGAGCCGGTTCATTGAAAAGACCGTGCTCAAGGTATGAACGCACTACACCTGCTGTACCCTCAGGGCGAAGAGTGATTGAACGGCCGCCCTTATCCTCAAAGGTGTACATTTCTTTCTGCACAACGTCGGTTGTGTCACCTACACCTCTCTGGAAAAGCTCAGTGTGTTCAAAAACGGGAACCCTGATTTCTTTATAGCCGTAGTTTTTAGCCTGTTCTAAAACAGCCTGCTCAAGATACTGCCACTTATGGCTTTCGCCCGGAAGCACATCCTGAGTGCCTTTGATTGATTTGGTTACTAATGCCATTATTTTACCTCCAAAAATATATAAAAACAAAACACTCCATCGCCAACACAGCCCTAAGGCCACATTGGGGATGAAGCGTAAAACTCCACGGTGCCACCCCTGTTGAGCATTAAATGCTCCTCTCTGGTGTGCCTTAACGCGGCAAACGGACTTTCGTCAGCTCGGGAATGTCTTCCCTTTACTCTTTACGTAAGGTGCTTTCAGCTTTTGCACCTCTCTCTGAACGCAGAAATAAAAGTACTCTTTTCCGTCTCAGCTTTTAGAATATTTATCTTTTAAGCACGCTTGGGATTAACAATGTCTCTCCAATCAAGGTCGCCTCTTTCAAGGGCGTGAACAAGAGCCTCAGCTGTTGCAAGGTTTGTTGCAACGGGAATATTATGAACGTCGCAAAGTCTTAAAAGGTTTGCTTCGTTGGGCTCGTTGGGCTTTGCTGTGAGAGGGTCTCTGAAAAGCAGAAGAAGATCTATTTCGTTACATGCTATTCTGGACGCAATCTGTTCTTCGCCGCCCTGATAACCGCAAAGAAATCTTGTGATTTCAAGACCGGTTGCTTCGCCGACCATCTTACCTGTTGTTCCTGTTGCGCAAAGTGAATGTTTACTTAATGTTCCGCAGTAAGCGATGCAAAACTGTGTCATAAGTTCTTTTTTTGCGTCATGAGCAATGAGAGCAATATTCATTATCTCCTCCACCTTTCGTTAATCGTTGGGTATTTTTCCTATTCCTGTTTATCATAACAAAAATAATGTCGAAATGCAATAGAAATCATTAAAAAACAACGTAAAAATTTTAAGAAGTTATGACCTTAAGCTACCGAAAAACAATCAAAATTTAAGCGGCACACTTTCTCCGTCAATTCTTGAGGCTATGTTGCAAAACGCCTTGTAGGATACCTGACCTTTTTTGAAGATACCCTGACCCATTGAGCCGAGACGGATTTTTGCGTCCTCAGGCACAACACCGATAAGCTGAATTTCAGTTGAATCTATTACGCTGTCCACGTTGAGAAGTCTGCCCTTTGTAACGTCTCTTTTTTTCACACGGTTGATAATGAGTCTTGTGTCGGTTACTCCGTGCTTTGCCATTTCTCTTGCGGCAATGCAGGCACTTCTTACACACACAAGGTCGGGAGTTGAAACAACCAGACCTCTGTCTGCCACACTGCAGGAAAGGGAAAGCCCCTTATCTATTCCCGCAGGAGAATCAAGCAGTATGTAATCGAAATCGTCCTCGTATTTTCTGACAAGGGATTTCATCTGCTCTTCTGTAATATCGTCATAAGAATCGGGGCAGGTAATTACACTTACGTCACCTGCAGAATAAAGAGCGTTTTCACTTTCGCATCTTTCTTTTATAACGTCGCCCCAGTTATATAAAAGGAACTCAGTTATACCCGTAAGAAGGTCAATGCTTTTAAGGCAGTCGCAGTCAATAAGAAGAACCTTTTTTCCTCTTGCTGCAAGAGCCTTTCCTATACCGACGGTAAGAGAGGATTTTCCTACTCCGCCCTTACCTGATGCAATTGCAATTTTTTTAGCCACTTTTCCCCCACCTTTACTTAAGCAAAGTGTTTTCGTCAAGATTGTTTTCGTCTACATTGTTTGTTCTGAAGTAATACTCCATAATAGCAGCCGCAACAGGAGCAGTTGAACCACCGCTGCCTGCACCCTCAACTGCAACACAGATTGCAATTTCAGGATTTTCATAAGGTGCAAAGGTAATAAGGAAGCCGTTATAGGTTTCAATTTTTGCACCGTTTACTCTTTTGAAAACTGTTGTTGTACCTGTTTTGGCTGCAACCTTTACAGGTGCATTTGAGAAGTTTGCATAGCTCTGTGTACCAACAAGGAGCATACCTTCATGTACAAGGTCCCAGTTTTCCTTTTTGAAATCAGCCTGAGATAAAATTTCATTTTTTGACTGCATAATTGTTTCTGAAAGGTCGGGAGATTTTACACCCTTTACCACGTGAGCCTTATATCTTATACCTCTGTTTGCAATTGTTGAAACATAAGAGCAAAGCTGAATGGGAGTGAATCTGTTATCCGCGTGACCGATACCTGCCTGAATTGTAAGACCGGGAGTCCATATTTCGCCTCTGTTTTCTCTGAATTCAACAGAGTCAACAGTACCTGTACTTTCATAAAGCTCAATGCCTGTCGGCTCACCGAGACCGAACATTTTGAAATAGCTGTTCAGCTTTTCAATACCGAGTCTTCTTGCAGTTTCGTAGAAATAGATGTTACATGAATGGTAAATCGCTCTTACAACATTAAGTCCACCGTGAACACCCGTACAGCCGGGCTGATAGTCCTGATAATGCTTGTAAATACCCGTACAGTAGATGTAGGTTTCGTCGGTTACAACACCCTCTTCAAGACCCGCCATAGAAACTGCAGGCTTTACCGTTGAGCCCGGTGAATAGGTACTTCTCAAAGCTCTGTTCCAAAGAGGCTTTCTCTCGTCCTTGTTGAGCTTTGCTGAGTTTTTATCATAGGTTGAGTTGTTATAATTGGGATACGATGCAATAGCAAGGCAATCGTTGTTTCTCGTATCCATAACAACAACGGCACCTGTAAGAGGATAAATTCTGTTAAGGTTGGTCTGAAGCTTTTTTATGCCGTCCGCAAGAGCGTCCTGAGCAACCTTCTGGATATCCTTATCAATAGTGAGCATTACAGTATTGCCGTTTATGGGGTCAACCGTAAACTCTTCGGTTTTGTTACCCTCAGCGTCGGTGGTGATTGTTTTTACGCCGTTGATGCCGCGAAGATAGCTTTCCATTGCGGATTCAACACCGCTTTTACCGATATTATCGTTAAGGGTATATCCATCTTCCTTTTTGCTCTCATACTCCTCCTGAGTAATAGCACCGACTCTTCCGAGAACGTGAGGTGCAAGTGTACCGTCGGGATAAGAGCGCTCATAGGTTACCTCAATTTCAACACCGGGGAGCTCGGCTGTTTTCTCCTTGAGAAGAGAAACAAGCTCATTTGAAACATCTGTTGCAAATTCATAGTTTCTGCCTGCGTTGAAGCCGCTTTTTACCATATAGTAGTAAACCGAAGCAATATCTCTCGCCTGAGATACTGGATAAACTTCAAGATTATACCTCGTTACAAGGGCATTGAAGCAGTTTTCAACAGTTGCGTAATAGTTAAGATCAAGGAAGGCTTCACTCTTCAGATACGAAATCTCGTTATCCTTGTCCTTTGAAAATCTGAGCGTTCCGTTTTTGCCAACTTCAATAGGAAGATTATCATTCCACTCAGTTTTGTTTTTGTCGAAAAGTGTAATAAGCTTGAGAATAATTCTGTTTCTTTCCTCGTACTCCTTAGGAAAGGCGGAGTAGTTGAAAATGATTTTATTTACCTTTTTATTTGTTGCAAGAGGATAACCGTTACGGTCCAGTATTTCACCTCTTACAGCTTCAACGGGCACATCAACAACGGAAACCACTGTGTTTGCGCCTTCGTTTTTCCCTACAACCTGAAGTTCAAAAAGATGCACAAGGAAAACTGCAAAAATGCAGCACACAATTGCAAAAACAGAAAAGAAACGGCGTTTTTCAAATTTACTCTGCATTTTTATCACTCCTTTACATCAGTTGTTTTTTTGTGGTTCAGTGTTTTTTCTTCTGCTTTGTTTCTTTGTAAATATAGTTTATAACATAATAGAATATTGCCCCGAAAACAAGAGTATAAACTGCTGAGGGCAGATAATACCTGAAAAGTATGCTGAAGGCTCCGTCGTAGCCTTTTCTCAGATAGAAAAGCACCCAGTGGACAATATTGCACACTGCCGTTGAGGTGAAGGTCAGAAGTATGCAGGAAAAAACGTTGTTTCTCATCAAAAAAGCAGAGAGACTTCCTGCAATAAAGCCTGCAGTGGCAAGCATTACCGTGTAATAGCCGTCTGCCTGAGCAGAGGAAATGTCCCACAAGGCTCCGCACAAAACACCGAAAGCCATACCGGGAATGCTCTTTTCGTGAAGTGCAATTGCAACACACAGCGGCACCATTATCATAGCCTCTGCAGAGAAAACGTCAGGTATGAATCCGGAAAGGTTACACACTGCCGAAATTATTATAACCAGTGCGTATAAGCCGTATTTTTTATACAGATTCTTTCTGCTTCCGAAATCCAAACCTTTCACCTTCCTCTCATTTTAGTCAATACTTTCTTCTATTCCCTGGCCGTCAAAGCCGGTAATTACAAACACGTCTTCAAGCTCGTCAATACTCACGCCGGGTTCGATAACCGCATACGATGAAAGCTCAAACTTGCTCTCGCCTATTTCCTTTACAGAGCCGATTATAAGTCCCTTGGGATAAAGAGCACCGATACCTGAGGTGAGCACAAGCCCGCCGGGAGTTATGGCAGTTGTTCTGTCAAGACTTTCCATAAGGCAAAGACCGTTTTCGGCGTGTTCTGCGTCTGTTGTTACATAAGCGACCTCTCTTGTTTTGCTTTCAATGGCACTGATGTTGATACCGGGGTTGAGAATGGACTCAACCACACTGTAAGAGGGGTACGACTTCTTTACGATTCCCACAAGATAATTGCCGAATACAACGGGGTCGTTTGCCGAAACATTATGATTTCTGCCTTTATCGATTATAAGTGAGGTAAACATACCCTCGCCGTCTGTTCCGATAATATCAGCACTGCACAGCTCAAAATCAGGGTTTTCCTCCTTTACACCAAGCATGGTTTCATAGGAGCTGATTTTCTGAGCCATATCGTTATATTCTACCAGCTGATTTTCATATTCAGCTATTTTCTGCTTGAGCCTTTCGTTTTCGCTTTTGTAGCTTGCAGAGCTTCTGAAGTAATCTCCTGCGTCCTGAATTTTGTCGCTGACAGTGTCGGCAAGCTTCTGAACGGGGCGGAAAACTATGCTTACCGCATTTGTAACCGGTGAGGAGGCACCGCTTGAAACCATTGCAAGGACACAGCCTAAAAGAAGGGCGCAAATTACCAGAATAAAAGTTCTGAATTTTCTTCCTTTTAAAAACTGTAGCATTTTTATTCACCTTGTCTATGAATGAATTAAAGTTTCTTTCCAACCTTGCCGAGAACGTCTGACTCAAGGAAAATACCTGTTCCGTCAGCAACTGAATCAAGGGGGTTATCAGCTATATTAACGGGCATTCCCGTCTGTTGGGCAATCAGCTTGTCGATTCCTCTGAGAAGAGCTCCACCGCCTGTAAGAGTGATTCCGTGCTCCATAATATCTGCTGAAAGCTCGGGAGGAGTTTTTTCAAGAGTTGACTTTACAGCATCAAGAATAAGATTTACTGAATCTGAAAGTGCTTCTCTGATTTCCTCGCTTGTGATTGTAACATTCTTAGGCAGACCATCCACGAGATTTCTGCCCTTTACCTCCATTTTGCCTTCGCCCTCATAGGCAATTGCGGAACCGATTTTGATTTTGATATCCTCTGCAGTTCTTTCGCCAACAAGAAGGTTATATTTCTTTTTGATGTACTGGCTGATTGCGCTGTCGAAGGTATCGCCTGCAACTCTCACTGATTTTGAGGTAACAATATCACCTAAGGAAATAACCGCAACCTCTGAAGTGCCGCCGCCGATGTCGACAATCATACTGCCCACTGCATCGCTTACGGGAAGTCCTGCGCCGATTGCAGCAGCCATTGTCTCTTCAATAAGACTTACATATTTTGCGCCTGCTTCAATTGCAACGTCGTGCACGTTTCTTCTTTCAACCTCAGTAACACCTGTGGGAATACAGATTACAACTCTCGCTTTTGTAAAATATGAGCCGCCGAGAGCCTTCTGAATGAACTTCTTGAGCATTTCGCAGGTGATGTCGAAATCAGCAATTACGCCGTCGGTAATGGGGCGCATGGCTGCAATTGAGCCGGGAGTTCTGCCTATCATTTCCTTTGCCTCTTTACCCACTGCAACAACCTTTGCGGGACGTGCACTTACATTGATTGCGACAACAGAGGGCTCACGGATAACAATACCCTTTCCCCTTACGAAAACAAGGGTATTGGCAGTACCGAGGTCTATTCCTATATCCTGAGAAAATAACATATTTTTATACTCCTTTTTGTAGGACATCAGAGTTTTTTAAGATGTCCGGATTCAAGACATAATAACTCATTATAATTTATTCTATTATTATATCTTAAAATCAGCTTTTACTCAATAGCAATACAAAAAAATTCATATAATTTTACCTAAAAATTTTGACAGACACCAAAAGGCATCTGTCAGAAATCAGAACTTTATTTTCCCTTCAATTCCGAAAGAAGAAAGAACTCTTACAGTTTCGGCAAATGGCAGACCCACAATTGCGTAGTAGTCACCTTTTATGCTTTTTACAAAAGTGCCGCCAAGACCCTGTATGCCGTAGGCTCCTGCCTTGTCGTCGCACTCACCCGTTTCTACATAGCTTCTTGCAGTTTCGTCGGAAATTTCATAAAACTCAACCTTTGCAACCGACAGAAAGGTTTCCTCTCTGCCCTCTTCGGCTATGCACACTCCCGTGCAGACCTTATGAGTTTTTCCCGAAAGATTTTTAATCATAAGAAAAGCTTCTTCTCTGTCTGAGGGCTTTCCGAGAATTTCGTCACCCAAGGCAACAACGGTATCACAGCCGAGAACAACACTGTTCTGATTTTCTTTCAGCACAGACATTGCCTTTCTTTTTGAAAGCTCCCTGACTGTTTCTTCGGGGCTGAGCTTATCTTTTATGGTTTCATCACAGTGAGAGGGAATAATTCTGAAGGTATAGCCGCCGTTTTCAAGAATTTCTTTTCTTCTGGGTGAAGCGGAGGCAACTATGAAATCCTTCATCAGAGTGCACCCTCTTCCTTGAGCCTTGCAACCTTAAGCACAAGTGCAACGGTTTTGGAGTCGGAAATTTCGCCCTTCATAACCATCTTTGCTGCATCGTCTATTTTGATTTTTTCAACACAAAGGAATTCACCCTCGTCAAGATTCTGATGAGATTTTTTGAGATTCTTTGCTGCGTAAAGGTAGATTATTTCACTGCAGTAAGCAACTGTGGGATACACTGTTCCCATAGGAATAATTTTTTCTGCAGTTACACCGCATTCCTCCTGAAGCTCTCTTTTGCCTGCCTCAAGAGGGTCTTCGCCCTTTTCAAGCTTTCCTGCAGGAAGCTCAAGCAGCACCCTTTTATACGGATAGCGAAACTGTCTTACAAAGAACATTTCGTCTTCATCGGTAATTGCGGCAACGCATACTCCGCCGCTATGCTCAACAACCTCTCTTGAGGATTTACTGCCGTCGGGAAGCTCGATTTCATCTTTGTGAACAGTTATGATTCTGCCTTTATAAATCTCTTTCGTACTGAGTGTTTTTTCAAAAAGCTCCATTTTGTTTTCCGCCTTTCATCATATTGTAATACTTTTGGAAATATATATTAAGTGCAATACTTTTAAATAGCAGGTGATAAAAAATGAACCGCATAGTAAAACCCACTGTATTTGATTATAACACAAACAAACAATTAATTGAAGCCCTTATTAAAGAATATCCGTTTTTAAAGGTGGATATTTGCTCCAGGACAGTGCTTGGCAGAGGGATTTTTTCTTTTTCTATGGGAAGTCTCAACAACAGCGTGATTATTGCAGGCGGCTTTGATGGAAACGACGGAATCAGCCCCTTGCTTCTTTATATGTTCATTGAGGACGTATGCAAAAGCATAAAAATGAAAACCGAGCTTTGCTCTGTCAATATCCGCAGAGCCTTGTCGCAGCTGGGAATCACTGTTATACCCTGCGTCAATCCCGACGGAAGAGAAATCAGCCTTTATAAGGAAACGGGCGGAAAATCTATGAGAAAGTTTATTTCTTCTTCGGGTTGCAGTGATTTTTCACTTTGGAAAAGCAACGCAAACGGCACCGACATAAGAAAGAACTTCAGCTTCGGCTTTGAAAGAAACAAGCAAAGTGCAACCGAAAAAGGCATTAACGCTCCGTCTCAAAGTGATTATTGCGGTAAATACCCTGAAAGTGAGCTTGAAACTAAGGCGCTTACAAGGCTTTGCCGTATACGTTCATTCAGACAGTGTCTTTCTGTCTCCACAGGTGACGGCACGCTGATTGCCGCTCCCGGTAACAGTAAAATTCCTGAAAGCGAGCTTATGTCGAAAATCATTTCTCAGGGTTGCTTTTATCCTCTTTCTCTTTGTGAAACAGAGGAAATCAACGGCTTTCCAGGCTGGTTTTCCAAGGAGTTTTCAAAGCCCGCTTTTGAGCTGAGAGCCGGAGAAAAAGACAGTACATATGAGGATTGTGCAGATATATACGAAAGGGTCAAAGAGGCCTTCACGGTTTTCTCTCTTATGTAAAAAAACAGCGTGTCACCCGACACGCTGTTTAGTTTGTTATTTACCAACCGAAGAAGTAATCGTTGAAGAAATCTTCAAAATTGCTTGCTCCGCCGTCGTTATATGCCTCGGTGGTGGACTCCTCTTCTTCCTGCTGTGTACCCTTATCCTCAACAAGTGTGATTGTTACATCAAAGGTGCTTGTCTTGTAGGTACGGTTATCGATTCTGCAAAGAGTAAGAGTAAGAGTGTCGCCTACTGCACCGGTTTCAATAAGGTCGAGAAGAACGCTTGAATCGTTCATATCCTTGCCATTCACACCGATAATAAGGTCGCCTACCTGAGCTTCGGTCTTTGCAAGCGAGCTGTCCGCTGAAATGCCTGCAATTACAAGTGAACCCTGAGGAAGTCCCTTGATTGAAACAACCATCGAGTAAAGCTGATATGCACTTACGGGAGCGTATTCGATACCAAGCTTGGGTCTGTTGGGTACATAGCTGTACTGCTTAAGAGCTTCAGCAACCGGCTTTGCAATTAATGTGGGAACAGCAAAGCCCATTCCCTCATATTCGGTGTCCGCAATTTTTGAAGAGTTGATACCTACAACCTGTCCTGCAGTATTTACAAGAGCACCGCCTGAGTTGCCGGGGTTAATTGCTGCGTTGTGCTGAATGCAGGTCATTTTGTATGTTGCGGTAACTGAACGGTCAATTGCCGAAACGATACCGTCTGTAAGTGAACCGAAATATTCAGAACCGCCGGGATTACCGATTGCGTAAACCGGCTCACCTATTTTAAGTGTGCTTGAGTCGCCAAGCTCCGCAAGAGGAAGTCCCGTTGCCTTGATCTTTACAACACCGATGTCTGTTCTTGTATCTGCACCGACAAGAGTAGCCTCATAGCTTTTTCCGTCAAGAAGAAGCACACCGTAGGTTACTCCCTTTGCGTTGATTACGTGAGCACAGGTAATAACATAAGTATACTCGCCCTCTTCCATCCAGAGAACGCCTGAGCCCTCACCTGAAATCTGACCGTTTTTATATGTCATAACACCAACAACACTGGGTCTTACCTTTTCTGCAACCCATACAGAGTTAACCTCTTCGATTTTGCTGCCGTCTGTTGTTGAGATTTCGGGGGTGTTCTGATTATCTCCGACCTGAGTGGGAGCAGATGTATTGGGTACGGTTACAACCTTATCTGCACCGCCATTTATCATGCTTGCTGCAATAAGCCCCACTGCAATAATTGCACATACAGCAACGATAATGCCGACAATCTTTTTGCCGTTGCCTTTTTTCTTGGGAGGCTCACTGACATACTGTGTATTTGCATAGCTGTAGGGCTGTGTGTTTTGTGTATTATTGCTATAACTGCTGCCTTCTTCCGGATTATTCTGAGCGGTTTTAGGCTCGTATGGGTTAAATAAAGGCTTGGGAATTTCCCTTTCGGGCTCTTCGGATTTTTCGACGTTTTCAAAAAAGCGTTCTGTGTTTTCGCTCTTTTCCTCTTTAAAAGGATCTCCTGCAAAGTGATAGGTAGTGTTATTTACGGGAGGCTTCGGAAAATCAAAGCCACCTTCTTCCTTTTTCACTTCTTCGCTCTGAGTTTTCTTTTCCTCTCTGCCGTCGGAGAAAACATCGTCAAACTCTTTGTTATCATTCATGGTTTTATGCTCCTTTCTGAAAGCATACTTACTTTGTTGGTTATATGATAAAACCCTTCGTTAAAAATTAGTTTAAAAATTAAATTTTCTGATTTTTATTCTGCAAAGGGTATTTCAAAGGCAAATTCAGTGTATTCGCCCTGCTTACTTGAGGCTGTGATTTCACCGTCGTGCATATTGATAACTGTCTTTACAATATAGAGTCCGAGACCTACGCCCTTGGTGTCGTAGCTTCTTGATTTATCAACCTTGTAGAAGCGCTCGAAGATTCTTGAAATTTCCTCGGGTGATACACCTGCGCCTGAGTTTCTTATTCTCACGCTTGTTCTCTCTCCGTCATTTTTTGCAAAAATACTTATTGTTCCGTTTTCGGGAGTGAACTTTACTGCGTTGTCAATAAGGTTATAAAGCACCTGCTGAATAAGGTCCCTGTCCGCACGGATTATTACATTATTGATATCCTCGAAGCCTGCAATTTCGATTTTCTTTTCGTCAATCTTCTTTTCAAAGGAAAGAAGTGTGTCAAACACCTGCTTACCTATATCATAATTTACCGGAGCAAGCTTAACCTCGCCTGCCTCGATTTTTGAAAGGTTAAGCATAGAAACAACCATTCTCGCCAGTCGCTTTACTTCGTTGGAAACGATTCCCAGATATTTCTTTTCTTCACTCTGGGGAATTGTACCGTCAAGAATACCGTCAATAAAACCGCCGATAGTAGTCATTGGCGTTTTAAGCTCGTGTGATACGTTTGCAACAAAGCTTTTTCTTGATTCGTCGTCAATCGAAAGCTCGTATGCCATTTTGTTGAGATGCTTTGCAAAGTCGTTGATGTCCTTTTGTTTATAGGTTTCCTTTGCTCTGTAATCAAATTCACCCTTGGCGATATGTCTTGTAACCTCCTTCATTTCTTCAAGAGGTCTTGTAACCCCCTTTGTAACAAAGTATATGAGAATGAGCATAAAGATAAGAACAAACAAAACCGCATAGGTCATAAACTGAGCAATGCTTACAACGTAGGGAAGAAGTCCCGTTACGGCGTCCTCAATTGCAAAGGCAATTGCTACAGTTTTTTGTCCGTTTTTTATCGGTACGGCAACAACGAATTTACCGATACCGAAATCGTCGTCGGTCATATAGTCGGAGAAGCCGCCGTCCAGAGCTCTTTCAATATGGCTTTCGCTTACAGTGAAGTCACCGTGAGCATCGCAGTTTTCACTTTTTCCGTCCTCGCAGTCACCGCAATAAATCACCGTGCCGTGCTTGTCAGCGATAAAGTATTCGGAAACCGTTGAGTCCGACAGCATTTCGAGAGCCTTGGTTATCATTTTTTCGTTTCGGATTCTTCCGTCCTTTCCGATTTCTTCGGTGTACATATATGATATATTATGGGCATTTTTGAGAAGTCCGTCAACCTTATCTGTCCACCACTGGTTTGCAACGAAAATCATAATTGCAAATGAAATAATCAAAAATCCGAAAACAATAATACTTCCTCCGGCGATGAAATACTTACGGAACATACTGTTTCTTTTTTTTCGTCCTGTTTTTGCCATAAGAATCTCCTTTCACAAACAAAATGCCCGATAAAACTATCGGGCACGAATTATACTCGCCAACTTAAGCTTATTCCTTGGTTTCAAACTTGTAGCCTACGCCCCATACAGTTCTGAGTTCCCATTTATCGGAAGCGCCTTCAAGCTTTTCACGGAGTCTTTTAACGTGAACGTCAACAGTTCTTGAATCGCCGTAATAATCGTAGCCCCATACTTCATCAAGAAGCTGATCTCTTGTGAATACTCTGTTGGGATTCTTTGCAAGGTGGAAAATAAGCTCCATTTCTTTGGGAGGTGTGTCAATCTGAACACCTGCAACCTTAAGCTCGTAGTTTGTAAGGTTAATTGAAAGCTTGTCGTAATGCACTTCCTTAACCTCTTCAGCTGTTGAAGAAACGCTGCGGCGAAGAACCGCTTTGATTCTTGCAACGATTTCCTTTGTGTCAAAGGGCTTTACAACATAGTCATCAGCACCAAGCTCAAGACCGAGAACACGGTCAAAAACCTCGCCCTTTGCAGTGAGCATAATAATAGGAGTTTCAGAGAACTTTCTGATTTCTCTGCAAACCTGCCAGCCGTCAAGCTTGGGAAGCATAACGTCAAGAAGCACAAGGCTGGGGTTTTCTTCCTGGAACATTGCAACAGCACTCTGGCCGTCATTTGCAACAACTACATTGTAGCCGTCTTTTGTAAGGTAAAGTCTCAGTAATTCGCAAATATTAAGGTCGTCATCGACAACGAGGATTTTTTCAGCGCTCATAATTATGTCTCCTTATATATTATAATTTTTTAATTTTCTTTATCTGTTTTTATTTTACCCCTGTAAACTTAAATATACCTTATTTTATGTTTACATTCTTTCGGGAGCTTCCACCTTAAGCATATTGAGAATACTCTTCATTGTGTCTCTTACACATACGCAAAGTGAAACTCTTGCCTGTCTTAAAGCTTCGTCGTCAACGTTTACTCTGCAGTTGTTGTAGAACTTATGGAAGTGGGTTGCAAGGTCAACTGCGAAATGAGTAACCTTTGCAGGGTCATAGTTCTTTGCAGCACTGATAATTACGTCTTCAAGAGTTGAAATGTATCTGATAAGCTCTCTTTCCTCGGGAGCCTTGAGAAGCATAAGCTCCTCAGCAGTACAGTCTCTTGCCTCTTTGCCCTCTTCGCTGAGCTTTGAGAGAATACTGCAGATTCTTGCGTGTGCGTACTGGCAGTAATAAACGGGGTTCTGTGAGCTTTCTTCAACTGCAAGGTCAAGGTCAAAGTCCATGAGTGAACCGGGTTCTCTCATATTGAAAAGGAAGCGTACTGCATCAATGGGTACTTCGTTAAGAAGGTCAACAAGGGTAATTGCCTTACCTGTTCTCTTGGACATTCTCACAACCTCGCCGTCACGTACAAGACGTACGAACTGACAAAGGAGAATCGAGAGTCTGTCAGGATCAATTCCGCAAGCCTTCATAGCTCCCTTCATTCTTGCAACGTGACCGTGGTGGTCAGCACCCCACACGTCAACAGCCATATCAAAGTTTCTCTTCTGAAGCTTGTTTCTGTGGTATGCAATATCGGCTGCGAAGTAAGTGGGATTGCCGTTGGCTCTGATAAGAACGTCATCCTTAAGCTCAAGCTTGTCGATGTACTCCTGAGTTTTGCCCTCACCTAAAAGCATTTCAGTCTGTACTTCAATATTCTTGTACCAGAGTGCGCCGTCCTTTTCGTAGGTGTAGCCGCCCTCTGTAAGAAGGTCGATTGTCTCCTTAAGCTCGCCGCCGTTATGAAGTGAAAGCTCGCTGAACCAGAGGTCGTAATCAATACGGTACTTATCCATAGCCTTTCTCATATTGGAGAGATTTTTCGGAAGTGAGTATTCAACAAGCGTTTTTCTTCTTTCCTCCTCGCTCTTTTCCATAAGAGAAGTTCCGAATTCATTTTTATATTCTTCTGCTCTTTCAATGATGTCTTCACCGTGGTAGCTGTCCTCGGGAAGCTCAATATCCTTTCCGCAAAGCTGCTGATAACGGATATCAAGTGAAAGACCGAATTTTTCAATCTGATTACCTGCGTCGTTTACGTAGAATTCTCTTGCAACCTCGTAGCCAGCATAATCTAAAACTGCAGCGTAGCAGTCACCGAGAGCACCGCCTCTTGCGTTACCCATATGCATAGGACCTGTGGGGTTAGCTGAAACAAATTCAACGTTTACCTTTTTGCCCTTGCCGTAATCGCTTCTGCCGTAGGAGTCACCTGCCTGTCTCACTTCAAAAATGATATCGGCATAGTAAACATCTGAAAGGAAGAAGTTGATGAAGCCGGGGCCTGCAATTTCAATTCTCTCAAAGTAAGTTCCGCTAAGGTCTGCCTTTTCGGCAATTACCTCTGCGATTTTTCTTGGAGGCAGTCTGAAAGCTCTTGCGTTGACCATTGCGGCATTGGTGGAATAGTCGCCGTTGTTTCTGTCTGCAGGAACTTCAACAGAGAATGAGCTGTACTCCCCTTCGGGAAGAAGTCCTTCCTTCTGTGCCTTTTCAATTGCTGATGAAATCAGCTCTTTAATCTGATTTTGTGCTTTATTTACAGTCTGTGACATTTATCCGTTTCCTCTTTTCCTGTCTGCCCGTCTTTCAGCCTATAGGGCTGAGAGTTATATCAAATTCAATTTCACCCAAAGGACTCATTTCAAGGTCGGTCATATATCTGAATCTCAGAAAGCCGCCCTTTTCCGATATATCTGATTCAATTTCCGCACCTGCAACGCCCATGGAAAATGCACCGTAGGGTGTTACGTGATGAGAAAGATGTCTTACGCCCTTTTCAATAATCATATGGGTACTGATTGAGCCTTCACGGTTAACGGTTATTGTTCTTTCCTTTTCAACGTGAAGAGTGGTTTTGCTTTTGCTGCCGTCGTCCTCCTCTTCGGTATAGGAAATTGTATAATCGTCCTTTCCGCCTTCAAAAGAAGCCCTTGTCATAATCTCAAGCTCTTCTTTTTCGCCTTCAATCTCCTGTTTTGTAAGAACGCTTATGAGAAACTCTTTTTCCATCAGATAATCCTTTCGGGGTTAGTTATAATCATACATTATGTATAATACCACAAAAGAACGCAAAAATCAATTTCTTTCAGGAAGTTTTTACCGTTTCATCTGCTCTTTTTTATTCTTCTTGACATATTTCCCTTTAAAGGTATAATTATAACTATAAAATTTTCGAGGTGTAAATATGATTCTTTGTTATAACAAACCTGCTGATATGAGCTATCTCGGCTGGAGCAATCAGGCTCTGCCCCTTGGCAACGGAAAAATCGGCGCAAAGGTTTTCGGCGGTGAAAGCTGTGAGCTGATTCACTTTAACGAAAAAACTCTCTGGTCAGGCGGTAAAGATGTACCGTCCTTCAACGGCGGTATAAGTAACCCCGACAAGGGAAAGGCAATGAGAGAAATTCAGGCTCTTTTAAACAACGGCAACAGAAAAGCAGCCACCGAAAAAATGAAGCTTCTTGAGGGCAATATGGAGGGCTTCGGTGCATACCAATCCTTCGGCAACCTCTATTTTCAGTTTGAAAAATTCTCTGAAACTGCCAACTATGTAAGAGACCTTGATCTTGAAACTGCCTCTGCCATGGTTAGCTTTCAGTCCAACGATATTACATACACACGCCACTATTTTGTAAGCTATCCCGACAACGTTCTTGTTGCAAGGCTGAAGGCTGAAGGTGAAAATGCAAGTCTCAGCTTCAACACCTATGTGGTTTCCGAACAGAAAGGTATTCCCTCAGCAGAAGGAAACACCATAACTCTTAAAGGTACCGTTACCGCAAATGAAGGCATCGGTTCAGAAGAGGGTAAGGACAAAAACTCCATGAAATACGGCTGTGCCGTAAAGGTAATTCCCGAGGGAGGAACAGTTGAAGCTCTCGAAAACGGAACGCTCTCAGTCAAAGACGCTCAGAGCGTGGTTGTAATAATGAGCCTTGCGACGGATTATGTAAACGATTTCCCTGTTTTTTCCGACGGCAGTGACCCTCTTAAAAAAGCTCTCGATACTGTAAACAAGGCTTCGGAAAAAACCTTCGGTGAGCTTTACAGAACTCACCTTGACGATTATCAGAAGCTCTTTAACAGAGTTAAATTCACTCTCGGCGAAGATACAAGTCTTTTTACAACCGACCATATGCTGAGGCGCTTTTCAAAAAAAGGCGAACACAAGCGTACGCTTTATACAACCCTTTTCCAGTACGGCAGATATCTTCTTATCGCTTCCTCGAGAGACGGCTCTCTGCCTGCAAATCTTCAGGGTATATGGAACGCAAAGAACAATCCCCCATGGTGCTGTGACTACCATTTCAACGTAAATATTCAGATGAACTACTGGGGTGCATATGTTGCAAACCTTCCTGAAACCACTCTGCCTTATATCGACTTTGTAAACAGCCTTAAAAAGCCGGGCAGAATTATTGCAAACAAAACTCTGGGAATTGGCGAAAGCACTCCTGACGGCGAGCCTGATTTCAGTAAAGCTACGGGCTTTATGTTCCACACCATGGTTACTCCTCTCGGTTTTGTAGGCCCCGGTAATGAATGGAAATGGGGCTGGGCACCTACAAACGGTGCGTGGGCTCTTCAGAATATGTATGACTACTATCTCTTCACCCTTGATACGGAAAAGCTGAGAAAAGATATTTATCCCACTATGGAAGAATGTGCTCTTATGTGGTCGCAGCTTCTCGTGGAAGACAAAAACAGCGGCAGACTTGTTTGTTCACCGGGCTTTTCACCTGAACACGGTCCTGTTGCTGCAGGCAACACCTACGACCAGACCATAATCTACGACCTTTTCTACAGTACAATTGAAGCTGCTGACATTCTTTGTAAAAAGGGATTCCAAAACGAAGTCAACACTGCACTTATCCAAAAAATCAGAGTGCAGATTGTGCAGCTTAAGCCCTTAAGTATCGGTAAATGGGGACAGATTAAAGAGTGGTATGATGAAGATAAATTCTTTATGAGAGGCTTCTATAATCAAGGTGTTCAGAGAAAGCACCGCCACATTTCTCACCTTCTTTGCCTTTATCCCTTCAGACAGATTGATCCCGACAACGAAAATCTGAAAAAGGCTTGTATTACCACCCTTACCGACAGAGGCGACAAGAGTACGGGATGGGGTCTTGCAATGAGGATTCTCTGCTATGCAAGACTTATGGAAGGAAACAAGTGCGACAGCCTTATTACAAAATTCATAAACGATACAGTGCTCAACAATCTTTTCAGCACCCACCCTCCTTTCCAGATTGACGGAAACTTCGGTCTTCTTGCCGGAATGTGCGAAATGCTTCTGCAGAGCCATCTTGGTTACATCCATATTCTGCCATCTCTTCCCGAAAGCTGGAGTGAGGGCGAAATCAGCGGTCTTCTTGCAAGAGGAAACTTTGAAGTAAGTCTTAAATGGAAAGACGGAAAGCTAAAGGAAGGCACAGTAAAATCAAACTGCGGCGAAAAGTGTGCTCTTAAATATGATGGCAAAATCATTCTCGTTTATGATGAAGACGGAAAGGAAATTGAAACTCAGTTTGAAAACGGCATAACAAGCTTTGCCACAGAAAAAGGTAAAACCTATAAGTTCAGTTAAAACAATGCACAGCACTCGGTTTCACGCAACCGGTGCTGTGCTGTTTTGCTTTTTCTCCATCTTAAGCCAGCTGACAAAGCCGTAGATATCATTAACAAGAAACATAATAAAGCAGATAACCACCAAAAGATAGGTTATGTCGCTAAGCGATGCATACACCCACAGAATAATAAGCACTATATCATTGAGGGCATATATCAGAGCAAAATAGGGACTTCGCCTGAAAGTCAGATAAACAGCGGCAAAGCTTGTTGTAACGGATACGGTACTGAAAAACAGATTTGCCGTTTCAAAATATTTCAGTATAAAATAAAACACCACCGTTACTACAGCTGTAAGAAGCACCGTAAACCACGCTTCTTTTCTGTTTATGCTGTTCACCTTTACCTGAGATTTCTTTCCTTTATAGGGATTTCTCAGCCAGGAAACAAGAGCAAAAAACGCCATAGGCCCTGTCATTCCCATATATGTAATCATCTCTCCGTAATAGGAAAAGCTGTAGGAAATTATGCCGTAAAGAACACTGAAAATCACCATAAGGAGCTGACCGAAGGGGTTGCCCTTTGCGTTAAAAATAAGAGAAGTCACACCTATAAGTGATGCAATAAGAGTAAGATAGTTTGTTCTGTCAAAAAGCAGGAATGATATCGTTATAGTAACTGCAGACAAAACCCACAAAAGCAGCTCGCCTTTTGAAAAGTATCTGCACATACCTTTTACTTTTTCCATAATTCACCTCAAAAAAATAAGCATCCGTACACATCTTCAAAGACCTAACGATGTGTTACGAATGCTGTTGCATTTCTCTACCCGGTGGCAGTTTACTACGGCATTATGCCACAGTTTTTCTTTTTTGTCAACACTTTTTATCTGCCGTATTCGGTAAGTGCTCGGAATTCATAGCCCTCGCCCCTTATTTTATCAATAATCTCACCGAGAGCATCTGCGTTATCCTTTGATACTGCGTGAAGCAGAATAACTGCACCGTCGTGAAGCCTTGACATTACCTTTTCGACAGCATAGTCCTTGCCTCTTACCTTTGCCGTATCCCAATCGTCATAAGCAGCCGACCAGAAAACGCTGACAAAGCCTAAGGACTGCACAAGCTGAAGTGCGCTTTCTGTGTACTCGC
Organism: Acutalibacteraceae bacterium; assembly: GCA_045121655.1. Classification (GTDB taxonomy): domain Bacteria; phylum Bacillota; class Clostridia; order Oscillospirales; family Acutalibacteraceae; genus UBA6857. Next base: position 4,288 of record JBGVGM010000123.1, on the reverse strand, counting down.
CTGCAGGGAAACGGAAGTACCTTGAAGCATAGCCGAAGTTGCTGCGCAGATAATTTTCAAAGGTTTCAAGCTCCTTTGCCATTTTCTCTCTGCCAATTTCTGCAAATGACGGATGCGATGCCGAATGGTTACCAACAATGTGCCCCTCGTTTATCATACGGGCAACAAACTCAGGCTCACTTTTAAGGTAATCGAGGGTGCAGAAAAAGGTCGCAGGCACTTTCTTTCCATTAAGAGTATCCAGAATGTCGCCCGTCAGCCCCTCGTATTCATAACCGCAGTCAAAGGTAAGGTAAACCACCTTTTCCTCACTTTTATTATCAAAGGTAAAGCCGCCGTATTTTTCGAAGGTCTTCTGAAACGCCTCAACTGTGTAGTGCACCTTACCGCCCACAGACGGTCCGTGGGAATGAGAAAGCTTTTTCTCAGAAAGTCCCGTTGTATTTGCCGTAGCCTTAAAGCTTATTTCAGGCAAGGGAGAAAATCCCGTAGGTGTGTTGCCACCTTCTTCACCTTTGAAAATCAGCTGCAAATCTTCGCCGGGAGCATTTTCAACATCCACAACAGTTGACGAGTTGATTTTCTGCGACATTTCCGTCGGGTCGGGTGCTTTTGTAGTTTCCTCCGATACGTTGTTACCGCAGGAAACTGCAGTTACCGTAAGTGCTGCTACAAGAAAAAGACTTAAAAGTTTTTTCAATGAAAAAGCCTCCGTTTACTTGAACATATATCTTATGTCGCCTACAATGCCTTCAACATTTTTGATAGTTCTCTTCATGGAACGCTTTGCTCCCGAGCCCATCATAGCACCTTTCATATATGCTGTAGCACCGCCAACAGCCATTCCGATTCCTATTCCTGTCATAATGCTTTTCATTTTCATCATGTGTAACTACTCCTTTATATTTTTTTGACAAACGTCTTTATTATTTTTTATCTGCTTTTAAAAAATATAAGGAACAATTTTTACATATTGTTGGACTTTTTCATAAATTGATGATATACTCATAGAAACGCAATTAAAAAAAGGACAAAAATCAAATGGGAAAGCTTAACATTGTTCTTATTGAACCTCAGATACCTCAGAACACGGGAAATATTGCAAGGACCTGTGCCGCAACAGGTGCTTCGCTTCATCTTGTTGAGCCTATGGGCTTTAAGGTTGACGACAAAAAATTAAAAAGAGCAGGTCTTGACTACTGGTATCTGCTTGATATAACCTACTATGACAGCACAGAAGACTTCTTTGAAAAAAACAAAGGCGGAAAATTTTTCTACTTTACAACAAAAGGACAAAAAATTTTTACCGAAACCGAGTTTCCCGAAAACTGCTACATTGTTTTCGGCAGAGAGGACGCAGGTCTTCCCGAAAGTCTTTTAAAGGAAAACCCCGAAACAAGTCTTCGCATACCTATGATTGACGAGGCGAGAAGCCTCAATCTTTCAAACACCGTTGCAATTGCAACCTACGAAATCTTACGTCAGTGGAATTATCCGAGCCTTCTTTGCGAAGGACAATTGACAAAATACACTTGGTAAAAAGGAGCTTTTTATGAGTAAATTACTTACAAAGCAGGATAAAATAAAAAAGCTGCAGACAAATATCAAATCAGCCCAGAGCACCTTTGCTCTTTCGGGAATTCTCGCTCTCGTTTATGTGGTACGTTACTTTTTCACCGGCAACTTCAATTTCTATTTCAGTGCGTACATCACCGAGTTTGCCCTCAAGGCGGCTGACAGCAATATCCCCTCAACAGTTTCCCTTTCATCAGCAGCTGCCTACGGCATATTAGCAGTATATGCAGTGATTTTCATTGTGTGCTGTTTGTTCAGCCTTAAGGCAAAGCACGGCCTTCTCGCCTGCCTCATTTTTTATCTTGTTGATTTTGCTGCACTTATATGCGGCGCAGTTATAGCACCCTTCGGAGTGGTCGGAGAAGAAATTTTTATCGACATTATCGTGCATATATTCGTTATTCTGTTCCTTGCGGTGGGCGTTTATTCGACAAAGAAGCTGCCTGAGGTTGAGAAGGAATAAATCTTAAAAAGACAAAACTGCAACTTTTCCTTTACAGTTAAGTTGCAGTTATTTTTTTGTTTTTATTTACTTCCTGATATTATCTATTTCCATTCCTGCATAAGCATTAAGCTCAAGTCCTGCAGTGTTCCCCTCAAGGAATTCGTAATACCCCTGAGCGCCTACCATAGCTGCGTTGTCACCGCAAAGGGAAAGTTCGGGAAGATAGAGCTTCCAATTATGCTTTTTGCAGATTTCGGTAACTTCCTTTCGTAAAACGGAGTTTGCCGAAACGCCCCCTGCAAGTACGAGCTTGTTATATCCGTAGTCAAGCATGGCCTTTTCGGTGTTTGTGCAAAGTGAGGTCACAACAGCCTTTATAAATGAAGCACCAAGGTCAGCCTCGTTTACGGGTGTACCCTTCTGGGAAGCGTTGTGGATTGTGTTTATAACCGAGGTTTTAAGACCTGAAAAGCTGAAATCATAGGGGCAGTTTTCAACCTTTGGCTTGGGGAATTTATAAGCTGTGCTGTCGCCGTCTTTCGCAATACGGTCAAGGTTGAGTCCTCCCGGGTAAGGTATACCCATTGTACGTGCAGCCTTGTCGAGTGCTTCACCTGCTGCATCATCTCTTGTTCTGCCGATAATGTTGAACTCGGTGTAGCTTTTCACCTCGGCAATAAGGGTGTTACCGCCGCTTACAACAAGGCAGAAAAAAGGCGGCTCAAGGTCGGGGTGAGTTATGTAGTTTGCCGCAATATGCGAGCGCAGATGATGAACGGGAACAAGAGGCAGATTTTTTCCGAATGAAAGTGCCTTTGCGTAGTTTACACCAACTAAAAGTGCGCCGATAAGTCCCGGTGCATAGGTCACAGCTACAGCATCAATATCGTCGAGGGCAAGCTCTGCATCTGAAAGAGCCTTGTTCACTACTGCAGAAATATTCTCTGCGTGACGTCGTGAAGCAATTTCAGGCACAACACCGCCGAATTTAATATGCTCACTAACCTGAGACGCTATTACACTTGAAAGAACCTTTCGTCCGTTTTCAACCACACTTGCTGCAGTTTCGTCGCATGAAGATTCAATTGCTAAAATTTTCATTATATCAATCCTTACTGAAATACTTGGTCATAATCAGGGCATTTTCCACAGGCTCAGAATAAAAATTCTTCCTTTCGCCTATTTCATTATACCCTCTTTTTTTGTAAAGAGCAATGGCTTTTTCGTTACTTACACGCACCTCGAGGGAAATAAAGGAGCAGTTTTCCTCTCTTGCTCTCTTTTCGCCTGTGCTTAAAAGCTTGTCAGCAATACCCTTGCGCCTGAACTTCTCTTTTACGGCGATATTTGCTATGTAGCATTCATCAAGAACTATGTGCATACCAAGGTAACCCGCAGTTTCGCCCATATAGTCCGCCACAAAAAATCTTGCGTTTTCGTTTGAAAGCTCACTTTCAATGCCATCTCTTGTCCACGGAACAGAAAAGCATTCCTTTTCAATTTTCTCAATTCCGTCAACATCAGTTTCACTCATAGGGTGAATTTTTATTTCAGAGAGCAAAATCAAAAGCTCGTCAATACCCTTTTCAATTTCCTTTGCACATTCCTCGTAAGCTTCTTCATCTTTGCCGTAGGGGTCAGGAATACCGCCTGAAAGTACGTGTATTCTTTCCGAAGGAATATAAGGCAGCAGAGCCTCTTTTTGTCTGCTTGTCATTACAACGAAAAGGTCATACTCCTCTGTCATATACAAGTTGAAAGGTCTGCTTCTGTGAGAGCTCAGGTCAATATTTCTCTTTTTTGCCGCTAGTAAACTTCCAAAGCTTACCTCGTCACCGCTCATAGCTCCTAAGCCTGCACTCGACACAGTTATATCCATACCGTTTTCTACGGTCTTCTTTTTCATTATACCCTCAGCAAGAGGACTGCGACAGGTATTTCCCGTGCAGAGAAATAATATTTTCATTTTATACCTCTCTAAAATAACAATCCGTTCTTTAATAATATAGTTTTTTGTGCGAAATGTAAATATATTTTAACTAATTAAATTTTATTTTCATTTTTTCGTTTTATTTTCTGAAGTGGAATTATTCTCAAGAACTCATACTATATAATTGCCTTAACTACTTAGTGATGAGCAAAACGAAAGAATAAAATCAACGGATGGCAATTAAAAAATAGAAAAACGAGAATAAAAGCAAAGAAACCCGACTGAAAGCGCAAAACCAAAAAGCCCGAACGCAAATCCGAGCAAAAATAAAAAGATAT
>JBGVGM010000122.1:0-10922 GCA_045121655.1 Acutalibacteraceae bacterium | reverse complement strand
TTGTACATTAGGTCTTGACATTTTATACTTTGTTCATCTGACACCTCATTCCTCTTTGGCATACTGCCTATATGCCTGCTCCCGTGTTTTACGGAGCTTCTTTACACGGACATTTCCTGCAAGCTCTGGATATTTCGCCTGTAGCTTGCGGCGTGTCCTGCCCACGCTCTCAAAGTTCGGCAGTCCAAGATATTTATACTGAGCCATTACCTCGGCAAAGGGCATAGCTCCTGTATTTTTCAGACAGGAATTACAGACTTTTAGATATAGCAGCATATCATCGTTTCTGGCTTCCTCGTCCTTTTCCAGAATGGCTTTTACCTTACATTCAATGGTTTTGAGATTTCTCATTGATTACCTCCATATATGGTAAAGGGGCGGCATCTTTCAGCAGCCCCAACGCTCATCATTTCTTCCTGTTTCGGATATTCAGCCATACCGCCGCACCTACGATAAATACTACAAGCACGATGGCGATAATGGTTTTAGCGTCCATAGCTTAGTCCTCCTTTTTCTTTCTCTTGAAGCCGACAAAGCCGAGAACGCCTGCACCGATAACGGAAACAGCCGCAAGGCTTACCCATAAGCCGAGGTTAAAGTCATCACCCGTTTTCGGGGTATCTCTCAGCTCGTTGTGCATCTCAACAATAGTAGTGGCATCCACCTTGACCGTTGCCTGTTTGTCGGCAGGCAGGATATATCCTGCGGAAACATTGTCGCTTACCTCGGATACGGTATAATCGCCAATTCGCAGACCCTCAATGAAGATTTCGCCGTTTTTGTCGGTCTTGAATGTCTGGTCATATCCGTTAGCACCTGTTACACGGAAAGAGAAGCCCTCCACATTACCGTTAGAGGAAGTCTTTACGATTTTGAGAGAGCCTTTCTGTGCCACATTGATAAAGCCAACTCCTGCTTCATTCTCTACGATTACGGTCTTGCCGTTTTCCTCAATAGATACGGCATACACATTTTCGTCAAGTACGAAGCCTGTCGGGGCAGTTTTCTCACGGACAAGGTATTTTCCGTAGCGGAGTTCTGTCATCTGATAAACACCGCCGTTAAGCTCGGTCATTTCGCCAATCAGCTTGTCAGCTTCTCCAAGCTCACCGTTACCGTCCATATCGGAGTAAACCTCAAATACTGCACCAGAGAGCTTATTGTCAGGATAGTCTTTATCCACCTTAGTCAGCTCAATGTTGCCTTTAATGAAATAGTTGATAAGCTCGATTTCTACGACTTCATCGACCTCGCTGATTGTTACGGCGATTTCTTCCTCGGAGAGTACAAAACCTGTCGGGCTTTCGATTTCACGGATTACCCAAGTTCCATACGGCACATCGGCAAAAGAAAAACTACCGTCATCAGCCGATGTGGTAGTCTGGATTGCTGTTTCGGTTGTAAATTCCTCTGTGCCTGTCTTAAAGATACCGATGACCGCACCGCCCAGAGCGTTTCCGTCCTCATCAGATTTCTTACCGCTTACAGAGCCGTAAATGATGTCATTCTCAATGGCTTCGCCGCCATTGGCTGTGATGTGAGCGGTAGCCATTTCCTGTCCTGTATATTCAAAGATAACAGGATATTTCTGGTCGCTCAGAATATATGCGGAGTTCGTAGAAAGCTCCTTAACATAGTAGCTGCCGATAGGAAGGTCTGCTTTGACCTTACCGTTTCCGTTCTCATCAAGGGATATAATCTCAATCAAACCGTCAGCAGGGATAACCGTACCGTCTGCCGCAGTCAGTTCCTCTGTTGCAAATAAGCCAAAGGTTACATCAAAGATTTCGCCATTACTGCCGATGCCGTAGGCTTCGTCCACCATAAGGCTCTTGATAAGGTCGATTTCTACACGCTGTCTTTCATTATAGAAAGAGGTTGCGGTTTCGGTCACGGCTATATTCTGTCCTGCATACACAAGCTCTACGGCGTGGATTTCTTCATTCAACACCATTCCATACGGAGCTGTGATTTCCTTGACCTCGTATTTACCGAGATAAAGTTCCTTGCTCGTTGCAGTACCGTCCGCACCTGTGGTAACGGTATCGACTACTTCGCCCTTAGAAGCACGGAGCGTACCGTCCAGAGTATAAATATCCTCGGCTGCGGTAATCTCATAGACCGCACCCTCAAGACCCTGCACCGCATAGACAGGCTGATACAAGCCGCCTGCTTCGGTCACGGAGCTGAACACCTCACCAGATTTGGATACGGTAATCGTACCTTTCTGTGCCATATTGGAGCGTACCACCTCGATTACGGTAATGCCGCTTTCTTCTTCGGAGTTCTCCTGCATCACATCAAAATAGACAGGCTCGGAGTTCAGCACATATCCGTAAGGAGCTTGCACCTCAACCAGAGAATAGCCCTTGCCGTATTCCAATGTCTGCGGCGTGATAAGCTCGCCCTCAGCTGTGGTATAGAAGGTGTCAATGGTCGTCACTTCGGGATAAGTGAAAGTCATTGTCACAAGGTTTCCGTTCGGGTCGTAAATCTGGAAGCCTGCACCTGCATACGTGATTGTATTGCCCGTTTCCGCATCAGTTTTGACTACCTTGATATAGCTTGCAAAGTTAGCGTTGTTGATAAGGTAACGGTAGGTGTGACCGTCTGCACTGATGAATACATCAAAGTCTGCCATAAGCTCACGACCCTCCCAGCCAGAGGTCTGGCGGACGGTGTAGATGCCGTAAGGCATATCCTTTGTCTGGGCAAAGCCGTTTTTATCACAAGTGAGAATATCTCGCTCGGTTTCCTTTGCGGCTTCGTAGCTGCCTGCCGATTTGAGGAACACTTCAAAGGTTGCTCCTGCTTCGGGTGTTTCAATCTGGGTTTCTCCATTGTCGGTGTGTTTGATAATGGCGATATTGCCCTTGATGACCTGTTCAGTCACATCGTTTGCGGTAGAGTTAAGCTCCACCGTGTAAAGTTCTGGCTCTGCACCTACCTTGTGGATTGTGGCATCAAGCAGATAGCCCTCGGATGGGCTGATTTCTCGGATAGTCCAATCATCGCCACACACATAATACTTCGTTGTGAACTGACCGTTTTCGTCCGTAGTGTAGCTGTCAATGAGTTCTTCGCCCTTATAGATGCCATAGACCGCACCTGCAAGAGAAGCATCGCCCTGTGCCGTGCCTGTTTCCACATCGGATTTTGTCACAGTCACATTGAACTTTTTGAGAATGTTCGTAAAGCTGCGGCTCGTTACCTTGTTCCACTCGATAGGGGCTGTCTGAGAAGCAGGAACGACATAGCGTACCGCTGTATCCACTTCCTCAACAGTATAAGGGGTATTACCGCTGATAAGCACATCTTCAAATCGGGCAACGCCCTTTGCATCGGTCACGGCATATTCATCAACAGGCAATCCGCTGAGTGAAGTGCCGTAAAGGTGGAATGTTACGCCCTCCACCAGATTATCCTCGGAAGTCTTGATAATCTCCAAGTCGCCACGCTTCAAGGTGTTGCTGAAAGTGACAACGGAAGTTTTACCGCCCACAAGGGTTACGGTCTGGGATTTTTGCGGCTCATAGCGGTCAATCGTGTGTTCCGTTACTGTATAGGTCGAAGGGAATAAGCCCTCAACGGAAATAGTACCGTCCGCACCTGTTTTCACGGTCTTGCTGAAATTATCGCCCGTAATGGTAAAGGAGATATTTGCCACAACACCGTCCTCGGAAGTCTTTTTAAGGGCAAGCGTACCCGTAGGCGTTTCAATGTTCATATATGCCGCAACGGTATCCACATTTTCAACGCCCGTGATAACATCCTGCAAGTTCGGGTCGCCATAAGCAATGAGCTTTGCACTTGAACTTACAGTCGGGATATTGTTTCTTGTGGCGGTAATCCTTACCGTACCACTTACGGCAGATGCAGAGCTGACAGTCAGTTTGTTGCCAGACTTGCTTACACTCACATTTCCGTCAGAGCTTGTAAAATTGTAGTCGGAAAGAACACCATTATTATCTGTTAGTGTAATACTGTATTTTCCGTCCTTATAGGCAAGCTCCTTTGTAATATCGTTTGCACCGCCCGACATAAAGCTCGGAATGGTGTTGTACTCACTCAGCATCGAAACAATCTGCTCATAGGCTGTCCTTGCTCCGCTGTTTGCATAATTAGAGCCAAAGTGCAGGTCATAGACTGTTCTGCTTGTCTGCTGATAAGAGCCTGTCGCTTCTCGGCAGCCTGTGACAAATTCCCATACAAGGGTCTGTGTCGCAAGCCACTTTTCATCGTCACTTCCCGACAAAGCATTTCGGTTTCCTTGATAACCGTAAAGCAATGCAAGCCCGATAGCCTTTCTCTGGTTTGAGGAGAGGGCGTTCCACGCTTCTGAGGAAGCCTTAGTGAGCGTATTTCCTGTTTTCAGCGGAACTCCAGGCTGAATACAGAAGCCCACTTCGCCGTCAATAAACATACGGTACTTATATTCGCCCGTACCTCCTGCGGTATGCCCGTTGATTACAGCACTCGAATTGTACCTCATTGCGTTTCCATCGCTGTCATAGGTGTGTTGAAATGCGACTGTTCCAATGTCGCCTGCGGCAAATGCCGTTGTTGCAGGGACTAACGATACAGCCGTGACCGCCGCCATTAAAAGAGCAGTAGCCTTTTGAAATAGTTTACGAATTTTCATCGTGTACCTCCTGTAAATTTAGTTTTGAGATTTGCCTAAGACTGAAAAAGCTGCCCATTTACGGACAGCTTAAATATTTCTTTTCTCGGATAGTCTTGGCAGTATTTAGGGGGTGAGGTGTGGAGAGGGGGAAGCCGAAAAAATGGCTATCCACGCAAACAGGCAGACCTCGCCCTCGGTGTGTGGCTATCTCTCGTGTGCTTTGTTGCGTTGCAGGTGTCGGTTGTAGAACTCCAACGCCTTGACAACAAAATCCGTTTCCTGTCCTCTTGGGATTGATTTCGGAATGAGCTTGGTTATCCGTTCATCATGGAAAGCAGGCTTCTCCTTTTGGTTAGGCTTTTCTTCCTCCATAATGGATTGGATAACCTCGTCTGTGAGCTTGCCGTCTTGGTTAAACTTCTTCATTTTGATAGCCTGTGCCAATGATGGGGTAGCATCGTTGTACTCCATAGCTTCAAGCAGGGAGTATTGCTGTTCCTCGGTAAGATATGAGATTTCCACTGCAGGACGGAAAGCAATACGCTGTTCGTCAACCATTTGCAGAATTTCGGGTACAAGCTCGGTCAAGCGGATAAAGCGGCGTATCTGGTCTTTGCTTTCTCCAACAAGCTCAGCTAATTCAACATCAGAACGCCCCTTTGGTAAATTAGTCGCCAATGGCGACACATTTTCTTTCGGGGGTCTGCCTGCTTGTCGCTTCATAGCTTCCAACCGCATTTTATATGCAAAGGCTTTTTCACTCGGTAGAATGACCGACCTCTGCAAATTGCTTTCAACCATTATAATAATGGCTTCATCAAGGGTAAGCTCTTTGACCTCACATTTCAGCGTTTCAAGCCCTGCAAGCTCACACGCCTTTTTACGCCTGTGACCGCTTATAAGCTCGTACCGTCCGTCCTCTTTGAGCCGAACAGTAGCAGGGGTCATTACTCCGTTTCGCTTCACACTTTCGACAAGCTGTTCCATATCCTCATTCATTAAAACCTTGAATGGGTGGTCTGGAAACTCGTCAATCTGTGAAATGGGAATATCCCTAATCTTACTTAGCTTTGCTTCCTCACGGCTCTCGTCAGTCTGGAACAGGTCATCGTATGCGGTCAGCTCGATTTTTGGAGCGTTGTTTCTCGCCAATGTCTGCCACCTCCTTTGAGAACTGCCTGTAGGCTTCGGCAACCTTACCTCTTGGCTCAAAAGCATAAATACTTTTGCCTGCTGCTGCGGCTTCCACGGTATGAATAGAAAACGGTATCTGCGTATCAAACACCTTTATCCTTTGACCGTAGGCATTACGCACCGTTTCAATGACCTCTTTTGTAATCTTTGTACGGGGCATTACCATTGTCATAAGGATACCGTCAATCTTTAGCGTGGGGTTAATGTTCTGCCTAACCTTTGATACTGAGCGTAGCAACTGCTCCAGACCTTTCGCAGAAAAGAAATGCGGCTGTGTCGGAATAATCACGCTGTCAGCCGCCGCCATTGCATTGATAGGGAACATTCCAAGCGAAGGCATACAGTCGATAAGCACATAATCGTAATTCTTCCGTACCTTATCTATATAGGTTTTCAGAACACTCTCACGATTTTTCGTCTTAATGATTTCCGCTTCGTACCCAGACAGTTCAATAGTCGAAGGTAACAGGTCAACACCCTCATTGTGGTGCAAGATACATTTCTCAGCATCAAAGGGTGTCTTATCAATAATATCCTGCACGATATTCGGGAGCGTAATGGGTATATCTTCTGGGCGGTAATAACCGAGCGACATTGTGACATTCGCCTGTGCATCGGCATCAACAAGCAAGACCTTTTTGCCTTGCATCGCCAGACCTATACCCAGATTGACCGTAGTGGTGGTTTTTCCAACGCCGCCTTTCTGGTTAATCAGAGCAATCACTTTGCAATTTGACATAGCTGCGTCCTCCTTTCGCATAGATTTAGCCACTTTGTCAAGGTGGCTATGTAAAGCGTATCAGAGAACGCAAAAAAGCCGCTTACTCTTAGGGGAATAAGAATAAGCGGCTCAGTTTCGATGTGCCTTAAACATATTCAATTTTCATTCTCTTGACAGGAGCGTTTGCGACTTTATAAATAAGCTCGTCAACGCAGTCCGTATATCTGCCTTGCTGTATGAGAGCATTTTTCAGCTCAACAAGGCTATGTAATATAATCTTTCTTTCGTGGCTATCCACATACAGATGATTGGTTTTATCTTTCATAGTCACAACCTCCTTACATCATTATTATATATAAGGGCAACCAAAAGAACAAATCTGTAAAGAGGTAAAAAAATAAGCGTACCACTATTTCTAATGATACGCTTATTGTAATTCAGTTTTTAATCAAGGTCGATAAGCACCCTTACGGTTGTATCTCTCCATTGATTTTTTCTTAAATACTGTCCGTTAGCCTTTCGATAGGCTTCTGCTTCCTTGAAACCAAGCGGTAATTCAAAGGAAAGAGAACTCCTACCTATTTGCGATAGCTGCCTGTGCTGCTGCGAGTCTTGCAATTGGAACTCTGAATGGTGAACATGATACATAGTTAAGTCCAACTCTGTGACAGAATTCAACACTTGAAGGATCTCCGCCATGTTCTCCACAGATACCAAGTTTGATATCAGATCTTACCTGACGACCTTTTTCTGCTGCCATCTTAACAAGCTGTCCAACACCTTTTTGGTCAAGTCTTGCAAATGGATCTGATTCGTAAATCTTATTATTATAATAAGAATCAAGGAATTTACCTGCATCATCACGAGAGAAACCAAATGTCATCTGTGTTAAATCGTTAGTACCAAATGAGAAGAATTCTGCTTCTTCAGCAATCTCATCTGCAAGTAAAGCTGCACGAGGTATCTCAATCATAGTACCGATATGGTATTTAATGTCTGAACCTTTTTCTGCTTTTACTTTTTCTGCTGTCTCTACAACAACATCTTTTACATATTTAAGCTCTTTCTTCTCGCCAACAAGTGGAATCATAATCTCTGGAACGATATCGAATCCCTTTTCATTCTTAACTTCAATAGCAGCTTCCATAACAGCTCTTGTCTGCATTCTTGCTATCTCTGGATATGTAACTGCAAGACGACATCCTCTATGTCCCATCATAGGGTTGAATTCATGTAAAGCATCACATGTAGCTTTAACTTCTTCAACGCTCAAATTCATATCTTTGGCAAGTGCTTTTATGTCTTCTTCATCTGTTGGTACGAATTCATGAAGAGGTGGATCAAGATAACGTACTGTCATTGGTTTACCTTCAAGAACTTCATACATTGCTTTAAAGTCAGCTTTCTGGAATTCAAGTAATTCTGCAAGTGCTGCTTCTCTTCCTTCTACTGTCTTTGACAGAATCATCTTACGGATCTTTGGAATTCTATCTTCGTTAAAGAACATATGCTCTGTACGGCAAAGACCGATACCTTCTGCTCCAAGTTTTACTGCATTCTTAGTATCTGCTGGAGTATCTGCATTAGTTCTAACTCCAAGTTTTCTAAATTCATCAGCCCAAGCCATGATTCTTCCGAAATCACCACTTACTGATGCTTCCACTGTCTTAATATCTCCAAGGTAAATCTTACCTGTTGAACCATCAAGTGAGATATAATCTCCTTCTTTGATTGTCTCTCCACCAAGAGTGAATACTTTACCTTCTTCATCTATATTAATATCGCCACATCCTGATACACATGCTGTACCCATACCACGAGCAACAACTGCTGCATGAGATGTCATACCGCCACGAACTGTTAAGATACCTTCTGAAGCATGCATACCTTCGATATCTTCTGGTGATGTCTCAAGACGTACAAGAATAACTCTTTCTCCTCTTTGACCTGCTTCTTTTGCTTCTTCTGCTGTAAAATATACTTTACCTGCTGCTGCACCAGGTGATGCAGGAAGTGCTTCGCCGATTACTTTACCAGCTTTAAGAGCTGCCTGATCAAATGTTGGATGTAATAACTGGTCAAGTGATTTAGCTTCAATTCTAAGAACTGCTTCTTCTGGTGTAATCTTGCCTTCATCTACAAGATCACATGCAATCTTGATTGCTGCAGGAGCTGTTCTCTTACCATTACGAGTCTGTAAGAAATATAACTTACCTTCCTGAATTGTAAATTCCATATCCTGCATATCTCTGTAATGATTCTCAAGTTTCATTGCAAGTTCCATGAACTGTTTATAACATTCAGGTAAATCTTTCTCAAGCTGTGTAATAGGCTGTGGTGTTCTTACACCTGCAACAACATCTTCACCCTGTGCATTGATTAAGTATTCACCATAGATTCCTTTTTCACCTGTTGATGGATTACGTGTAAATGCAACACCTGTTCCAGATGTATCTCCCATATTACCAAATACCATAGCCTGAACATTAACTGCTGTTCCCCAGTCACCAGGAATATCATTCATTCTTCTGTATACGATAGCACGAGGGTTGTCCCATGAACGGAATACTGCTTTAACAGCTTCCATAAGCTGAACTTTTGGTTCCTGTGGGAATTCTTCGCCATTCATTGCATCTTTATATACTTTTTTGAATCTTACAACTAATTCTTTTAAGTCATCTGTTGTAAGTTCTGTATCATATTTTACACCTTTTGCTTCTTTGACTTCATCAATGATTTTCTCAAAGAATGACTTTGGTACTTCCATAACTACGTCTGAGAACATCTGAATAAATCTTCTATAAGAATCATATGCGAATCTTGGATTACCTGTCTTAGCTGCAAACCCCTCTACAGCTTCATCATTAAGACCAAGATTAAGAATAGTATCCATCATACCAGGCATTGATGCTCTGGCACCAGAACGAACTGATACAAGCAGTGGGTCTTTAGTGTCCCCAAACTTCTTACCCTGCTTCTCTTCAAGTATCTTTAGAGCATCGAATATCTGAGTCTTTATCTCATCAGTAATATTCTTACCACTGTTATAATATTCTGTACATGCCTCTGTTGTAACTGTAAAACCCTGTGGAATTGGTAAGCCAAGATTAGTCATCTCTGCAAGGTTAGCGCCCTTGCCCCCAAGGAGATTACGCATATCAGCATTACCTTCTGTAAATAAGTAAACCCATTTTGCCATATTCTTCTTCCTCCTAAAATATATTAAACATGTTAATATTATAGCACAAAATTATAAATAGTCCACTATTTTTTAATATTTTGTTTACTTTTTTTATAAAAAATACCTACTTTTTGTTGTAAGCATTTACATTTGCGTTGTTACTATTATATTTTTCTGATAACTTTTTCTCATTTTATGGCGTTTTTTAGTCTTTTTTGTATCAAAGTTACATTGTTTTTCATTTAATACGTCCTCAAATATCTACACTTTTTTTGCACATAATCACAGTTTCTTCTAGTACCATGCTCCTATATACGGGTAATATTATACAATATTTGTAATTGTTATTTTACGCCAATATCTATCTTATTTTGCCAAAAAGCTCATATTTATCAGGTTTTGACTTATCTTCTGTATAAAAAAACCTGATAGAATGAGCATTTTCTATCAGGTTCTATCTAGGAAAGTTATAATTGAGCATTTATAACCTATCTAGGGGCTTATTATGTGTGAAACAAAAAAAGATACAATAGGCAGCAAACCCCATTGCATCTTTGCAAATATTTTAACAATATTTTGTATGTTTCACCGTTATGCGGCATATATTATGTTAACTATTATACTCTAAGTTTTTATCTTAAGTAATCACTCTACAACGATTATACGTATTGAAACTAATTAATTCTGCCATATTATAGTAAACTGACACATAATATACTTATAAGTTATCACTTCTCGTCTTGCAACCTATTGCCACTTGCGTAAGTGAACTACCCATCACCTAAAGGTAATGGGCTTCTAGGGAATCAATGATTTCCATTTAAGAAGTTTGGTATTTAAGTTTCCACCTGAATACTCAGGCAACCCTTATTCTTACAGGCGTATCCACATCGCCTCTACTGTATAGGACCTTCAGGTCCACAACGCTACTTTTACGTAAGATATTTAATGCTCCATTTACATCAGCGTTTAGCGTTTTACCGTTAGAGCATTTATATAGTCCCCTGTGTACTCGTTTGCCACTAAACACATAGGATTTTGGATTATCTTCGTTATACACGGGAATATCGTCTTTATCCCAGAACGAAGCTTTTGATGTATAGCTTTCTTCTTGCTTAACATATGTTATGCCATTAAGCTCACAGAGATATTCGAGCTTTTCACGAAGTTTCCCGTATGGAATGTTGACAAAGTTCTGATTG
>JBGVGM010000121.1:0-8083 GCA_045121655.1 Acutalibacteraceae bacterium | reverse complement strand
TACATTGGTTATTTCTACTTGGCTTAAATTGGTTAATTTAAGCCGACTAAAAATGGTTAATCCTACCCGACTCTAACAGAACAGGCACAGGAGCAGGAAAACCCAGAGGAAACATTGCCAGACGATGCTCCCATGAACGAGGGCGATGATGTGCTTGCACACTATAAGGAATTGTATTTACAGAATGAGCATCTGGTCGGCTGGCTTTCCATAGCCGGCACGACCATTAACTATCCTGTAATGCAGACCGTTGAAAATCCTAACTATTATCTCAAACGCAACTTTGAAAAGGAATACAGCGATTTAGGTACGCCTTATGTGCAGGAAAATTGTGATATTTCCCAGAGTGATAACCTTGTGATTTACGGTCATCACATCAAGGGCGGCAGGATGTTCGGAGCTTTGGAAGATTACAAATCCAAGAACTTTTATGAGGAACACAAGACCATTCAGTTTGATACTCTCACACAGCAGGGCGAATATGAAATTATAGCCGTGTTTAAGACCGTGGCGTACAGCTCCGAGGGCTTCCGCTACTATGACTTTGTAGATGCTAAGGACGAGGAAGCATTTAACGCTTATGTTGCCAAGTGCAAGGAATTTGCCCTGTATGATACAGGCGTGACCGCCGAATACGGCGACAGGCTCATCACGCTCTCCACCTGCGAATACTCCGTACAGAACGGCAGGCTTGTTGTTGTGGCGAAAAAGGTTGCCTAATATCCGCACAGCTTCAAGGAAAGGAGGTTTTCTATGGCTGATATTAAAACCAGAGATGCGGTCAAAGGCACGATTAAGACCATAGACAAAGCCGCTATTGCTTCGGAGCGTATGAAAGCCGCCTATGCCAAGACAAAGGATAAGGCGGAACAGGGCTATTATGCCGATGAAAACTCCGCTGCGGAATACGCCGCCGACAGGTATTCAAATGCCACGGAGCGTATTGCCGAGGAGGGCGTACACCAATTCAACAAGCAGGGTCAGAAAGGTGTTAAGACCACACAGGAAAATATCGTCAAGGCAAAGGATAAGGTTGCCGACTTTAAGCAGAAACGGGCAGCCAAAGCCGCCGAGAAGAAAGCGGCTCAGAATATGTCCGAGCAGGCAGGCGTGCAGATCCGTCACGAAACTGCACGTCATACCCCTGCCCAGACCGTTAAGACAGCGAAACAGACCGAAAAGACCGTAAAGCAGTCTGCCCGAAGCACAAGAAAGACGGTCAAAACCGCTACCAAAGGCACGGTCAAGACCACCCAGAAAAGCGTTAAGACCGCACAGGCTACCTCTAAGGCAGCGATTAAAACAGCCGAGCAGACAGCAAAAGCAACGCAGGCGGCGGCAAAGGCTTCTGCAAAAGCGGCTCAGAGGGCTGCACAGGTGGCGAAAGCTACCGCAAAGGCTACGGTTGCCGCTATCAAGGTGGCGGTCAAAGCTACCGTTGCGGCAGTCAAGGCGATTACCGCAGGAACAAAGGCTTTGATTGCGGCGATTGCTGCAGGCGGTTGGGTGGCTGTCGTGGTCATTATCGTTATCTGCCTTATCGGTTTGCTTGTAGGCTCGGTGTTCGGCATCTTCTTTTCGGGGGAGGACTCTGGCAATGGTATGACGATGCAGAGTGTTGTACGGGAAATCAATACCGAGTACGATGCTCGACTTGATGAAATCAAGAACGGCACAGCCCACGATGTTCTGGAAATGTCGGGAAGCCGTGCGGTCTGGAAAGAGGTGCTTGCGGTCTATTCCGTAAAAACAACCACAGACCCAGACAATCCGCAGGAAGTGGCAACTATGGACGAGGGCAAGAAACAGCTCTTATCTGATATCTTCTGGGAGATGAATGAAATTAGCTCCCGAACAGAAACCAAGACCGAAACCGTGATAACCGAGAGTGATGACGGTCACGGGAACATTGTGCAAACCGAAACCACAGTAACACAGACTTACCTGTATATCACGGTTAGCCATAAGACCGCTGATGAAATGGCAGACCAATACGGCTTTAATGAAGAACAAAGGCAACAGCTTTCGGAACTGCTTGCGGAGGAAAACAATTCGCTCTGGTCGCAGGTGCTTTACGGCATATCCGTTGGCGATGGAGAAATCGTGACCGTGGCATTGTCGCAGTTAGGTAATGTAGGCGGTCAGCCTTATTGGTCGTGGTATGGCTTTAACGGGCGTGTGGAATGGTGTGCCTGTTTCGTGTCGTGGTGTGCCAATGAGTGCGGATATATCGACAGTGGCGTGATACCAAAGTTCGCAGGCTGCGTGTTAGGCTCTCAGTGGTTTATGGATAGAGGACAATGGCAGGACGGCGGCTTTGAGCCATCGGCAGGTCAAATCATCTTCTTTGATTGGGAGGGAGATGGAGAAACAGACCACGTTGGCATCGTGGAGAAATGTGAGAACGGCATTGTCTATACCGTTGAGGGTAACTCTGGCGATGCTTGCAGACAGAAGCAATATGCTGTCGGAAGCAGCGTTATCTATGGGTACGGTATCCCTGCCTACTAAAAAAGGGCAAAAGAAAACCAGAGGTTATTCCTCTGGCTCTTTTGCCTTACATAGTCCACTGACAGTTGCTTCAACTACGGATAGCTCTTTATCATTTAGTTTGTCGAGTTCTGCGTCTAAGCGTCTGCGGACGGAACTTCTCTTGACTTCATTATCTGGAAATATGTATTCATCAACCGATACACCGAACATTGTTACAAGCTGAATAAACAGCTCCAGACTTGGCTTTTGTCCCTCATTCTCAATCGCTTGCAGATGTCTTGGGTCGTAGTCCACAATACGGGAAAGCTCATCTCTGGTCATACCTTTTGCAGCCCTTGCTTTCTTGATTGCCTGTCCTATCGGCGTAAAATCGAAGTCAAAATCATTGTTTCTTGCGTCCATAAACTCACCACCTTATATCAATATAATGCTTCTATTATATTTTACAGAAGTGAGAGTTCTTATTGAACGGTGTGAAATCCCTTGCTATAAGATATGTAATCTCCTATTGCGAGGGATTAAAGTTCATAATTGCAGACTTGATACAGTTCGTTCAAACGGCTATAATATATACAGTACACTTTGGAGGTCAGAAATGTTTGAATATATGACTGCACAGGAAGCCGCTGATAAATGGAATGTATCGCTTCGGTGGGTACAACGGCTCTGTAAGGAAAATCGTATTGACGGAGTATTGAATGTTAATCGTGTTTGGCTTATTCCAAAAGAAGCGGATAAACCTGCCGATGCAAGGTATAAAAAGTTGATAAATAATTGATAATTTTTCTGTATGCTACCCTATGGAGGTGCGTTTTATGAGAGATAAAATTTTAATTGTCGATGATGAAGCCGACATTGTTTCTATGTTGAAGGATTATTTTGAATTAAATGGCTTTGATACCATAACAGCAGTTAATGGCTTGGAGGCAATTCAAAAAGCAGAAAGGCAACCAGATATTATTCTGTTGGATATAAATATGCCCGATATTGACGGAATGGAAGTATGTATGCGGATACGGGATTTTGTGTCTTGTCCTATTCTGTTTTTAACTGCAAGGATTGAGGACAGTGATAAAATAAAAGGCTTTGGTGTTGGAGCAGATGACTACATTGTAAAACCTTTTTCAATAGATGAACTTGGTGCAAGGGTGTCTGCTCATTTAAGGCGTGAACGTCGACAGAGAGAGTCTGCAAAAGTTCGATTTGATGATAAGCTGGCAATAGATTATACGGAGAGAAGCCTTTACTATAACGGAACGCAGATTTCCCTTGCAAAAAAAGAATTTGACATCATAGAACTCTTATCGCAGCATATCGGTCAGGTTTTCAGCAAGGAACGAATATATGAGCTTGTATGGGATTATGACAGCGAGGGCGATAGTTCTGTCATAGCGGAACACATCAGACGCATTCGCTCTAAATTTGCAAAAGCAGATATGAAGCCATATATTGAAACAGTTTGGGGAGTAGGTTACAAATGGGTAAAATAAAGAAATTGTTCAAAAAGAAGTCGATAAAAACTGCTTTTGTGGTATATATGCTTGTCTGTATATTATCTGCACTTTTTTTCTCTTTGGTTTTGTCTAACATCTGTCAATTCGGTCAAAGCCAGATTTACAAAAAATATCAGACTGAGTATGAGAAATCGGCGTATTACTTCGAAATGGAAAATCAAGACAGTAATAACAGTCATGGCGTATTGAGCTATTATACATACGATATTCGCACTTTGTTTACGCCCTTTGAACTTAGTGTATATGATATGTTGAGGATTTTCAGTATTGCCTGCTATCCAATTTGTTTTATTCTATGTATCAGCATTACAAGTATGTTGTTCTATAAAAAGCAGTTGCAAAAACCGTTGGAAATACTTAGCAATGCAGCGGATAATATAACGGACAACAATCTTGATTTTAGTATTGCCTATGATAAAGAAAACGAGCTTGGTAAACTTTGTGCTTCATTTGAAAAAATGCGTGTATCATTAAAGGATAATAACTTAGAAATGTGGCGACAGGTTGAGGAGCGTAAACGGTTAAATGCTGCTTTTGCTCACGATTTAAGAACACCTTTAACCGTTCTGAAAGGACAAAGCGAAATGCTTGCTCAGTATGCTCCTAAAATGTCTGAGGATAAAATTGTTTCTACCGCTGAAATGATGAAACGCCATATTATCAGACTTGAAGCCTATGTTAGCACAATGAATGATTTACAACGATTAGAGGACATTGAGGTTAAGAAAGCGGTAGTAGAAGTAAAAGAGTTTGAACACCAGATGCGTACTACAAGTACAGCAATCTGTAATGAAAAAGAATTTGCATTATTTCAAAATCTGCCAGATACTCAAAGTCTAAAAATAGATATATCAGTTATTATGCAAGTGTATGAAAATTTGTTATCCAATGCTATGCGATATGCAAAAAAGAAAATTGAAGTAACTGTTGATGAAGAAGATGATTACTTAATGCTAACGGTTGCAGATGATGGTGTAGGATTTACTTCTAAGGATTTATCAAATGCAATGAAACCATTTTACAAAGCAGAAAGCGAGCCGAATAATGAACATTTTGGAATGGGACTGAATATATGCAAAACGCTTTGTGAAAAACACGGCGGTTATCTTCAAATATCAAATGAGAATGGTGCAAAAGTTGTTGCAGCATTTAAGGAATAAAGTGTGAATAAAAACTTCTTGTCAGAGATGGCAGGAAGTTTTTGCTTTGTAGATAAAAAGTTGAAAATTACCCTGTATGATAAAGAACATAAGATGAAAAGCATCTTTGAAAGGAGTTCTGACAATGGAAAATTGTATTAAAATCAAAGAGTTAAATAAGTTTTATAGCAAGAAAAAGCAGGCATTATCAAATGTCAATCTGACTATCGAACAGGGAATGTTCGGATTGCTCGGTAGAAACGGAGCAGGAAAAACAACGCTGATGAAAACACTTGCAACCTTGCTTCAGAAACAAAGCGGGAGCATTTCTGTATGCGGTATTCCGATAGAAAACGCAAAGGCAATCAGAAAAATTGTCGGCTATCTTCCGCAGGATTTTTCAATGTATCCTACGATGAGTGTAATAGAAGCGATGGACTATCTGGGTATTCTTTCTGGTATTGGCACTAAGGAACGCAAAGAGCGTATTGAGTTGTTGCTAAAAAAGGTTAATCTTACCGAACATAAAAACAAAAAAGTCAAAGCATTGTCTGGCGGTATGAAACGCAGACTTGGTATCGCACAGGCATTGTTAAATGACCCTAAAGTTTTAATCGTTGACGAGCCTACCGCTGGACTTGACCCAGAGGAAAGAATACGCTTCCGTAATCTTCTTTGCGATGTGGCAGAAGAAAGAATTGTTATCCTTTCCACGCATATTGTCGGAGATATTGAAGCCACTTGCGAAAATCTGGCTATTCTGAACGAGGGAAGCATTTTATATTGCGGAACGGTGTCAGATTTGCTTGATACGGCAAAGGGTAAAGTTTTTTCTAAAACTGTTGATAAGCGTGATTTGCCGAAATTGAAAAAGGAATACAACATTATCGGTATGCACTCACAGGGCAACAAAACTTATATTCGCTTTTTATCTGATGTTCCTTTCCCCGATGCGGAAAGTTGTGAGCCGAATATTGAAGATGCGTATATGTTGTACCTTTGGCATAACGGAGCAACAACAGAACTTTCTGGAGGTGAAGAATAATGCTTTTGGGTAAAGAAATTAAAAAGACGGTTTTATCAATCACTTTCGCTGTATTCATAATCGCCTTGTTGGTACTGCCAATCAGCCAAGATGTATTGAGCTTTTCTGATAAGATAATCACAGTTCCACAACAGGGAGAGGATTACGGCATACAGCAAAAAGAAGATCCAGAATTGATAATGCCTGCGGCATTTTCTTCCCTTTACAAAGAATTTACCGCAAATGAATACATTGCTTATCCTATCGGTTTTTACAAGAATGTAAAGCTGAATGATACTGACCGAGAAAAAATGGCAGAAATTATATCAACGCTTTCTGGCGTTCCTGTTGATGATTTGCTTGGCTATGATGTAAATTCTAATTTCCAAAACAAAATGGAAATTACTTTAGACGAAAGCCAGAATTATTCCGAACAGGAAGATGGGTCGATTATCATCATCAAAAACGACGAAGCAGCTGAAACGAAAAGCAATATTGAAGTTACTTTGTCCGCTGATATTTCCTATGAGGAATTTAAGGAGTGTATGAAGCAGGCTGACGATTTAATCGGCGGTGGCTCTAATTACTCGGAGAATAGTCTGCTTAATTTCAGTTATGTTGCAGTCACTTATGAAGAAGCAGTCGAAAGTTATAATCTTGTAGCGAGTACAGACAAATTCACAGGAGCGTATGCCCGTTTGTTTTGTGACTATGTAGGTATTATCCTGTCCATACTCCCCGTATTTATCGCTGCTTCAGTATGCTTGAAAGATAGACGAGCAAAAATGAATGATTTAATCTATGCACGAAAAACATCATCATTCAAGTTGATTTTATCTCGGTACTTTGCCGTTATTATAGCCGTAATGCTTCCTACTGTTATTTTAGCGTATATCTCTAACAGTACCGTATGGGGACAATACAGCGGAATGAGCCTTGATTATTTTGCACCACTCAAATATGCGATTAGTTGGCTTATGCCATCTGTTATGATTGCAGCGGCAATCGGTATGTTTTTCACAGAACTTACAGGAACGCCTATTGCAATAGCAATACAAGGATTGTGGTGGTTTATTGACTTAAATGCAGGAGTGAGCAGATTGAGAGGTGTTCATAACCTGTTTGAATTAACACCTCGTCACAATTCATTGGGAAATACACAAATCTTTCTTGATGAATTTAATACTCTCACCACAAACAGACTGATTATTGCAGGTGTAGCATTACTGTTTATTGTTGCTACGGTATTCGTATATGAACAAAAAAGGAGGGGAAAATTTGGTGGTTACGGAAAAATCAAAAAGCACATTACAAGTCTGGCAAATCGCAAGAGTAAATCTGCGGCATAATTTTTTGCCTTTGCTTTTGCTCTCTGCTGTCATAATGATACTGACCCCTATTTTGTTCGGAACAACAGGTCTGGATAGTAAAGCCGCAGCCGTTCCGCTTGAAATGCTTATTTCAATCATCGGTATTATCCTGCTTGTTCCGATTTTTCAACCAGAGCAAGATGATGAGATAAAAGACATTGTAGCATCGAAATACATTGATAGCACCTATGTCCATTTAATAAGGGTTGCTTATTCAATTATAGGGATTATCCTGTTAGTTCTGGCTTTCTCGTTATTTATGTTTGTGTGCGGTTGTGAAATTACGATTGAACTTATCGGAGGAACGATTGCTGATGCAATGTTTTTAGGTGCAATCGGATTGCTTACATCAGCGATTACAAGCAATACGCCCGTGTCTTTTATGATACCGCTTTTGTATTATGTATTAAATCTTACGATGAAAAGCAAACTTGGAAACTTTAATCTGTTTTCGATGATGAACGGAAATTATCAACCCAATATCTGGCTTTTTATTTCAAGCGTTGTTTTTATAGTTGTTGCAATTCTGATAAAGAGAGTGTT
>JBGVGM010000120.1:0-12297 GCA_045121655.1 Acutalibacteraceae bacterium | reverse complement strand
TTCATTCTCCTTAAGCGATCTCGTAGACCAGTAGTTATGTCGAATTAGTTTCTACTCTGTCTTCCTGTTATCTCTATCATAACACAAAAACAAAGTTCTCGGATTTTTCTACCACTTACTTTTTATCATGCCTCCTTATTGTAAACAGGGCTGCAGTTTTATGCAGCCCTTTGTTTTTCTTTTTTATTTTGTGTTAGCTGCCTTGCGTGCTTCAATTTCAGCAACAAGCTCTCTCTGTCTCTTTTCAGTAAGAGTATAGAAGAACATAGGAACAGCACAAGCGAACATACTTACAACACCTGAAAGCACAAGTACATTCCAGAGTGCATCAGGATTGCCGACAACATATGTTTCTGTATCGATTGCAGCAATTTTAAGAGCCATAACACCGATGAATGCACCGAAAGCCATACCAACCTTATTAATAAGAGTCTGCATAGCAAAGCAGATGCCTTCGCCTCTTTCGCCTGTTTTCCATTCAAGATAGTCAACAGTGTCACCGATCATAGCATAACTCATAATGTTGTTTACACCCTGAGGAATACCGAGAAGAACAAGACCTACTGCTGAAACAATAAGCTTCCAGGGAGCATCGTAGCCAACGAAGTACATAACAAGCATAACTACTCCGCCGAAAATATGAACAATAATGTATGTCCATTTCTTAGTAAACTTCTTGGTCATCCAAGGAACAAGAAGAGAAGCAACAAGACCGCCGGGAATTACGAGCATCGTAATAAGTCCGTATAAGCCTTCATTCATAAGAATATACTTTGCGAAATAGAAACCGCCTGTGTATGTATAAACCATTCTTGCGCCACCGAGAACACCGGAAAGAACGATAAGAAGAAGCTCTCTGTTCTTGAAAAGAAGCTTAAGGTTGTGGCTGAATGAGGGTACATTGTCATAATCAGCTGTGATGTGCTCCTTTGTGTTCTTAAAGCCATAGAAGAACATCGGAACTGCAGCAACAACAAATACTACGCAGCATACAAAGTAGATCCACTTAAGAGTATCAGCATTAGCCTGAATACTGTCGTTCATAACTGTACCGACAAATGTACTTGCAGCCTCTTCAACTGTTTTGCCCTGATTGGCGACGATCTGAGCAATCTGTTCAGCCTTATCAACAAGAATCTTATCCATATTTTCAGCTGTGTACTTGAACTTTGCTGTAAGAGCATCAGTAACAATAGGTACACCAACAGTAACGATACCTGCACCTAAAGTACAAACAAGACGTACGATTGTAAGGATATTGCCTCTGACAGTTGTGTCGTTTGTAAGGCAGGTTGCAAGTCCCCAGTAAGGAACGTCAGCTACTGTATAAACAACCGACCAGATGACATAAAGAACGGAAATAACTGCAAAGGTCCACATTGTCTTTGCTTCATAAACAGGAAGGAAGCAAAGGATTGTGCCGATTGCAATAGGAATTGCCATCCATTTGAGATAAGGACGGCATTTACCCCATTTAGTACGGGTTTTGTCAACGATTGAACCCATAATCGGGTCGTTACAAGCGTCAAAAATTCTTGTTGCAAGCATAAGAACAGCAACAGCTACCGAGCCTTCAAGGAAGCCTACCTTAACACCTTCAGCACCGAAAAGAAGCGCATCGGTTAAAAATACGGTAAGGTATGAACCGATAATTGTACAAATAAAGTTCTGACCGAAGCCTGCCACACCGTAAGCAATAGCTTCCTTCGGCTGAACACCCACACCGGGAGTGGTACCGAAGACCTTGTGAAGTAATTGATTGATTTTCATCTTTTACTCTCCTTTGATTGTTTTATTCATATGTGGTATTGTATCACCTTTTACATAAAAAGGCAACCTAATTTTTCCATATTTGTTCAAATTTAATACTATTTTAAAAGTTAAAGAAAAAACATGCCTTGCTGAGTACCTGCCTCAGCAAGGCGCCTGAAACGCTTATTTCATTACATTTTTCAAGTACCGGCCTGTGTACGATTTGTCGTTTTCAACAATCTCTTCAGGAGTACCTTCCGCTACAATCATACCGCCGCCGTCGCCGCCTTCAGGGCCAAGATCTATAATATGGTCAGCAGATTTAATCACATCAAGGTTATGCTCAATTACCACAACTGAGTTACCCTTGTCAACCAGCTCCTGAAGCACATTGATAAGTCGGTGCACATCAGCTGTATGAAGTCCTGTTGTCGGCTCGTCGAGAATATATATAGTCCTACCTGTTGCAACCTTTGAAAGCTCCGTTGAAAGCTTCACTCTCTGTGCTTCACCGCCTGAAAGGGTTGTTGCAGGTTGACCGATTTTTACATAGCCAAGACCAACATCATAAAGTGTTTTCAGCTTACGGTGAATCTTCGGGATATTCTCAAAAAACATCATACCCTCTTCAACGGTCATTTCAAGAACATCGTAAATTGATTTGCCTTTATACTTAACTGCTAGCGTTTCGCTGTTATAGCGCTTAGCCTTACACACCTCGCAGGGTACATAGATATCAGCAAGGAAGTGCATTTCAATTTTAACTATACCGTCACCCTGACATGCCTCACAACGTCCGCCTTTGACATTGAATGAAAATCTGCTTGCAGTAAAGCCCTTTGCCTTTGCGTCTGTTGTTGACGCAAACAACTCTCTGATGTCGTTAAACACACCTGTATAAGTTGCAGGATTTGAACGGGGTGTTCTTCCGATTGGCGACTGGTCGATGTCGATAACCTTATCAAGATTTTCAAGGCCTTCCATTTTTCTGAACTTGCCTGCAATTTTCTTAGAGCCGTTAAGCTCGTTTGAAAGATGCTTGAACAGAACTTCATTTACAAGCGAAGATTTACCTGAACCGGATACACCGGTAACGCAAACGAATTTTCCTAAGGGAATAGTTACATTTACATTCTTGAGGTTATTCTGTGAGGCTTCGTAAATTTTAAGAAAACTGCCGTTTCCTGCACGTCTTTTTTCAGGTACGGGAATTGCCTTTCTGCCGCTGAGATACTGTCCCGTAATTGAATTTTCGCAGCTTATAATATCATCAATGCTGCCTGCACAAACAACTTCGCCGCCGTGAATACCTGCACCGGGTCCGATATCAACAACAAAATCAGCCTGACGCATTGTGTCATCATCATGTTCAACAACAATAAGTGTATTGCCGATATCCCGAAGATGCTTAAGCGTTGCAATAAGCTTATCATTATCACGCTGATGCAGACCGATACTGGGCTCGTCAAGGATATAAAGCACACCCACAAGAGATGAACCAATCTGAGTTGCAAGTCTGATTCGCTGACTTTCACCACCTGAAAGTGAGCCTGACTGACGGGTAAGGGTGAGATAGTTAAGTCCGACACTTTCAAGGAAGGAAAGGCGTTCTCTGATTTCCCTTATGATTACGTTTGCAATCATTTTTTCACGTTCGGTAAGCTTTTCTGAAAGACTGTTTACAAAGCTAAGACATTCCGTAATTGAAAGAGAGCAGACCTCGTGAATATTCTTTCCGCATACTGTGACAGCAAGAGCTTCTTTGCTCAGCCTTGCGCCCTTACATTCCTGACAGTCGCTTGTTGTCATCAGAGATTCAATTTCTTTTCTTGAAGCTTCAGAGCTTGACTCATTGAATCTCCTCTGCAGATTATTTACAAGTCCCTCAAAGTCTGTATAGTATGTTCCACCACCGAAAGATGTTGAACGCTCCATCTTCATTTTTTCGCCCTTTGTACCGTAAAGAATTGCATCAAAGGCTTCGTAGGACATATCTTCAATTGGTGTATCAAGGGTAAAGCCGTACTTTTTACCCAGGGCATCGAAGTACATTCCTGCAATACTTGTGTTGTCCTTGCACTGCCAGCCGTAGGCCTTGATAGCTCCTTGTCTTATGGAAAGCTTTCTGTCGGGAATTATCAGTGATGGTGAGATTTCCATAAACACACCAAGACCTGAACACTTTTTGCACGAACCGAAGGGACTGTTGAAAGAGAACATTCTCGGTGTAATTTCGCCGATGCTTACACCGTGATCAGGACAGGCATAATTTAGTGAGAAAGTAAGCTCTTCGCTACCGATTACGTCAACGTTAAGAAGACCCTCTGAAAGCTTTGTAGCTGTTTCAATCGAGTCAGCAAGTCTAGACTTTATGGACTCCTTGATTACAAGACGGTCGACTACAACCTCAATTGTGTGCTTGTTGTTCTTTTTCAGTTTAATCTGCTCGGATAAATCGAATATCTCTCCGTCAATACGCACACGGACAAAACCCGAATTCCTTACAGATTCTAGTTCCTTTACATACTCGCCTTTTCTGCCTCGTACAATCGGTGCAAGAAGCTGAATTTTTGTACCCTCAGGCAGCTCAAGAATTTTATCAACAACCTGGTCAACGGTCTGCTGTCTGATTTCTCTGCCGCATACAGGACAGTGAGGTATACCGATTCTTGCATAAAGCAGACGGAAATAGTCGTAAATCTCCGTAATCGTACCCACCGTTGAACGGGGATTCTTTGAAGTGGTTTTCTGGTCAATTGAAATTGCGGGAGAAAGACCTTCAATGTAGTCCACATCGGGCTTTTCCATCTGACCTAAAAACTGACGTGCATAAGAGGACAAAGACTCAACGTATCTTCTCTGTCCCTCTGCATATATAGTGTCAAACGCAAGTGAGGACTTACCTGAGCCTGAAAGGCCAGTAAATACCACAAACTTATCCCTTGGTATTGTAATATCTATATTTTTTAGATTGTGCTCTCTAGCACCTTTTACAATCAAATCTTTCTGTGACATAAAACACCTTACCTGTTATTTCATCATACTTTTAAGCTTTTCAATTTTATCACGGAGATATGCAGCATGCTCAAATTCAAGAATTTTTGCCGCATCACGCATTTCAGCAGTAAGCTGACGGATAAGCTTTTCTCTGTCGGGCCGTGAAAGCTTTTTAAAGCTCTTGTCAACGTCTTCGCCCTTCTTGGATATTTCAAGAACATCACGTATCTCTTTGACAATCGTCTTAGGAGTTATGCCGTGAAGCTCATTATATTCGTTTTGGATTTTTCTTCTTCGTGCTGTTTCGCTGATTGCGTAATCCATAGACGGAGTGATTTTATCGGCGTACATAATTACTTCGCCGTTTGCGTTTCTTGCTGCTCTGCCTATGGTCTGCACAAGTGAGGTTTCCGAGCGGAGAAACCCCTCTTTATCGGCATCGAGAATTGCAACAAGGGAAACCTCGGGAATATCAAGACCCTCTCTCAGCAGATTGATACCAACAAGTACATCAAATTCGCCCAAACGCAAATCTCTGATAAGCTCCATTCGCTCCATAGTGTCAACGTCATAGTGCATATAACGGACTTTTATTTTGAGATTGTCAAGATAATCCGTAAGGGATTCAGCCATTTTTTTAGTAAGTGTAGTTACAAGAACCCTTTCGCCACGTTCAGTACGAATATTAATTTCACTTACAAGATCATCGATCTGACCTTCTGTCGGTTTAACGGTAACAATAGGGTCAAGAAGTCCCGTCGGACGAATAATCTGTTCTACAATCTGCGCACTTTTTTCCTTTTCAAAGGCTCCCGGGGTTGCACTTACAAACACCTTCTGCCCTACTCTTGAATAGAATTCGTCAAACTTAAGCGGTCTGTTATCGTAGGCTGAGGGAAGACGGAAGCCGTATTCAATGAGACTGTCCTTACGTGATTTATCTCCACCGTACATTGCTCTTACCTGAGGCAGCATAACGTGGGATTCGTCAACGAACAGCAGAAAATCATCAGGGAAGTAATTGAGAAGTGTAAACGGTGCTTCCCCTGCAGGTCTGCCGGTCATAATTCTTGAATAGTTTTCAATACCCTTACAAAAGCCCGTTTCTCTGAGCATTTCAAGGTCATAAAGCGTGCGCTGTTTTATTCGCTGAGCCTCAAGGAGTTTACCTTGGCTTGTAAATTCTTTGAAGCGTTCTTCCATTTCATACTTGATTTCCTCAATTGCCGCTTCAAGCTTATCGTGGCTTACAACATAGTGTGAAGCCGGATAAATTGCAACGTGGGAAACAACGTTTTTAATTTCACCCGTTAACGGATTTATTTCAGAAATTCGGTCAATTTCGTCACCAAAAAATTCAACTCTTATTGCAGTATCACTAGTGTAAACAGGGTAAATTTCAACAACGTCCCCTCTTACTCTGAACTTGTTTCTTATAAAGTTGATGTCGTTTCTTTCATATTGAATTTCAACAAGCTTGTTTATAAGCTCGTCTCTGTTTTTCTCCATACCCTGACGAAGAGATATTACCATATTACGGTAGTCGATAGGGTTGCCGAGAGTGTAAATACAGGATACACTTGCAACTATAATTACGTCACGTCTTTCAGAAAGGGCCGAGGTTGCAGAGTGGCGGAGCTTATCGATTTCGTCATTGATTGCAGAATCTTTTTCAATGTAGGTGTCGGTGGTGGGAATATAGGCTTCAGGCTGATAATAATCGTAGTAGGAAACGAAGTATTCAACGGCATTTTCGGGAAAGAACTCCTTGAACTCACTGCAAAGCTGACCTGCAAGAGTCTTGTTGTGGGCAAGTACCAATGTAGGTCTGTTCATTTTTTCAATTATATTTGCCATAGTAAAGGTTTTACCAGAGCCGGTTACACCCATAAGTGTCTGCTCAGTATAACCATTCTGCAGACCCTCAACAATCGCCTTGATAGCTTCAGGCTGATCACCTGTGGGTCTGTAATCGCTTACTAGCTTGAAGTCTCCCATTCTGCACCTCCGAACGTACAAATGTTCGTTAATATTATATCCTAAACTGTCTTTTAAATCAACAGTTTTAACGAAAAAAATTCAACCCGTTATAACACGGGCTGAATTAGATTATAAATCGTCAAAATCTATGGGCACAAGGCCGTGGAAAATATGAGTGTAACGTCTGTTTTTGGCCATAGACATATACCCCGTATCCGTAACAATGAGATGATCATCAAGCTGAACCTTAATGAATTTCATCATTTCATAAACATACTTTGTAATTGTAACATCTTCAGGAGAAGGTAACGCAACTCCGTGAGGATGACTATGAGCGATAATAATCCTCTGAGCATTTACTTCGAGAACAATTCTTGTAAGCTCTCTTACGTCAAAGAACGCTGAGGAAATATCACCGTCACATATATTTCTGCAGATTATAAGTCTGTTCTTTGAATCGAAACAAAGGACAAATACTCTTTCGAGTGTGTTTTTCTCAAAGAACAACGGTCTGAGAAATTCAACAATCTGATCTTTAGTTTCAAATACCGGCTTTTTCTTCTGAAGAGATTCAATATATCTTCTGTTTACCGGAAGATAAGACATAATTGCAAAGGCAGCATTTTCCGTCATACCCTTGATTTTCATAAGGTCGCTCTTTTTAGCTTCAAGAACGGCACTCAATGAACCAAAGGTATTGATAAGCTCGTGTGCCATAGGGTTAGTGTCTTTCTGAGGAATACCGAGAAAAAGTATCGCTTCAAGAATGTTATGGTCGGGCATACCGGTAAATCCGCATTCAAAAAATCTTTCTTTAACCTTTTTTCGGTGATCTTTATGAATATTGACTTTTTCGTCCGCCATAAATAACCTCCGGATTTATAAATCAGATAGAGATATCGCAGTTCATTTTGTTCATATCAAGGTCGATTGTGTTCTTCATAAGAAGAGCTTCGAAAATATCGTAGTCAACGATATTTTCTCTTCTCATAGCAACAACTCTGTTACCAACACCGTCCTTGAGAAGCTGAACAGCTCTGAAGCCCATCTGGCTTGCAACGATTCTGTCCTTAGCTGTAGGTGAACCGCCACGCTGAACGTGACCGAGAATTGTAGCTCTTGCTTCAACGCCCGTTTCACTCTGGATTCTCTTAGCCATTTCTTCAACGCCGCCGATAGCTTCAGATACAACAATTACAAAGTGAACCTTGTTACTCTTCTGAGCTCTCTTCATTCTTTCGATAACGTCACGGTCGAAATCATAAGGAATTTCAGGGATAAGGATAGTTGTAGCACCGCAGGCAACACCTGCATTAAGTGCAAGATAACCTGCACCTCTGCCCATTACTTCAACAACTGCGCAACGGTCGTGTGATTCAGCAGTATCTCTGATTCTGTCAACCATCTGCATAATTGTGTTCATGGCTGTATCGTAACCGATTGTGTAGTCACAGCAGCCGATATCGTTATCGATTGTGCCGGGAATAGCAACGCAGGGAATACCTCTGAGTGAAAGGTCTCTTGCGCCTCTGAATGAACCGTCACCGCCGATTACAACAAGGCCTTCAATGCCTCTTTTCTTGCAGTTATTGATAGCGTCAGCCATACCTTCTTCTGTCTTGAAGCGAGGGCTTCTTGCTGAGTAAAGAATAGTACCGCCGCGGTTAATAATATCGGAAACTGAACGAAGGTTCATTTCATACATATCATCTTCCATAAGGCCGTTGTAGCCTCTCTTGATACCGTATACCTTAATACCAAGCTCACAAGCTGCACGTACAACTGCTCTGATAGCAGCGTTCATACCAGGGGCGTCGCCACCGCTGGTTAATACACCAATTGTTTTAATCATAATAATGACCTCCTGTATGATTAACTTCAAAATATTACCTATTAGATTATACACTAAAACATATAAAAGTCAAGAATTTAAAGAGAAATCGTCGAAAGCTGTCTTACCTTACAACTACGTTTTCTTCTCCTAATAAGTCTCTGAGCTCAATCAGCATTGGTTCGTTCACATCAACGAAGCCCGTCGACACATATTTCTTTGTATCTTCGTAGAAAACATACACAGGATAAGAACCTTCAAAAATTTCAGTAAGAAGCTGAATTTTTCTGCTTGACGGTGAATCCTTGCTCTCAACTCTGAGGAAAAGCCCCTTGCGCTGATTTTTCTTTGACGCTTCATCCTTGTTGACGTTCTTCGGATTGGGCATAATCATTTCGCAGATAACCGACGGCTCTCTGTCCTCACGCATGCTGAGCTTTCCTTCAATAAGAACAATTGTACCCACCGATAGAAGATGTATTCTGTCCGCATAAAGCTTTGAAAATACAATACATTCTATGCTTGAAGTAATATCTTCGACATCAATGAAGCACATCACCTGATTATTTTTAGTGTTCTTCTTTTCAATTCGTGAAATGATTCCGTAAATTTTTACTCTTCCGTTGTCCGCATACTTTTCATCACCTGCAAGAATATCGGAAATTCTGTCGGCACGGAGTTTAATTCCAAGCTCCTTATATTCGTCCATTGGGTGACCTGAAATATAAAGTCCCGTAGTTGCCTTTTCGTAAGCTAAAAGCTCACTGTAGGACATTTCAGGTAAATCAGGCGCAGTCTGCTCATCGGAGAAGTTAAAACCTGAATCTTCATCAAAAAAGCCTATCTGCCCCACAAAGTTTCTGTTCTTATCTGAATCAATCTGATCACAGATAATAGGCAGCATATGAATCATTTGTCTGCGGTTAAGGTCCATTCCGTCGCAGGCACCGCATTTTATAAGGCTTTCTACTGCACGTTTGTTGAACTCCTTTGAATGAACACGTTTGCAGAACGACGAGAAAGACGTGAATTTTCCTGAGCCTTCTCTCTGCTCAATTATAGTACGGATAAAGCCTCTGCCGAGATTTTTGATTGCAAGAAGACCGAAACGGATTGAGTTTCCGTTAACGGTAAAGCCTTCAAAGCTGCTGTTGATGTTGGGGGCAAGAACCTTTATTCCAATTCTTGTACATTCAGCAATATAGGTTGATACCTTTGCTGATGAATCAAGGACACTTGTAAGTGTCGCAGCCATCAGCTCGCACGGATAATGGCACTTCAGCCATGCAGTCTGATATGAAACATAGGCATAAGCTGCTGCGTGGGATTTGTTGAAGGCGTACTTTGCAAAATTGGACATTTCATCGAAAATGTCGTTTGCAGCCTTTTCGCTGACTCCGTTATTTACAGCACCCACAATTCCCTCTTCAGGAAGACCGTAAATGAAAATCTGTCGTTCCTTTTCCATAACATCAAGTTTTTTCTTACTCATGGCACGTCTTACAAGGTCAGCACGTCCGTAGGAATAGCCTGCAAGCTTACGGCAGATTTCCATAACCTGCTCCTGATAGACCATACAACCGTAGGTAACGTCAAGAATATCCTTTAAAAGCTCTGATTTATATTTTGTGTCTTCGGGGTGGTGTCTGTTATGAATATAGGTGTCAATTGAATCAGCAGGACCCGGTCGGTAAAGGGAAATTACCGCAATTAGATCCTCAAGACTCTGAGGTCTCAGCCTTGTGAGAACACTGCGCATACCTGACGATTCATACTGGAAAACACCGTCAGTTCTGCCTTGTGAAAGCATTTCAAAGGTCGCTTTATCATGAACGTCAATAGTATTTATATCAAAATCGGGATTCTTCTTTCTTATCATCTTAACGGCATCATCGATAACCGTAAGAGTTCTAAGGCCAAGGAAATCCATTTTAAGAAGACCAAGCTGCTCAAGAGTGGTCATTGTAAACTGAGTCACAACGCTTTCGTCATTGACAGCAAGAGGCACATAAGAAGCAACGGGATCGCGTGTAATTACAACACCTGCAGCATGAGTAGATGCGTGTCTGGGCATACCTTCAACCTGACGTGCAATATCAAGAAGCTTCTGCACATTTTCGTTGGTGTCATAAAGATTACGAAGCTCAGGAGACATTTTGAGTGCCTTGTCAATGGTAATTTTCAGCTCGTTGGGAATGAGCTTCGCAACCTCATCAACACTTGCATAGGGAAGTCCAAGCACTCTGCCAACGTCACGTACAGCTCCCCTTGCGGCCATTGTACCGAAGGTAACAATCTGAGCGACGTGGTCAGCTCCGTATTTTCTTATAACGTAATCAATAACCTCCTGACGTCTTACGTAGCAGAAGTCAATATCAAAGTCAGGCATACTGACTCTTTCAGGGTTAAGAAAACGTTCAAAAAGAAGATTATACTGTATGGGGTCAATGCCCGTAATGCCGATACAGTAAGCACACAGTGAGCCCGCACCTGAGCCTCTGCCGGGGCCAACGGGAATATTTTTACTTTTTGCATATCTGATAAAATCGTGAACAATGAGATAGTAATCAACGTATCCCATTTTGTTGATAACCTCAAGCTCGTAATTGAGTCTGTCGATGTATTCCTGAGGAGGGTTATCCCCTTTGTGCATTGAAAGACCGTAAAAGCACTGATTTTTGAAATATTCAAAGTGGTCCATATTGTTGGGCACTTCGAAATGTGGTAGCTTTGTGTTGCCGAATTCAAATTCAACGTTACACATATCTGCTATTTTCTGAGTATTGTCAACAGCTTCAGGAACCTGTGAGAACAAGTCTCGCATTTCCACTTCGCTTTTAACATAGAATTCATCAGTGCTGAATTCAAGGCCTGTTTCCTCACCTAAAATATGGTTGGTCTGTATGCAGATAAGCACCTGCTGAACTGAGGAATCCTCTTTTTTTATGTAATGAGCGTCATTTGTCGCAACAAGAGGGATACCCGTTTCTTTTGAAAGGCGCACTATATCTGAGAAAATGTCAAGCTCTTCTCTTAAGCCGTGATTCTGCACTTCCAGATAATAGTTACCCTCACCAAACAAATCACGGTACCAGAGAGCAGTTTCCTTTGCTTTTTCGTATTCGCCCTTTAAAAGATACTGAGGGATTTCGCCTGCAAGACAGGCTGAAAGTGCAATAAGACCCTCGTGGTGCTTTTCTAAAAGCTCTCTGTCAATTCGGGGCTTGGTATAAAAGCCTTCAGTAAAACCGAGGCTTACCATTTTTATAAGGTTTTCGTAGCCTTTATTATTTTTGCAAAGGAGAACGAGATGATATCTTTCACTGTCAAGTCCGTGCACCTTATCGTGTCTTGTTCTCTGGGCAACATAGCACTCGCAGCCGATAATGGGCTTTACGCCTTTTTCTTTTGCAGCCTTGTAAAAGTCAACAGCACCGTACATAACACCGTGGTCTGTAATTGCAACGCTATTCTGACCCAGAGCCTTTACTTCGTCCATAAGTCTGCCGATTCTGCACGCACCGTCAAGAAGACTGTATTCAGTATGAAGATGCAGATGGGTAAAAGACATAAGTTCTCCTCCTTTTTAGTTTACTTTTAGCCATGAGCAAAACGTCAAAAGTGTAGATATATCAACGCTTTTCGGGCATGGCAAGCCCGATTTATCACTCCAAAATATAGAAAGCAACCACCTAATATGGTATAATTTAATTGTAGAAAAACCAACCAAGGAGGCG
>JBGVGM010000119.1:0-54579 GCA_045121655.1 Acutalibacteraceae bacterium | reverse complement strand
ATCGGCGAAATCGCATACGGAACAAACGACAGTATGGTTATGATTACAATAACCGTAGCATTGGGTGCGTTACTGTTCTTTATCTCCGATTTAACAATGGGTCTTATTATGCTTAACAAGGAAAAATTTGAAACCAAGCATATGAGATGGTTCAACATCGGAACTTATTATGCAGCACAGATACTTCTCGGAAGCAGCATTTTCTTTGTGCATTCATTTGAAATTTTCGGTAAATAAGACAATACAGATTATCGGGTACGCAGAGATTTCTGTGTGCCCGATTTCAGTAATAAAAAAAGCAAAAAAAATAATTAAAAAAATTACAAAAAACACTTGACTTTATGACTTCAGGTGTGTATAATATCTCTTGTTCGTTGCGGAATTGTGTAAGGGTAGCACAGCAGACTCTGACTCTGTTTGTCTGGGTTCGAATCCTAGTTCCGCAGCCAAAAAATCCAAGTCTTCGGACTTGGATTTTTTCATTTATGTCCGCAGGACATAACTTCGTTCAGCGGCATCCCAGCTGCTGACTTCATTACGGCTGTCAAGCCGTACTTCATTTTGCGGACATAAACGAATGAAGTTGCCTTACAGCAAATGAAGTGGCTTCGCCAATGAAGTGTGCCTGACGGCACAACGAAGTTGCCCTGACGGGCAAACGGATTTGTTTCTTTTGAATTATTGCTAATTTAACCTGCAAGCACAAAAAACTCTCCTGCCAACATAAAATGAACAAACCTTTCCTCCGGACTTTCTTACAGTTCCGGAGGATTCTTATTGAAATCTTACTAAAACCGTGGTATTATTTTTGAAAGCTCAGAATACATCAGCAAAGGAAAGAGAAAATGAAAAGAATCATGTTTGTCTGTCACGGCAATATCTGCCGTTCACCTATGGCAGAATTTATCTTTAAAAAAATGCTCTCAGAGGAAGAGCTGACGGAGAGATTTGTTGTTGCCTCCTCAGCCACAAGCACCGAGGAAATATGGGGCGACGTGGGCAATCCCGTTTATCCGCCTGCAAAAAGGGAGCTTCTTAAGCACGGTATAACCTGCGAGGGTAAAAGAGCCGTTCAGCTTAAAAAGAGCGATTACGACAAGTACGATTATTTTATAGCTATGGACAGTATGAATGTCAGAAATATAATGCGTATTTTCGGCAGCGATAAGGACGGAAAGGTCAGCAGACTCCTTGACCATACTGACGAAAAAAGAGATGTTGCCGACCCTTGGTATACGGACAGATTTGATGTTACCTACAGCGATATTGAAAAGGGCTGCAGGGCACTTTTAAAGGAGCTTGACTTATGACAGAGCTTGCAAAACAGCTGAATCTCGACGAAAAGCTTATAAATGAACTGCTCAGGCTGAATAAAGAGAAGATATCTATTCTTTCAGAAAAGTGCCTTAAAAACGGCTTTTTTCACCTGAAAAGGCAATCGTATATTGTTCGTCTCGGTGTGATTCTTGAGTGTGCAAAAAAAGCGAAAGCGAAGTATGACGAAATGGGCATACCTGAAGAGATTTATCTCGATACGATGTCGGATATAAAGATATGGTGTGAGAACAATTCTAACAGGGGACTCAAAAACTATGGCTGGCTGAAGAATCACGTAAGTTTTGAGCTTTTCCGTCTTGGCAGACTGCAGTTTCAGATTTATGAATGTAAAAATAAAACTCTGCTTTATAATAAACTGCCCTTTTCTTACGGCGAAAAGCTTATCTATGTGCATATTCCTCAGGGCGAAAAGCTGAACTACGATGAGTGTATTAAGTCTTTC
The DNA here is from genome assembly GCA_045121655.1 of Acutalibacteraceae bacterium. GTDB lineage: Bacteria > Bacillota > Clostridia > Oscillospirales > Acutalibacteraceae > UBA6857. The sequence continues at coordinate 52,799 of JBGVGM010000119.1, read as the reverse complement.
AGAACGGCAGGGGAGTTTTTCAGAAAGTATTTCCCTGATTACAGCTACAAATACTATTTCTGCGAAAGCTGGCTGCTTTATGAGGGCAACAAGGACTTTATGAAAGATAACAGTAATATCATAAAATTCTCTTCCATATTCAATCACGCTTACAGTGCAAAGATAGACGAACAGGCAATTGAAAGAATTTTCGGCAGACGCCGACTTTTAAAAAGAAACTATCCCGAAAAAACCTCACTGCAGAAAAACACAAAGGCATATATCAGAAAAGGCGGGAAACTTGGTGTGGGAATTGGATATATAGACAAAAGCCGTTTCTGATTTTTTAGAGGCGGCTTAAAACTTTTTAATGGTATTTTTATTTTTGTTGTGTTATTATATCTCCATAAAGGAGGCTTTAATATGAAAGCAATTATTTCAGGAATCATGTCATTTATTATGATGCTCGCTTCGTTTTTAGGCCTTTATGCCCCGAAAGCAGACCTTCAGAAGGACGAGTGGAACACTAATTACACCTATGTTTTTGTTCACGGTCTTATGGGTTGGGGTGAATACGACACCGTTTATAAGCTTATGCCTTATTGGGGTATGTTCGGAGGCGACCTTATGAAGTATCTCAGAAAACAGGGCTTTGATGCTCACGGTGCATCGGTTGCAGGAACAAAGAGTGCTTGGGACAGAGCCTGTGAGCTTTATGCTCAGCTGACAGGAACTGTTGTTGACTACGGCGTTGCTCACAGCGAAAAGTGCGGCCACGACCGTTTCGGCACAGACTACACAGGCAAGGCACTTATTGAAAAGTGGAGTGCAGAGGATAAAATCAATCTTCTCGGTCACTCCTTCGGCGGTGCAACCATAAGAACCTTTGCTCACCTTATGGCAAAGGGCGATGCTGATGAAATTGCAGCAACCCCCGAAAGTGAAATTTCACCCTTCTTCACCGGTGGCAAGGAAGACTGGATTTACAGTATGACAGCTCTTGCTGCACCTCATAACGGTACTTCATCCTACAACACGGGTGAGGTTGAGCTCGACGAAAACGGCGAAGAGAAAATGGCAGATTACGATACAGCAGCTTACGATATGTATATCGATAACGCACTTGAGCTTAACAAAAAGCTTACCATAAGCGACAAAACCTACTACTTCTCAATTCCCTGCAGCATGACAACTCAGAATGAAGAAGGAAACTGGGTACCGAATGAAAGCAGAATGGAAGGACTTTTTGTTGATTCCTCAAAGGCTATCGGCTCATTCACAGGCTACACAAAGGGCGGCTTCTACATTGACGAAAGTTGGCAGCAGAACGACGGTCTTGTAAATACCAACTCTGCAAAAGCACCTATGTATAACGAATCAAAAGACTTTGACGAGAACAATATCACCAAGGGCGTGTGGAACATTATGCCCGTTTATGACGGCGACCATATGTCACTTCAGGGCGGTATGACAAAGAACAACGATGTGAGACTTTTCTATGCAGAGCATCTGGAAATGATAAATAAGCTAAAATAAATTTGAAAAAAGTATTTACTTTTTGATTTTTGTGTGTTAAACTAACCAAGTAAATTGAATATCGCATTGAAATGAGGGAAATCAGGTGAGAATCCTGAGCAACCACCATTGCCGTAATCAGCTTCGGGCTGTAAGTCGGAATGCCTCTTCAATGTTTTCGGTTAACCACTTTTGGGTAAGAGGAAGAGTGTGTAGCTTGTCGGGCTTTGGCTTCGGTAATTCAGTGTGTATCAGCACCCTTTTTCTCGTTTGGAAAAGGGGTGCTGTTTTTGTTGTCGGAGGTTTTTTATGAAAAAATTAATGTGCTTTATTCTTGCTGTTGTAACTTTGCTGTCGCTGTTTGCTTTCGTCTCTTACGGAGTTGTTTCCTCATATGACGGCGTTACAGAAGCAAAGACGGTTACTGATTCAGCAGTGCTTCTTTACAGTAAAAAGTTCGGAGTCAATTACAAAAATTCGCCTACCGTACCTGTTGTGGTAGATGATACACTGATTGTTGCATCAGGAAGAAAGCTTTATAAGCTTAGAGCAAAAAATGGGGAAGTGTTGGCGGAAGCAGATATGGCAGAGAGCAATATGTATTCCGTTGCACCGCCTTTATACGCTGACGGGAAAATTTTCGTTCAGCTTGACAGCGGTGTGATTCAGGCTTTTTCCTATGACACAATGGAATCTCTGTGGGTGTATAAGGATAAGCTTAAAGGACAGTCGCTGACACCGATTACATATAGCTACGGCTACATCTATACGGGCTTCTGGAACGGTGAAGATGAAAAAGCAAACTATGTTTCTCTGTCGGTAAAAGACGAAAATCCAAAGGAAAAAACTGAAGAAAAAGAGCCTCGTTGGGTTTATACTGCAAAGGGCGGTTTTTATGCAGCAGGCTGTGCAGTAACCGAAAAGTTCGTCCTTTTCGGCAAAGATAACGGTGAACGGCAAAGTCTTGGCAAGTCAAAGATTATTTCACTCAATAAAACAAACGGCAGGCTTGCAGATACGCTTTCGGTAAAAGGCGATATTCGTTCAGGTGTTGTTTACAGTAAAGAAGAAAAAGCTTTTTACACGGCAAGCAAGTCTGGATATGTGTATAAATTCAGAATGAACAGTGAAACTGGAAAGCTTAAATCCCTTGGCACATACACGGCAAACGGCAGCATAACGGCAACACCTGTTATATATAACGGCAGACTTTATGTGGGTGCTCAGAAAGGTGCAAAGGGTGAGCTTCTTGTGCTTGATGCCGGTACTATGAAAAAAATCTATTCAGCTGAAACCGACGGTTATCCTCAGGCTTCCGTACTCCTTTCAGCAGGCTATGAAGCAGAAACCAAAAAGGTATACATTTATCTTACCTGTAATTCAAAGCCCGGTGGAATTACTGTTTTTGAGGATTCTCAGACACAGAAAACTGCGGTTAAAAGGACCTTGTTTATGCCTGATGAAGAAAATGGAGAATACTGCATAAGCACCATTACTTCCGACAGTGAGGGTAACCTTTATTACAAAAATGATTCAGGCAACATTTTTGCCGTAGGGCATAAAAGGGAAAATAAATTATTTTTTGAAACGCTTCTAAGGTTAATACTCAGTGTTATCAGTCAGATTTTCGGAAGGTAGGGGAGAGAAAATGAAAAAATGCACCATAATCTTTTGCTTTATCTGTATTATATTAAGCTTTTCAGGCTGCATAAAAGCTGACCAAAATGTTACGACCACTACCCTTTCAGCAGTCACAACTGAAAATACTGTCGAAACCACCATAGCAGTCAGCGAGAAAAGCACTGTTCAAAGTACAGTAGCTGCAACTAAGGAAATTACCACAAGCGAAGGAACAACAACTGCTGCTGTGACAACAACTGAAAGTGTCAGCGAAAACACCACCACTGAACCCCAGACCACTATAGCGGAGACAGAAAGGATAAAAACCTGCACTGTTGAAATAGATTGCAGAACCATTCTTGATAATGAAGATGACCTTAAAAGCAAAGCTAAAGCGAACGTACCGTTAGACGGAATTATTCTGGAAAGCGTTATAGTGGAGATAAATGAGGGCGATACGGTTCTTGATGTTCTTCTTCGTTCGTGTGAGAAAAAGGGTGTTGAGGTTGTTTATACGGATATGCCTTTATTCAATTCCTGCTATATTGAAGGAATACACGGTATATACGAGAAGGACTGCGGCGGTGCTTCGGGCTGGATGTTCAGCGTAAACGGAGAGTTTCCGCAAATGGGCGCCAATGCCTGCACGGTAAAAAACGGAGACGAAATCGCTTTTCGCTACACCTGCGACGGCGGATTTGATGTAGGCGACAGATAATCAAAGGTAAATACCTCTCTTTATAGTGCACGATAAAGCGGGGATTACATATTAAATAATGAAAGGATGAACAAAATGAAAATGTTCAGAAAAACACTCAGCATAGTTTTGGCTGTTTTAACAGTTCTTATGTGTCTTTCAGTTTCAGCTTTAGCTGCTGATACAACAGTCAAGCTCAGAATTGAAGGTATTGACAGCTGTCTCTTTTACGGTAACGTTACTATAAATGAGGGCAAAACAGTCTACGATGTGCTTCTTAAGGCAGACGAAATCGACTCAAAGCTCACTGTGACCTCATACGCAAGTGAATACGGTGCATATGTTTCTGCAATCAACGGAATTACCTCAGGCACATACACCGAAAAGAAATGGGACGGCTGGTCATACAAGGTTAACGGCGAATCTCCATCAGTGGGTGTTGATGCTTACACTGTTAAAGCAGGCGACTCAATAGTTATGTATTACGGTGACGAATGGAACACAGGTATGCAATATCCCACAGTGAAGACCGACAAGCTTTCAGAGGGCAAGATTTACTTTACAAGCATGGATACCGTTTATGACGAAAACTGGAACGCAACAGTAAAGGAATGTGCTGTAACCGGTTATACACTTGTCTGGGACGGTGTTGAGTTTACTCCCGACGAAAACGGTGTTTGCACACTCAGCGAAAAGAATCTCACAGCAGGTAAGCATTCAGTACAGATTAAAAAGCACGATGCTAAAACAGGTCTTCCCACCGTTTTAAGACTTGAACCCGATTTCACTGTTACAATTGAAAAAGAGAAAAAGAGCTTCTTTGATACGCTCAAGGATTTCATTGATATGATTATCAATTTCTTCAAGAATCTTTTTAAGTTCTGACAGAGAAATAAGTTCATAACTAAAAAGCTACATCTATTATAGGTGTAGCTTTTAACTATATAGTCAAATTCACGTTGACAAAATATCAATATTCTGATATAATTTGTATATATTAAACGTGGAGGTGCTTTTTATGGCAAACATAAGACCAAGCTCAGACTTACGAAATCATTATAATGAAATCTCGGAATTCTGCAATAAATATAACGAACCCGTATATATCACCAAGAACGGCAGAAGCGACCTTGTTGTAATTTCCAATGCGGAGTATGAGAGACTGAGTGGCAAGGACCAGCTTTATTATATGATTGACAAGGGATATAATGATATGAAGGCAGGCAGAGGCAGAGCACTCGAAGAAGTTACTGCTGAGCTGGAGAAGAAATATGGCTTTGATAAAGTATAATGTTATCGTTCAGGAATCTGCTGAATTAGATATTGACGGTATAATTGAATACATTTCCCATGGTTTGCAGGAACGCAGATTAGCTTTAAATCTTTACAGGAGACTGACAGAAAGTATGTTTTCTTTGAAAACTATGCCGGGAAGATGTAAAATAATAGACGAAGAGCCATACAAGGCTATGAAACTCAGACGACTTATTGTTGACAATTACAGCATTTTTTATATCGTGAATGATGAAATGCTGACAGTACATATCATCAGAGTTTTGTACAATCACCGTGACTGGCAAAATATTATATAACAAAAAACGAGCCTCATAAGAGACTCGTTTTCATTTTGCTTTTCTTAGTCAATCTCAACGGAGATTTTTGTGTCGCTTCTGTTTGCAGTTGCACGCATTACGGTTCTGATAGCCTTTGCAATTCTGCCCTGCTTACCAATAACTCTACCCATATCATCCTGAGCAACATGAAGGTGGTAAACTACTACACCCTCTTCGTTAATGTCGTCAACTTCAACAGTTACCTTATCCGGTTCATCAACGAGACCGGCGGCAATTGATACAAGTAAATCTTTCAAGGTGCGTTCCTCCGTCAAAATTATTTAACGATGTCGCACTTCTTAAGAAGAACTTTAACTGTGTCAGTAGGCTGAGCACCGTTAGCAATCCACTTCTGAGCCTTTTCTGCGTCGATTTTGATTTCTGCGGGCTCCTTCATGGGGTTATAGTAACCGATTTCCTCGATGAAACGACCGTCACGGGGATATCTTGAATCTGCTACTACTACACGATAGAAAGGTGCTCTCTTTGCGCCCATACGGCGAAGTCTGATTTTTACTGCCATTTTTGTTTACCTCCAAAAATTAATTTATAAATTTGTTTATTAATAACACACTGATTTTTGCGTGTTTCTTACATCGGGAAACCGCCGCCATTGAAGCCGTTCATCATGCCGGGCATATTTCTCATACGCTTCTGCATTTTCTTAGATGACTTACCGTTCATCTGCTTGAACATCTTCTGCATCTGTCTGTACTGGCTGAGAAGGCGGTTAACATCCTCAACCTGCATACCGCAGCCTGCGGCAATTCTTCTTTTTCTTGAGGGGTTGATTATGTCGGGCTTTGCTCTTTCCTGAGGAGTCATGGAAAGAATAATTGCCTGAACACGGTCAAACTGTCTTTCATCAACATCAACGTCATCAATTTTTCTTCCCACACCGGGAATCATCTTGAGAAGGTCCTTGATTGAACCCATCTTTCTCACCTGCTGAAGCTGGTCCAGAAGGTCGTTGAGGTCGAATTTGTTTTTTCTGAGCTTTCTTTCAAGCTCAGCGGCTTTCTTTTCGTCAAGCTCCATTTCAGCCTTTTCGATAAGTGAAAGCATATCGCCCATACCGAGAATTCTTGAAGCCATTCTGTCGGGATGGAAAACGTCAAGGTCGCCTAACTTTTCGCCTGTACCGACGAATTTGATGGGCTTACCTGTAACAGCTCTTGCTGAAAGGGCAGCACCGCCTCGGGTGTCACCGTCAAGCTTTGTAAGAAGAAGACCGTCAATGCCCAGTGCATCGTTGAATGATGTTGCAACATTGACTGCGTCCTGACCTGTCATTGAGTCAACAACAAGCATAATTTCGTGGGGATGAACCTCACTTTTAATGTTCTTAAGCTCAGTCATCAGCTCTTCGTCAACGTGAAGTCGGCCGGCTGTGTCAAGGAAAACGTAGTCGTTACCGTGGTCCTTTGCATAGGCAACTGCCTGTCTTGCAATATCAACGGGGTTAATCTGACCCAGCTCGAAAACGGGAACGCCTGCTTTTTCACCTACAACCTGAAGCTGCTTGATAGCAGCGGGTCTGTAAACGTCACAACCTACCAAAAGAGGTCTGTGGCCCTGATTCTTAAGCATAAGTGCTAATTTTGCACTGTGTGTTGTTTTACCTGAACCCTGAAGACCGCACATCATAACAATCGTGGGAGGGTGGTTAGCAGTGTTCAGTCTGGACTTGGTGCCGCCCATGAGATTGGTAAGCTCCTCATTGACGATTTTAATAACCATCTGTGAGGGGGTAAGACTTTCCATAACCTTTTCGCCGACAGCTCTTTCAGTTACGGTTTTGGTAAAGTCCTTGGCAACCTTGTAGTTAACGTCTGCTTCCAAAAGAGCAAGACGAACCTCTCTCATGGCTTCCTTTACGTCGCTTTCGGTAAGTGAACCCTTACTTCTCAGCTTTTTAAAGGCGGCTTCCAGTCTGTCTGAAAGTCCTTCAAATGCCATAATTAATCACCTTAAAATTATTCTTTATTCACTCAGCATCTGAGTGAGGGTGGAAATTCTCGATGTTGCATCGTTGATGTCTCGTGAAAGGATAGTCTTGCGGTTGACCTCGTCGATAAGCTTTGTAAGCTCGCTTATTTCTTCAAGACCTGTTCTGAGAGCCTCGTTTCTTCTGTAAAGACCGAGATGCTCCTCGAAAGCGAAAAGCTGAGCTTCAGCACGCTTGATTGCGTCACGCACACCCTGACGGGTGATACCTTCGTTCTCAGCAATTTCTGCAAGGGAGAGGTCGTCGTTGTAATAATAGCAGATGAAATCCTGCTGCTTCTGAGTAAGCATTTCGCCGTAGATATCAAAAAGATTGATTACGTCAAGATCCTTCGCCATTTTTACCCCTCCTTATCTCTTTTTTGAGACTGCTGTAAAGACATAAAACTTTACAGCCTCGATATTATACTAAAAACATCTGTAAAAGTCAATAGCTTTACAGATGTTTTTTCAGTTTATTTTATTCTTTTAATAAGTTCGTCATATATTGCCTTGGTGTCCTCGTCGGTTTCACCTGAAATTGCAAGGTATCTGCCCTCAGATTCAAGCAGAACACAGCTTTCACATTTGGTATAGCTGTACCGTGTGTATGCACCAAACTCGTCATTTTCAAAGTTACCGGCAAGAAGTCTTGGACTTCCAAGTCCGTTAGTACGAAGCCCAACCTCAACATCATATCTTAAGGTGATATTGTCAATCTCTTCATATTCAACTACGGTATCAGACCACATGAAAGCCTCAAGAGTGAAGCTGTTTTCATTATATATGATATCAATGTCACCGCAGAACATCGGAATAAACAGCAAAAGCAGAAGCACAACTGTAATTACAGTTCCTACTATAAAATGTGGCTTGTAAAGACTCTTTACCTGCTTAAGGGGAAGCGAGGTTCCGTTTTCAACTTCTTTTTTATAGTGCCAGGCTGAATAAACGGTGGGAATAATGCCGGCTGCAAATATAAGTGGAAGAAGCAAAACAACAACGAATTTTGTGGGCAGTACTGTGAGGAAAATCATAACAATACCACATATCACCCATACCTTACCGCCAAAACGGTGAGTTGCGTTCCAGTTTTCTTCACTTGCAAAGGTCCAGGGCAGCTTGATGCCGAGAGTATTGTTCTGCTTGCATTTAGGAAGATAGTTGCCGATTGCGATGAAGGCAAAACCGAGAATGGCAAAGGTTACAGATGATATATTGAATTCACTGCCAAGTGAAGCAGAGTATGCCATTGTACTTACAAAAAGTGATATTATTGGCATAATCCAGATAACTAAAGTAGTTGCTTTCTCTGTTTGATTGCGGTTTGATTTATCAACATAGAAGGTAACAAAAATACACACCCAATGAAGCAGAAGAAAGATAAGTGGTACGATAAACACAAAAAGCGATTTTGCCATAAGTGAATCAGCCTTGCCGTCTGCACCCCAATGGCTGGTCATTACATCGGGCAGCTTATTCCAGAGGATAAGACCCAGAGCAATAGGGGAGATGGTAACGAGAGAAGAAAGTATCAGCTTTATTTTATTCTTTTTAATCATAGGAATACTCCTTTCTGTAGTAGTGTTCAGTCTTTGAGATCTTTTATCCACAGCATAATTTCCTCAAGCACCGAGGCGTTCAGCTCGTAGTAGATAAACTTTCCGTCGCGTTTGTCACGGATAAGGTCGGCATCCTTCAGTACGGAAAGGTGCCTTGAAATTGCTGCACCCGAAACGGGAAAGGCGTCGCTTATTTCGCCGGCTGAAAGCGTACCTTTTTTTAAGAGGTTCAGAATTTCACGTCGTGTTGGGTCTGAGAGAGCTTTAAGTGTGTCCTGCAGAGCCATATATACACCTCCTCGATATTTAACATTTAACTTAAATGTTAAATGAATTATATCATGACTTTTCAGGGTTGTCAAGAGAGTGCGAAAAAAATTTTTTTGTGATATACTGTAAAAAAATCTGTTTTTATGAAAAATTTTCCCCCTCTCAGTTGTGTTATAGGTGAAAGGAGGTTTTAAGATGTATTCATTTGCTAGCGACGAATACATAGAACTACTTGTGAAAAACCACAGTGACTCAATGCTTAGAGCCGCTTATGCACTGCTTAAAAACCGTGATGATGCTGAGGACGCCGTTCAGGAGGCCTTTATGAAGCTGATGGAAAAAGAGCCTCATTTCAAAGACAGTGAGCACGCAAAAGCCTGGCTTTTAAGAGTCACAATCAACCTTTCAAAAAATATGCTCAAATCGCAGAGCAGAAAAAACAAGTCTGTAACAGAAGAAGAAACTTCATACACTGAAAAGGAATCCGACGGGGTACTTTACTGTGTTATGAAACTGGAGGAGAATTACAGAGCAGTGATACACCTCTATTATTACGAAGGCTATTCCATTAAGGAAATAGCGTCTATTCTGGGCTTGCCGTCTGCAACTGTGGGAACAAGGCTTAAACGGGGCAGAGCGAAGCTTAAAAAAATGCTGGAAGGAGATGTTTCAATATGACATTCAGAGAGCTTTATGTTAAAGAAATGAACGAAATATCCCCGAGCGAAGGCTTCGAAGTCCGTACAGCCAACCTGATGAAGCAGAGGGCAGTAAGAAAGGATGAAAAAGTTTTGCAAAAAAGAAAACCTATGAAGGTTTTAGCGGTGGTTCTTGCAGTAATCGCACTTTTGTCAACGGCAGCTTTTGCAGTTTCTTATATCCTTTCCGCAAGGGAAGTTGCGGATTACTTAGGCGAAAAGGAAATTGCAGAAATGTTTGAGGACTGTGAGGTAAAGCCTCAGAGTGTGAGCAACGGTACCTATGATGTTACCTTCCTCGGAAGTACAACGGGTGCAAAGCTCAATATGACCGAAGGCTTCCAGTGTGATGAAGAAAGAACCTACGCAGTAATTGCAATCAGAAACACAGACGGCTCACCGCTTAGCCTTATGGACGGAATGCCAATTCGATTTGCTCCTGTAATTGAGGGTTGTATGCCTTTTCAAAGCTGGGCAATACTGAACTTCAGTGCAAGCGGATTGGAACGTGAGGGTATACTCTACTATCTTTTTGATTATGAGAACCTTGAAGTTTTTGCCGACCGTACAGTTTCAATTGCAATTCTTGAAGATGTGATGTTTCCCGGACCCGATGTGCTTACTCTTGACGAAAACGGAAAAGTTGTTTACGCAGAAGGCTATGTGGGCTTCAAGGGCATCTTTGACCTTCCCATGGACGAGAACAAGGCTGACCCCAAGGCAGCTGAGGAGCTTCTCGGCAATTATTGATTTGGATATTTAACTATTGTCACAAAAAGAAAGGAACGGCGTGGATAACCGTTCCTTTTGCTTTTATGATTTTGTACCTAATTATATTGACCGATTATGGGGAGGTGCATTTTTCCCACCTCTCTGTTATACTAAGCTTTTATGCGGTGCTCGCTCATGCCGCGAGGCACTTCCTTTTGCCGGTTGTGGCAAAAGGAAGCAAAAGCACGCTTTGTGTTTTAACCGCCGCAAGCATGAAAATTACCGCCACAACTTTTATTTCTCTTTTTCTCAGTAGTCATTTCTGCTCACCGTAGATTTAAAAACAAAGCTTCTGCTTATCGGTAATTTTCAAATTGCTACAGACTTCTCTGCAAAAGCTCAGGTGCGGACAGTGATGTCTTTCTTTACGTTTTAATAATTAATCCGCTGCAAATTCAACTTCCGATAGAGAAATCGTATCGATACTCGTGAGAAGACCAATTTACAGTGTGCAGCCCACACACCCCGCTACGAAGTTCCTCAAGGTTAAAGAATGCCTTTTTACGTTGTTACGGAAGTGTTGCTGTTAGAAAAACTGTACAACTTAAACGGAAGTCTTTTTCTGAAAGCAGATGGTAGCGGTCAGCGAATGTCGGACTAACATTACCTTGAAATGACGGATGTAAATTAGACGAGAACACTCTTTATAAATGGCATGGACTTAGCGGACTCATTTAAGAAAGGTAGTTTTAAACAGAGCTGTCCGCACCCGAGTGCCTATAAAGCAATACGTAGCAATTTGAAAATTACCGATAAGCAGAAGCCTTGTTTTTAAATCCACGGTTAGCAGAAATGACTACCGAAGAAAAGAGAGATAAAAGCTGACTCGGTAATTTTCATGCTTGCGGAGGTTTAACCACAAAGCGTGTTTTTGCTTACTTTTGTCACAAGAGACAAAAGTAAGTGCCCGCCGCACAGGCGAGCACACGCAGAAAAGCTTAGTAATATAGAGAGGTGGGAGAGATGTGCTTGCCCGATTTGTAGAGCTTAAGCTTGGTAGCGCGTTTTTATGAAGGCAGATGTAGAGGGTAGAAGCCCTCTCCGTCACTTCGTGACACCTCTCCCACAGGGAGAGGCAAGAGTTCTGCTCTTTATTTATGTTTTTTTGTGTCGGGGCTTTGCCCCAAACCCCACAAGCTTTTGAAAAAAGCCCACCAAAACTTTTATAGTTACTTCAGCGTAACAATGGTTACACCCGTTTCACCTTCACCGTAAACACCAAGACGGAAGCTCTTTATAAATCTGTTCTTCCTGAGATGCTCGTGAATTCCTTTCCTGAGCACACCCGTACCCTTACCGTGAATAATGGTGATTTCACCAAGTCCCAAACGGAGAGCCTGATCAATGTAACGGTCAACCTCGAGAATACCCTCCTCAACGTTTTTGCCTCTAAGATCGCATCGGGTCTGAGCCTCACTGCCGGGTGAGAAAGCTCGCTCTGTACGGTTGGGAACATTTCTGGGCTTTGCCTTGTCCTTGGCTTTCTTTTCGGATAGTCTGAGGTTTTTCTCAGGTGTACGCATTTTAATAACGCCTGCAAGAATTTCAACGTTGCCCTTTTTGTCCTTAAGGGCAGTAACCGTAGCAGTCTTGCCCATATCCACAACGAAAACCTCATCGCCAACCTTAAGAGGTCTCGGCAGCTCATAGTTTTCGTCCTCAATAACTGTCTGCACAACGGGGTTGGTTATGTCGTCAAATTCAAGCATACCACGCTTCATAAGCTGCTTTGCACGACGTGCCATTTCAGATTTGTCCTTGCTTTTTTCGCTTTCTTTTTTCAGCTGTTCGAGCTCATTTTGAAGTGCGTAAGCGCTGCGCTTTGCCTGCTCAACAATTTTGATTGCCTGACTCTGAGCCTTTTCCAGCTCAGTTTTTCTCATTTCCTCAATGCTGTCCTTGTATTTCTTCGCTTCAGCCTTTTCTCTTTCGGCTTCAGCCTTAAGCTGTTCGGTGATTTCACGTTGTCTTTCGTACTCCTGACGGCTGTTTTCAAGGTTTTCGATAACTGATTCAAACTCAGCCTTATCCGAAGAAACAAGCTCCTTTGCCCTTTCAATAATCTCTTCACCCATACCCAGTCTTAGGGAGATTGCAAAAGCATTGGAACGGCCGGGAGTACCGATAAGAAGACGGTAGGTGGGTCGAAGGGAAGCTACATCAAATTCACAGGAGCCGTTCTGTGTTCTCGGAGTTTTGAGAGCGTAAGCCTTAAGCTCGGCATAGTGGGTTGTTGCGGCAATTTTCGCACCCTTTTCGTGAATCTTTTCAAGTATAGAAATTGCAAGAGCTGCACCCTCAATGGGGTCAGTACCTGCACCAAGCTCGTCAATAAGTACAAGGCTTTTGTCGTCAGCCGTGTTGATGATGTCGATAATATTCACCATATGTGACGAGAATGTGGAAAGGGACTGCTCAATGCTCTGCTCGTCACCGATATCGGCTAAAACGTGGTCGAAAACGGAAATCTCACTTCTGTCGCCAACGGGCAGCATAAGTCCGCACATAGCCATAAGGCTCATAAGACCGAGAGTTTTAATTGAAACGGTTTTACCGCCTGTGTTGGGTCCTGTGATTACAAGAGTGTCAAAATCCTTGCCGAGGTTTATGTTGGTGGGAACAACCTTCTTTTTGTCAATAAGAGGGTGCCTTGCGTTTCTGAGGTTGATAATACCCTTGTCGTTGAGCTGAGGCACAGTCGCTTTCATATCGTAGGCAAGCTTAGCCTTTGCGAAAATCAGGTTGAGTTCAACGGCACATTCATATGAAGTCTTAATACCTTCATAAAAGCCCCCTGCTTCCATTGAAAGCTCAAAGAGAATGCGTTCAATTTCGTCTCTTTCCTTGCTCTGGAGCACCTTGATTTCGTTGTTTGCTTCAACTACTGCTGTGGGCTCAATGAATACCGTTGCACCGCTTGATGAGGTATCGTGAACAAGACCGCTGATTTCAGAGCGGTGTTCAATCTTAACGGGCACAACATATCTGCCGTTACGCATTGTGACAATGGATTCACGAAGGAACTTCTGAAAATGCTGTGAGCGTGTCATTTTGTCAAGCTGGTCACGTACCTTACTTGAAGCGGCACGGATTTTTCTTCTTATGTCGTAAAGGGCAGAGGAGGCGTTGTCGCTCATTTCGTCCTCGGAGATAATTGCCGTTGTGATTCTCTGCTCAAGGAATTTATTTGGCATCATTGAGCCGAAGAAGTTATCAAGCACGCTTTCAACGCCTGCATTTTTACTTCTCCACTCTGAAAGAGAGCGGATAACCCGAAGCACCTCTGCAATATCAAGAAGCTCACGCATGTTGAGCACACCCCCGGCACTTGCACGGCTGAGGGAGTTGTTTACGTTTTTAAGTCCTCCGAATGAGGGTGCACCGAATTTTGCCATAAGCATATAGGCATCATCGGTCTGCTTTAAAAGCGCCTCTGCCATTTTAAGGTTGTGCTCAGGCTGAAGATTGAGGGCAGCTTCTCTTGCATCTTCACATGAAGTGAAGGCAGAGAGCATTTCAAGAATTTTCGGCAATTCAAGAGAAATATAGTGTTTGTTCATTTTTCAGTCCTCCTTATGAGGTCATCATTTTGTAAAAATCCAGAGTTTTGTATTTTCTGTTGGTAATGTTTTTAAGGTAAATCTCCGTTACCCATGAAAGGTTTTCCATATCCTCTTCGGGAAGGGTGAAGCTGAAAATCTTGTTGGCCTCGGAAAAGCAGATGAAACGCATGGCTGAAACTGTGCTGAGACTAAGCTTCTGAAGGCTTTTTCTCAGATTACACTCCTCACAGAAAAGCTCACCCGTATGAAGGTCAAAGTACATGTTTTCGCTTTCGTAGCTGCCGCAGCTCTGGCAGGAAACAAGATTCGGCATATAACCTGCAAGGCAGAGCATACGAAGCTCTGTAGCAGCTTTAATAAGCTTCGGATTTTTTTTGCCCTTGGTTATGAGGAAAACCGCGTTAAGAAGAAGGGAGAGAAACTCCGAAGAATTCTCCTCTCTGGGAGCAAGCTCGTATGTAAGCTCAGCAAAATACTGAGCCAGAGAAAGAGAGACAATATTTTCTCTTAAGGAAAAGAAAACGTCCTTTGCCGTAGCCTCTTTAATAACATAAACGTCTCTTTTGGTTTTTTCTATGGAAAAATCAGAATAGCAAAGCAGACCTGTTGCGGCAACGTTTTTGTTTTTCGGATTCCGTCCGCCGTTTACAAAGCCTTTTATTATTCCGTTTTCTCTTGTGAGCAGAGTAACAAGACGGTCCTGTTCACCTGTCATTTGCTCACGGATTACTATTCCGTCCGTCCTGATAACCATAAAAACCTTCCTTGGCATCGGGGTTGTTGATGTAAAATTCCTCAGCTGTTTCCTCGTCGGGATAATCAGCAAGAGGGAAGTCCTTTGCCTTTTTGTAGTTAAGATAATCGGAAACCTTTCCTGTTTTCATGAAAGTATTCCAAAGGTCTTTTTTGTTCATTTACAACACCTCTTATATGATTTATACTCATATATTTTGCAGAAAAAGGCGTAAGTAAACGAAAAACACCTTACAAATTTAAAGGGAAATTTTTGTACACTTTTTTATGAATATTTCTGAGGGGATGCCTGAAAAAATCAATCAAGACCGAAGTTGTGGATAAGTCCTTCACGGTTTCTCCAGTCCTCTTTGACCTTTACCCAGCACTGAAGATTGATTCTGCAGGAGAAGAACTTTTCCATATCCTGCCTTGCGTAGGTGGAAATTCTTTTAAGGGTGGCACCTTTTTTGCCGATAATAATACCCTTGTGGCTCTCTTTTTCGCAGTATATTGTAGCTTCAACGTCCATAATGTCGCTGTCGCTTCTTTCACGCATTTTTTCAATTGCAACTGCAACACCGTGGGGAATTTCCTTATCAAGAAGGCGAAGCATTTTTTCTCTGATTATCTCCGAAGCTATTACACGTTCGGGTTGGTCTGTAAGTGTGTCGTCGGGGAAGAAATGCTCTGAGGGGAAAGCGAGATTCATAAGCTCACCGAGAAGCTCATCAATGCCGTCGTCTTTAACTGCACTTACGGGTACAATTGCCTCAAAGTTATATTCATTTGCCATCTGCATAATTCTGCCCATCAGCTCTTCCTTGTTTTCAATAAGGTCAATTTTGTTAATGGCAAGAACAACCGGCATTTTCTGCTTTTTGAACTTTTCAATAAGCTCCTTTTCGCTGTCTCTCAGCTCACCGATACCTTCAACAACCATAAGGCAGGCATCAACGCCTCCGATACTGTCGCTTACCGCCTTTATCATTTTTTCACCAAGCTTGGTTTTAGGTCTGTGAAAGCCCGGTGTGTCGGTGAAAACAAGCTGGGTTTCGTCCTTTGTAAGAACACCCATAATTCTTGTTCTTGTGGTCTGAGGTTTATTTGATACAATTGCAATTTTCTGTCCTAACATACGGTTGAGAATTGATGACTTTCCTACGTTGGGGCAACCTACAATTGCAATAAAAGCTGTCTTTTGCATAGTTAAAATCTCCTCTTAGTAATTTCCTGACTCGTCTATGAGAATAAAGGAATTGTAGCCGCTTTTTCTCATGGTGTAAAGGTAGTATTTTGAATATTCCTCCATATGGATAATGGGGATAACGGTTTTCTTTGGAAATCTGCCGCTGATTTCACCGTAAAGCGAAATGAGAGAGGAGAAGCGTTCTCTTTTGTCCAGAACAATTTCCTCACTTCTGATTCGGGTGTCTGCTGCAATTGCGTCAGAGTCAACGTCGCTCATTGAGCCGAAGTAGATGCTTTCATTTCCCTTGCTGGCATTCTCTGCACTCTGGGAAACAATAAGCAGAGCATCCTTAGGAAGCTTTTTTCTGACGGTGGAAACAAAGCTTTTGAGAAGCTCGTTTCTTTTTGCACTTTCCTTTTCTCCGGGGTAGGTTGCACCGCTTTTTGCTCCGTCAGGGAACTGCACGCTTTCAAGCATAAATCCGCGTACATTCATACGGTAAAGCTCTTCAACGATACCGTAAAGGTAGTTTTTTGCTCTTTTTGAAACGGGATTCAGCCAGCCGCCTGAGCCTTCCTTTTGTGTGTCTCTCCAGTTTACGTCGGTATCAAGGTATTTTACGGCAATATCGGGGAACGCCTCAGAAACGGCAGGGTCCTCAAAGCAGAAAATTCTTGCAATTACCGTAATGCCGTTGTTTATAAAGATGTCTATGGATTTTCTTACGGTGTCGTTGTCAAACATATTGCAGCGTCCGAGAATAGCGTAATCCTGAAAAGAGGTGTAGTAAAGCTTACCCGAAGCGCTTTTGAAGTCAATTACAACGGAGTTACCATTCTTTTTCTGCACTTCCCTGACGAAGCCTTTTACGTATTCCTTATCGGAAAGTCTGCCTGCAGGCATATAAAGAGCCTTTACTCCGCTTTCCTTGAGCTTTTCAATTGCTGAGGTGTCAACTTCAGTTTCAGCTGAGGGTGAGTCAATGGGAGCATTTGAAATATTAAGAGACACGCTCATGAGGAAAAATGAAGCTATAACAAGAATAACAAAGGCAACAAGGGAAAAAGCAAGGTTCATTTTTCGTCTTTTGCTCTGTATCTTCTTTCTGCGGTTAATCTGAAATCTGTCCGCAGGATATGCTTCGGAAAAGGTGTAGTAGCTTTTTCGTACACGCACCTTGTCCGTAATTTTGTAGGGTGATTTTTTTCTTTTGAAGGGATTTTTCATATTCATTGGTTTTATTCTCCTATGGTCAGACTAAAAAAGTCAGCTCAGAATAAGTGCCAGAACGGCAGTGTAAATCAGAAGGGCGGGAGTGCCCTTGAAAATTTCGGGGATCAGTCTGTTTTTGCTTATGAATTTCATACCGCCGTTTATTAGTACGGCTGAAAAAGCAAAGGCTAGTCCTGCACCAAGGCCCATGCCAACAGCCTCAAAAAGGGTAAGGGAGGACAGATAGCTGAAAAGGGGCAGGGCAACAATAAGAGTGTTGACGGCACACATTCCAAGGGAGTTAAGGAACTTTTTATCTGCAGAAAAGAACTTTCTGAAAATAAGTGCCGCTATGAAATAAGCCCCTGTCAATATAAGCACGTAAAAGAAAAATCTGAAATTCATACTGAGATTCTGAAACAGAGGGATTCTGTCAAGATAAAAGGCCGAAACTGAAATAAAAAGCGAAAAAGCAGTAACGCTTGAAAAGGTCATAAAAAAGTGTCTCGGTCTTTTTGCAATACGGATAGCTTCGCTTATTCCGTAAGCTGAAGTAAAAATCAGATTCTGAACAAGAACGGCAAAAAGGGATGTTCTCAGAAGGTCGGTAAACACTGTCATATACTTTCCTCCTGTTCTTCCTCAGATGATAAGTGTCGGGGTTTTATGTTATGAGCAGAGCCGTTTTCGGGATGCTCCTTGTTTCTTTCTGAAAAAAGACCGGGGTCTTTAAGCTGAAGCTTTTCCCATACCTCGTTCATAAAAAAGGTGTCGGAAAGCTCCTTAGGGTAAAAGTGCAGAACGATGAATCTGTGAATTGCAGCAAGAAATCCAAGTATGAGAAGTGCCGCAAAGGGTGAATTCACAAATGGGAAGCGTTCAGCCTCACCTGAGTGTAAAACAGCACCGTAGTTTATATATTCTCTGAGAGCACCTACTATAACGGCGACGGTACTGTAGCCAAAACCGGAGGCAAAAGCATCAATAAGACTGTTTCTAACGCTTGTTTTACAGGCAAATTTTTCACATCTGATAACTATAAGGCTGTTTACGGCAAGAAGATAGAAATATATGCCGATTTCAGCGGATAAATCAGGGTAGAGCCTTGTAAAAAGAGGCTCTGAAAAGGTAAGCACAAAGGCTGAAATTACCGTGTAAAAGCAAAGTCGTACCCATCGTGGAGTGCTTTTAAGAAGCAAGGAAGTAAGGCTTTCATTTATAAGGAGAAGAATAAAAAGGAAAGCCGAAATAAAAAGGGCGTTTTTAATCGTGGTTGCTGCAATCACGATGGGACAGATGCCGATTATCTGAGTGAGTACGGGGTTATAAATGAAGCCGCCTTTAAAAACTGCAGTACGTACTTTAAGTGAGGAGGACTTCCTTTTCATTGAACACTTACCTCCTTTTTCTCTTTTGGGGCTGAGGGCTTATGCTTTCTGTTTACGGTTTCTCCCGTAAGAGCGGGCCACAGTGCGTTCATTAAAAGAACGGCAGTAATTTCAGGAGTCAGCGAGAAAGAAAAGTAACGCATAAGCATGGTTATTAAGCCTGCAGAAAGGCCGTAAACAAAGGCACGTAGGCCTTTT
The DNA here is from genome assembly GCA_045121655.1 of Acutalibacteraceae bacterium. Taxonomy (GTDB): domain Bacteria; phylum Bacillota; class Clostridia; order Oscillospirales; family Acutalibacteraceae; genus UBA6857. The sequence continues at coordinate 33,803 of JBGVGM010000119.1, read as the reverse complement.
TCGGGGCAGGTTGCTTTGTTATTGATGAGAACAAGCGCCGTAAAAAGCAGACAGCCCGAGCAAAGCTCAAGGAAAACCGAAAGGAATCTGCCGCAGCTTACACGTGGAAAAGCAAAGGCGAAGGCCGCAGAAGAAATGATGTAGCCCGACGAAGCGACAAGGCTCTTTCTGCTTCTTATCAGAAGATAAACAGCAGCACCAACAAGACCGAGAATACAGCTACAGCCTACAGCACCGGGCAAAGCACCTGAAAGAACATCGGTTACAAAGAAAAAGTCAGCTGAGGGCACGTTTCCCTCTGAAATAAGCGTGGAAAGGTCCTTTCCGTCGGGAAAGGCTGTAAGCTCATTTTTAAATGCCACTGCCGAAAAAGCAACACCAAGAGCTGAGGGCAGAAAAGGAGTATTCTTAAAGCCTCCGAAAGGGAAAACACCGACTGCCACTGAAAAAACAGCTGCAACAATACAAACATAAAAAGGTACAGCCGGGGGCAGAAGCAGTGAAATTACAAGTCCGTTTAAAAGTGAGGACAAATCGGAGGAAAAGTCTCTTTTTAAAATCAGCTTCATAAAAATGAATTCACTCAAAACCGAAGCCAGAACGCAGAATATTATCCTTAAAAGTGCCTCAGTCTTTGAAAAATATACTGCTGCTACACAAAGAGAAAGGCTTATTACAACAGAATCAATATTTTCAGCTAAAGCATCTGCACGCTTTGAAACGGGTTTTACTGTGTTTTCCATTGAATGGCTGTCCTTTCTCAATTTTTTTGTAGGTAAAATTTGTGCGTTGCCAAAACGGCAGCAGGGGAGTATCATATTTTTATACTTCGCATATTGCGGAAAGAAAAACAGCAAAGAAAAGGGAAGAAAATATGAAAGTTACAAAAAGTAAAGGTACAACGGTTGTTGAAATTACAAAAGACGAGCTCCAAAGGTATAACCTTACCTTCGGAAAGCTGGACTGCTCAAAGCTACATACAGTTTCGGCAATCAAGTCGCTTTTCAAAGAAGCTACAGGGCAGGACTGCTCTTTTCAGAAAGAGGTGATTCTTCTGCCCGACTGCAGTGATGGCTGCGTAATTGTCTGTAAGGAAAGAGAAGGACACTCTCCCTCGGGTATCAGCTTCAGCTCGTGCACCGTAAAAAATGAATCAGAAATATTTTGCAGCTTTTTCTCTTAAAAGGGTAATAGTTTTCTTGGGGTCTTCGCTGCCGAAAATTGCTGAACCTGCAACAAGCACATTTGCACCTGCTTTGGCAGCAGTTTCAACTGTTGAAAGAGAGATGCCGCCGTCAACCTGAATGTCCATTTCCAGGTTTCTCTTCTTACATTCCTCACGGAGCTTTACTATTTTATCCATCATATCAGCCATAAAGCTCTGACCGCCGAAGCCGGGCTCAACTGTCATAACAAGCACCATACCAAGCTTTTCGAGGTAGGGATAAACCTCTTCAATTGCTGTTCCGGGCTTTACTGCAAGAGCAGCAATTTTTCCGCTTTCACGGATAAGGTCAATTGTTTTTTCAGTGTCGGAATCGGACTCAATGTGGAAGCAGATTAAGTCAGCCCCTGCCTTAATGAAATCGGGAATGTATTTATAAGGGTCGCTTATCATAAGATGCACGTCAAAAACAAGGTCAGAGCATTTTCTCAGACACTTTACCAGAGGAGCACCTAGGGTGATGTTGGGTACAAAATGGCCGTCCATTACGTCGATGTGAAGCCAGTCGGCACCTGAGCGTTTCATGTTTTCGAATTCTTCACCCATTTTTGAATAGTCGCATGAGAGAATTGACGGAGAAATCTTTATCATAATTATTTACCTCGCTTAAATAAAGTTATTCATTTTATTATACCAATTGACAGTCTAAAAATCAATAAGAACCGCAGTTTCAAAAGGGGTTTTAAGAAAAAATAGTGTTAAATTATGATGAATAAGAAAGATTTTTTATTTACTTTTTTGTTTTGAGGGTGTATTATAATCCAAATTAGTTAGGCATGAAAACTTATATGGAAAAAAGGAAGAAGAAAGAATGGATATAAAAGAGTTTTTACGTGGAGCTCTTACAGCTCCAGAAGAGGGCGACAAGGTTGAATATTTCAATCTCAAAGCCAGAGTATCAGGTAACGTACTTACAAACGCACAGCGCAACATTCCCTCACCGGGCTATAACTATGAAGCCGATATTACAAAATTCTGGGAAGAGTATCAGAATCTCAAAAAGAATTGCGGCTATCATCTTTCATTTAATTCACTTATGATGAGGGTTCTTGTTGAAGGCCTTAAGGAAGCACCCAAACTTAATGCACACCTTGAGTATAACCACACTGCTTCTTGCGGCAGACTTATTATTAAAAACCACATTGATGTTGCAATGCCCATTTTTCTTGAGAACGGTGAGACCTTCCCTGTTAAGGTAAGAGCAATTGAAAACAAGAGTCTCAAGGAAATTGCAGAGCAGATTGACAATATTCTTGAAAGAGTCAAGAAGACAAACCTTGACTGGGTTCTTTTTGATAATATTGCTCAGAGAATGGTGGGCTTTGTTCTCAAGGGTAAGCTTTGGTCAAGCTTCAGACAGGTTACCTCAGGTTATTTCGGAAAATATAAGGTAGGAAAAATTTCAGACCTTTTCCATCCGGTTGAACGTCATGAGGATTCACTTGAAATGTACGATGTAAACGAGGGAACTGTTTGTCTTACAAACTGGGGACCCCTTTATGAGGGCCTTACAGGTAACGTAACCTATACACCGCTTCTTTATCCTCAGGTTTTCCTTATGGCTATGGGCAATATGAGAGATATTGAGTATCCTTTCAAAAATGAAAAAGGTGAAGTTGACCTTGCCACAAAGAAGGTTCTTCCCATTACCCTTATGTTCGACCACAGAATCGGTGGCTTTGCAGATGTGATGCCTTTCATTAAAAAGCTTGACGAAATTTTTGCAACCCCCGAAGTAATCAGAGAATGGTAAAACTACAGCCTCCGTTTGATTTGTTGACTTTTTGATGTGTTATTGATATACTGAAGTCAATAAATAAACGGAGGAATTTTTATGCTCGTTAAGTTTATAAGATTTTTTGTTGCGGTACTTATGATGATTTCGCCCACTCTTCCCCATACCTTCGGGTTGCCTGCAATTCCCAAGGGTCAGAGCCTTGATCTCGACAGCCGTTTCGAGCTCGTTTGGAATGACGAGTTTGACGGCACAGAGCTTGACAGAACAAAGTGGCAGTACAACTGGTGGGAGCTTCAGCGTAAGGGTGGCTTCTGGCACGAGGATATGGTTGAGGTAAAGGACGGAAACCTTGTTATTACAACTGCCTGCTTTGAAGACGGACTTCCCGTACCCGAAGCTTATCACGATTATTTTGAAAAGAACCCCACAACCAAGGGATATAAAGAAGGCTGGTACACGGGATGTATTGAAACAAGACACCATTACGAGGGCCTTTACGGCTACTACGAGTGCAGAGCGATTCTTCCCAAGTCAACGGGAATGTGGTCGGCTTTCTGGATGATGAACGACGGTGTCAGTAATGTTGACGGCTCCGGCAAGGACGGCACCGAGGTTGACATTTTTGAGTCAATGTACTATAAAGACGTGTGGTGGGGAGCGGGTGATGCCGTTGTAAGCGGTATTCACTATGACGGCTACAGTGAGGGCCATCAGGGCGACAGTATCGGCAAATGGTTTACAAATAACCCCTACGAGGAGTACAACACCTACGGCGTTGAATGGAGCCCCACAGAGTACATTTTCTACATTAACGGCATTGAAACAGGCAGACTTTCCAAGGGCGGAGTAAGTCAGAATCCCGAATACCTGATTCTCTCCTGCGAGGTTGCAGGAGCAAACGGTGTTGCAGATGCAGACCGTCACGGCACAGGCAAAATGAGCATGAAGCCCGGCGACACAGCAGAGTTTATTGTGGACTACGTAAGGGTTTATCAGTATAAATAAATGCAAAATTCAAAATGCAAAATGCAAAATAACGCTTTCTGAAGAGAGAGCTGATTCAGGCAAAACCAAAAGGAAGACAGATTTCTGCCTTCCTTTTTCATATTCTTACTCTGCTTTTTCGCTCAGTGAAGCTTCATATTCTGCAATTTCCTGCTCTTTTATTTTATCCATTTCCCTATAGTATTCCTCTGTGGCTTTTATGGACTTTTTCACACGCTCAGCTAAGCCTTCTTTATAAATGTCACTGTAAAGAAAATGCTGAACCTCAATCTGCTTTAGGTCTGTGCTTGGAGGAACATCTTCTTTTCTGTTTTCAATAGTGCAGTTGATTGCGTGAAAGCTGACACCTGACTTGTCAAAGATATCCTTTATACCGAGAAGAGTTTCAGCCATTTTTTCTTCTGTAAGCTCATCGTCAGCAACATAAATTACAAGGTGACCTGCCTTGCTGCCCATTTCGTTTATATCGTATAAAATGTCAGGTGTAAGGGTTTCAGTAACAATAGCATAAGAGGGAACATCAAAGTTATCCTTATATTCCTCGGGAATGAATTCGATATCACCGAAAGCAATATGAGAATTGTATGGGTAAGAAGGGCTGTTCAGCACTCTGTCAACTGCTTCACGGTATTCCTTGTTGATTCTTTGCGCTGTGTTTTCACCGGTGAGAACTCTGTCTTCATAGGTGTCATAAAGCACCTTTCCTAAGAAATCAACGGAAAGACTGAAATCACTGTCGATGCTTCTCGGTGAATATATCTTTGCATAGTAGCCACAAACTTTGAAATCGTATCTGACTTCTCTTACAAGGAAATCTTCCTGGGGGTAGACTTCGCTTATATACTTTTCTGCACTTCTGTTCGCAAGATATTTACTAACGGGGTTACCCACAAGAGCATTTGCAAACCAGCCTATACCGGCTATAAGCACCAGAGCGAGAACAAGTGCAATTATTTTAAGAGCTTTTCTTTTCATAATTTATTTCTCCTTTCTGAAAGCAAAGTGTAAGAGGTATGCAATAAGTGAGCCGACGAAGACGAAAAGCAGATAAATGAGAGTCCATATTGCTGCTGAGGGAAGGTCAATGGTAACTACACCGAAAATCAGTGCGAACACATTCACCGGAACTACAAGCAGCGGCAGCTTGTAAACCACCTTCCACCTGAACATAGCATAGCCGAAAGCACCCACAAGGGGCATTATAAGGCTGTTGTACATCATTTTTTCTTCGGCAGTGTAGCTGAAGCCGAGGAGAATGAAAAGAATAATAAGCATATATGAAAAGGTATAAAGCTGACGGTTCAGTTTTCTGACCGCTTTTCTGAAAGGCTTTATTTCCTCTTCCGGAGTAGTGTCCGGTGTGCTGAAAGTGTCATCTCCTTTAAGGCTTTGAAGATCATTTCTGCAGTCTTCACACACATTCAGGTGTTCATTTATGAAGCACTCAGTTTCTTCACTTACCATATCTTCAATGTATAAGGGTAAAAGGTCTTTGACAATTGCACAGTTTTTCAATTTAATCAGCCTCCAATCTTTCTTTAATCATTTTTCTGGTACGGTGATAGGTGACACAGGCCCAGTTTTCGCTTTTTCCGTAAATCATACCGATTTCCTTGAAAGAGAGCTCAGCATAAAAGCGCCACATAAAAACATCTTTATATGGGTCGCCAAGCTCAAAAAGTATTTTCTGTACCCTCAAGGCTTCACTTCGTTCCTGAATCTTATCAGAAATGCTTTTTTCTTCGGGTAAGGAAAGTACAGCTTCATTGAGCTCACCGTTTCTTTCATCGCTGTGCTTTTTTATGTAGGAGAAGTAGCAGTTCTTTGCAATCTGACACAGCCACACTCTTATATCGCAGTCTCCACGGAAGGAGTCAATTGACTTAATTGCCTTAAGAAAAGTCTCGCTTGTAATTTCCTCTGCTATATATTGGTCACCCGAAAGCTTCAGAATGTAACGGTAAACGTCACTGAAATGCTTTTTGTATATCTCTTCAAAATCTGCCACCTTATCACCTCCTTACATCTATAAGACTTCTGAAAGACGGAAATCTTACAAGGATTTACGAAGTTTTTTACTTTTTTATTATAGCATACTATTTTTCAAATGAAAAGAAGGCAGAGAATTGCTCTCTGCCTTAAGTTGTGATGTTTGTGACTGAGGGAGTGTTATTTTGCATTTTGCATTCTGCATTCTGCATTTACTCAAGGCTTCCCTCATAAAGCCTCTTATAAATCCCACCAAGACTGATAAGTTCCTCGTGATTTCCCTGTTCCTCAATGCCTTTTTCGGTGAGAACAATGATTCTCGAAGCGTTTCTGATTGTGGAAAGTCTGTGAGCGATTGTAAAGGTAGTTCTGCCCTTGGTAAGCTCAGAAAGGCTCTTTTTGATGTATTGTTCACTTTCGTTGTCAAGAGCTGATGTAGCCTCGTCAAGCACAAGAATGGGCGGATTCTTGACGAATACTCTTGCAATACTGATTCTCTGCTTCTGACCGCCTGAAAGCATAACTCCGCGTTCGCCTACATAGGTATCGTAGCCGTTTGGCAGGGTTTCAATGAAATCGTGAACGCCTGCTTTTTTAGCAGCTTCAACAGCCATTTCTCTTGTTGCATCGGGACAGCCGTAGAGAATATTTTCAATAACCGAGCCTGAGAAAAGGTAAACATCCTGCTGAACAACACCGATTGCATTACGAAGACTTTTAAGATTCAGCTCGTTTATATCCTTTCCGTCAATTGTAATTGTTCCGCTTTTAAGCTCATAGAAACGGGAAAGCAGACTGCAAAGTGTGGTCTTGCCTGAGCCTGAGGGGCCCACAACGGCAATATTTTCACCTTTTTCGACCTTGAGGTTAATCTTTTCGAGTACATCACCCTTTTCGGTGTCATAGCTGAAGGTTACATTTTTAAGCTCGATATTTCCCTCAACCTCGGTAAGCTCTGCGGTTTCCGAGTAGCCTTCTTCACTTTTTATTTCCATAATTTCAGCAAAGCGTTCAATACCCGTAACGCCTTTTTCAAACTGCTCAGTGAACTCGACTATTCTCTTTATTGCGGCAATAAGCATACCGATATAAAGAAGATAAGCTGTCATATCAGCAGCGGTGATTTTCTGCGTAATAAGGAAGTAACCGCCAAGAAGAATCATAATAACGTACATCAGACCGTCGAACATTCTCGTTACACAATTAAGACGAGCCATATACTTGTAGGAATCCTCCTGAACAGAGGCAAGGTCAGCACTGTGACGGTTGAACTTTGCCTTTTCGGTTTCCTCACTTGCAAAGGATTTTACAACTCTGATTCCGAGAAGTGTTGTTTCCGTACTTGCGTTTACGTCACCTGCAATAACTCTGCGTTCCTTGAAGGCAGTACGCATCTTCTTTCTGAAATAACGTGAGCCGTAGAAAATGAGAGGAATTGCAATAAAGGTGGAAATAGTTAAGAGGGGATTGATTGACGACAGTACGGCAAAGGAAGCCACAACCTTGATGCCGGCAATAAAGAACTCCTCAGGACAGTGGTGGGAGAATTCTGCAATATCAAAAAGGTCGGTGGTAATTCTGGACATAATCTGACCTACCTTGGTTTTGTCGAAGTAGGAGAAAGGCGCAGTGAGAAGATGGGAGAACAAATCCTCACGCATATCCTTTTCGATTTTAACACCCATACAATGGCCGATATATGACATATAGTAGCCCGCTGCCATATCAATAAGCTTAAGCACAGTGTAAAGGGCTGCCATTTTAATAATCAGCTCTAATGTGAGCGAAGCAAGGTCTGTTGTGGCAATTGATGTGATTTCACGCACAATCATAGGCAGCACAAGCTCACATCCCGTTGTCAGCGCAGCGCAGAAAAGGTCCAGAACAAGGACTGCCTTGTGTTTTTTGAAGTAGGGGATAAACCATTTGCTCATTAAACCTGTTTTGTTCATTTTATATCTTCACCATTCTGTAAAATTCACCTTTGCCGATATCTGTTATACGTTCAAAGGCGTTGCCGTCAATTGAAAATCCGACTTGTTTATAACAATTTATCGCTCTTTTGTTCCATGTTCTCACTTCAAGATACTGTAGCTTATCGGGATAAAGCTCTTGAGCAAGCTGACAAGCTTCTTTAAGTATTTTTTTGCCGTAGCCCTTACCGCAAAAATCGGGATGAACACCTATACCGAGAAAAACACTGTTTTCTTTTTCTGTAAGATTGATGTACCCTATAAGAATATCATCAATAAGAAAAGCTCTGTAATTCTTTTCTCTCAGAGGATTCATAAACCCTGACTGAAGTTTCTTCATCTCTTCAAATGAGGGCAGATTATATATTGCATATTCACCGTCATATTTCCAGGAGCAGATTTCTTTCTTATCGTTTTCAGTTAAATATCGGTTTGTCATAAACTCACCTCACGGATTATAATACCATATCCGAGACAACTTTTCTACTTAAAAATAATAATTTTATCCTGTGATACCGCAACAAAAAGGTGTCACGAAGTGACGATGAGGGAAAACCTTCCACCAACTAAAATGGTTTCGGACGCCCACTGGGTGCCCCTACGGAATCAATCTTATTTGGCGGGCTGTCGCTGTCTGATTGCTATACATAAATCCGGATATAATCGGAACGAAGCGTTATAATCATCAAACCTTACCTTGCCGTCCCTGAAAGGGAAGGTGGCGGCGAAGCCGTCGGAAGGGTTTCTTGACTCCACACTCCACTCTTCACACTCCACACTGAAAAAGCACCCCGAAGGGTGCTTTTGAATTAACCAAAGAATGCCTTGTGAACTGCTGAAACTGCCTTGTCAGCCAGCTCCTTGTCGATAAGTACTGAAATTGTGATTTCGCTTGTGGAAATCATGCTGATGTTGATGCCTGCTTCGTAAAGAGCACCGAACATCTTTGAAGCTGTGCCTGAGTGTGACTGCATACCTGCACCGACAATTGAAACCTTGGCAACTGTTGTGTCTGAAGCAACTGCAGCACCTTCCATAGCGAAAATGCTGTTAAGGATTTCAACTGCTTCGTCAGCGTGGCTCTTTGCGCAGGTGAAGGAAATATCCTTTGTACCGTCTCTGCCTACTGACTGAAGAATTACGTCGATGTTGATGCCCTTTGCAGCAAGCTTTGAGAACATCTTGAATGCATTACCGGGAATATCCTTCATGCCTACAACTGAAATTCTTGCAATATCTGTATCCTTAGTTACGCCTCTGATTAACATTTTTTCCATATCTGCTACCTCCCTGACAATTGTACCGGGCTCTCTTACCATACTTGAGAGAACCTCTAATTCTACGTTATATTTTTTAGCCATTTCTACTGAACGGTTGTTGAGAACCTGAGCACCGAGAGTTGCAAATTCAAGCATCTCATCATAGGTGATGTCCTTAAGCTTCTGGGCGTTTTCAACCTTTCTCGGGTCTGCTGTGAATACACCTGTAACGTCGGTGTAAATCTGACAGCGGTCTGCGTGAAGAGCTGCAGCAATTGCAACAGCACTTGTGTCACTGCCGCCTCTTCCGAGAGTTGTAAGGTCTTCGTACTTGTTAAGACCCTGGAAGCCTGCAACGATTACAATGTTCTTTTTGTCAAGCTCGTTCTGGAGTCTTTCTGTTTTGATTGTGGAAATTCTTGCTGAACCGTAAGCAGAGTTTGTGTGGAAGCCTGCCTGCCAGCCTAAAAGTGAAATAACCGGATAGCCTATCTTTTCAATTGCCATGGCAAGAAGTGAAATTGAAATCTGCTCACCTGCTGTAAGGAGCATATCCATTTCTCTCTTGGATGCCTTGGGGTTGATTTCGTTTGCTTTGTCGATAAGGTCATCTGTTGTATCACCCTGAGCAGAAACAACAACTACAACACTGTTTCCGTCTTTATAAGTATCCGTGATGATACGGGCAACATTCATAACTCTTTCTGCGTTTGCAACAGATGAGCCACCGAACTTCTGTACAATGAGTGACATACTCTTCCTCCTATAATTCTTTTATCAATAATCTGAAATTCTGATTACACCAATCAGATTTATATTAAGCTGTGAAAGCTTATTTGTAAATTCACTTTCTTTCATAATATCAGTTACAAAAGCGATTTCGTTTTCGGGCTGATTTTCTCTTGAGAGATACTGAACTTCACCGAATACTTTTTCGATTTCGGTTTTGTCTGCATCACTTGCTCTTACATAGAAAGCGGTTTCGTTTTCGAGATAGGAAGCTACAAAGTCCTTTTTTTCGTCAGCCCAGCCGAAGAACTTTCTTTCCTTGTTGTTAGAAGCACAGTCAATAACATCACCCACAACTGCTGAAGCAGTTGCAAGCTTACCTGCACCCTTACCGTACATAAGAACGTCACCGGTCATATCTCCACGTACAAGACAAGCGTTGAATACACCGCTTACACCTGCAAGCATGGATTCGTTGTTGACAAGGCAGGGGGTAACCATAACGGTGATTTTACTGTCGGAAAGCTTCTTAGCTCTTGCAATAAGCTTGATAACACTGTTGTAGCTTTCTGCGTATGCAACGTCCTCAAGGGTGATTTTTGAAATACCCTCAGTGTAAATACCGTCGGGGTAAACGTGAGTACCGAATGAAAGAGAAGCGAGAATGCAGATTTTTCTCAGTGCATCAAAGCCCTCAACGTCAGCAGTGGGATCCTTTTCAGCGTAGCCCTTATCCTGAGCAAGCTTCAGAGCATCGTCAAAGGACATTCCGTCTACTATCATTTTAGTAAGAATGAAGTTTGAGGTTCCGTTGAGAATGCCTGCAACCTCATTTACGTTGTTACCTGCAAGGCAACGGCTTAAGGGTCTGATGATGGGAATACCGCCACCTACCGAAGCCTCGAAAAGGAAGTTTACGTTGTTTTCTCTTGCAATCTCAAGAAGCTCAAAGCCCTTGGTTGCAACAAGCTCTTTATTTGATGTAACAACGTGCTTGCCTTTTTTGAGACATTCTGAAACGAAGGTGAAGGCAGGATTGACTCCTCCCATGGTTTCACAGACAATGTCAATGGAATCGTCCGAGAGAATCTCATTAAAATCCTTTGTCATAAGGGGAGAAAATTCACTGTCGGGGAAATCTCTTATATCGAGGATTTTTGTAACCTTAAGACTTACGTTACTGTTCTCTTTTATATGCTCTGAGTTCTGAGAAATTACCTCTGCAACGCCTGAACCAACAACACCGAAGCCTAAAATTGCAACGTTCATATATTCACTACCTTTCGGAAAAAAATCTGTATATACCACGATATAATACCACATTTTGTATATTTATGAAAGAGTTTATCGAAAAAAAATTAAATTTTGTCAAACACATTGATTTTGAGAGCTTTATGGGGTAATATAATATCAATATTGACAAAAAATGTGCTTTCTTATGAAAGTTGAGCTTGTACCCTCTCAGTCAAAATCTGCGATTTTGCCGGCTCTCCCTTAGGGAGAGCCAAGAATAGATGTACAAATATAAAAAGATGAACACTTGCCTCTCCCTATGGGAGAGGTGGCAAATGCGAAGCATTTGACGGAGAGGGCAAACTTTCCACTTTAAATAAAAGGGGTGTTTTACAAATGACAGACGTTGAAAGAAAACGAAAAGCCATAATAAATACCGTCTACTACGGAATGCTTGTTGCAGGAGCAGTGCTTGTGCTTCGCTTCGGCTTAGGGCTTTTTCTTCCCATAATACTGGCGTTTATATTTGCAACAATACTGCAAAGACCGAAAAATTTCCTAACACGAAAAACCTTTCTAAAAAAAGGCTCAGCATCAGTTTTCTGTGTGTTTGTTGCAATTGCCGTAATTGCAACACTGATTTCACTTTTAGGTGTAAGAGTGGCAGGGGAAATCAAGGGCTTTGTGGATTATCTTATAATCAGGCTTCAGGATATTGACTCCCTTGTAACTGCAATTGAAAACACTGCTTATTCCTTTATTACAAGGCTTCCTCAGTTTGCTGAAGAGCCATTAAAGGAGAGCACAGAGGCTCTTTTTGCCCAGATAAGAGAATATCTTGCAGGTCAGACAACGGAAGTACCTGATCAAATCGGCAGTATCGGTAGTATGTTCAGCCTTTCCTGGATAACCAAGCCCTTAAGCGGAGTGGTTTCAACTGCAAGCAAGGTGCCGTCCTTCCTTGTTGCATTTCTTATCTGTATTATTACAACCTGCTTTATGACTTCGGACTATGAGGTTATTACAGGCTTTATCAACGCTCAGCTTTCAGAAGAGAAGAGAGAGGGCTTTCAGAGGGCAAAAACTCTTCTCAGAAGCTCCCTTGGCAAAATGGGAAAAGCCTATATACTCATTATGCTTGTTACCTTTACGGAAATGCTCCTCGGTCTTTCAATACTGAAGCTTCTCGGTATTTTCAATTCAAGCTATATCGTGATTATCTCTGTGGCAACTGCTGTTGTAGATATTATCCCCGTTCTCGGTACAGGTACAGTTCTTATACCCTGGGCAATAATCAGCCTTATTATGGGCAACTATCCCATGGCAATCGGTCTTGGAGTGATTTATGCAGTAATTACGGTAATCAGGCAGATTGTTGAGCCGAAGCTTGTTGCAGGACAGCTGGGACTTCCGCCTTTCGTTACCATTTCGGCTATGTATATAGGACTTAAGACTATGGGCGTTTTAGGTGTGTTCGCATCACCCATAATGATTATTATGCTCAAGCTCCTCAATGATGAGGGTATAATTCGTTTGTGGAAGTTGGCTGATAAGGAAGAAATGGCTGAGAAAGAGCCACCGAAAAATGAAGAAAACACTTGACAAGAGTGAAAATGCTTTCTGAAACAAAATCACCGGTTTCGCCGGCACCCCATAAGGCAGCATTTGTTTCTCGAACAAAATTCCCTGTATCTTTGCCAAAAGTCTCGCAAGGCAAAGGTACTCCGAAAGGGCAAAAAAAGGTCAAAACAATACTAAAATCTCACAAAGCTCGATGCTTTGTGAGATTTTTTAGTTAAGATTAAATTTTAATAACTTATTGTTTTTACTGTTGTTGAACAGTATTGTTGTTCTTGTGCGTTTATCGACAGTCTGAAGCACCCTAAATCGGGTGCTTTTTGCTTAGTTTTTCTTGAACTGCTTTTTCATTCTCTGCTCTTTTGAAAGAATTGTCTTTCTCAGTCGCAGTGAAAGGGGAGTTACCTCTAAAAGCTCGTCGTCCTTGATGAATTCCATGCACTGCTCAAGCGAAAGTGTGCTGGGGGGGACAAGTCTCAGAGCATCGTCTGAGCCTGAAGCTCGGGTGTTTGTAAGGTGCTTTTGCTTGCAGACGTTACATACAACGTCCTCGCTTTTTGCACATTCGCCCACAATCATACCCTCGTAAACGGGTACGCCTGCACCGATGAAAAGTCTGCCTCTGTCTTGAGTATTGAAAAGACCGTAGGCTGAGCTTTCGCCTGTTTCGTGAACAACAATTGAACCTCTTTCTCTTGTGAGAATGTCGCCCTTATATGGTTCGTAGCCTGCAAAAAGCTGGTTCATAATGCCGTTGCCGTTGGTGTCGGTCATAAACTCACTTCTGTAGCCGATAAGGCCTCGTGAGGGGATTTTAAACTCAAGGTGAGTCATACCGCCGTCTCTTGCACCCATATTTTCAAGCTCTGCTTTTCTTGAGCCAAGCTTTTCAATAACTGCACCTACGTACTGCTCAGGCACTTCAACAATAAGAAGCTCCATAGGCTCCATTGTAACGCCGTTTACTTCCTTAAGAATAACCTTGGGACGTGAAACCTGGAATTCGTAGCCCTGACGTCGCATTGTTTCAATAAGAATTGAAAGGTGTAATTCGCCTCTTCCGCTTACCTTGAAGCTGTCGGTGGTGTCCGTTTCCTCAACACGCATGGATACGTTGGTTTCAACCTCTTTGAAAAGTCTGTCACGGATATTTCTTGAGGTTACGAATTTACCTTCCTTACCTGCAAAGGGGCTGTTGTTTACAATGAAGTTCATTGAAATGGTGGGCTCGTCTATTTTAACAAAGGGGAGTGGCTCAATACATTCAGGGTCACAGGCTGTGTCGCCGATGTTAAGGTCAGCAATACCCGAAACGCACACAAGGTCACCAAGTGATGCACTTTCAACCTCAACCCTTTTGAGTCCCTCAAACTGATAAAGACGTGAAACCTTTGCCTTTACTTCACCACCGTCGTTGTTGCAAAGAACAATCTGCTGATTATGCTTAACAGTACCTCTTTCAACTCTGCCGATACCGATTCTGCCGATATAGTCGTCATAGTCAAGGCTTGAGAAAAGAATCTGCGTGGGGCCACTCAAATCACCCTTAGGAGGCTCTATGTTTTCGAGAATTGAATCAAGAAGGGGACGCATATCACCCTCTCTGACTGAGCTGTCAAGACTTGCATAGCCGTCTCTTGCACTTGCATAGACAACAGGAAATTCAAGCTGATCCTCGTCTGCTCCAAGCTCAATGAAAAGGTCAAGTACCTCGTCAATAACCTCTTCAGGTCTTGCACCGGGACGGTCGATTTTGTTTACAACAACCACAACGTTTTTCTTAAGACCGAGAGCCTTTTTTAGAACGAAGCGTGTCTGAGGCATACAGCCCTCAAAAGCGTCAACAAGAAGGAGTACACCGTCAACCATCATAAGGATACGCTCGACCTCACCGCCGAAGTCAGCATGGCCCGGAGTGTCAACGATGTTGATTTTTACATCTTTGTAACGGATTGAGGTGTTCTTTGAAAGGATAGTGATACCTCTTTCTCTTTCAAGGTCGTTTGAGTCCATAACACGGTCGGCAACCTGCTCGTTTTCTCTGAAGGTACCGCTTTGCTTGAGCATTTCGTCAACCATGGTAGTCTTGCCGTGGTCAACGTGAGCGATAATTGCAACGTTTCTTACATCATTTCTGATATCCATTGTCTCACCTGATTTTCAAATTAAGATATAAATTTAGTCCAAACGACATTTTACCACGAATAGTGCAATTAGGCAAGTTGAAATTGCATATAAAGTTTGAACGTTTTTTGTGGAAATATAACAAAAGTGAGAGCTGCAACGTAATTTCACGAAAAAGTCTTGACAACTATATCGGGAGACGATATAATGAATATATCGTAAGACGATATAAAGGCTGACGATAGGAAGGGGTGGTACTGTGCAGAATATTGCACTGACGGAAGGTGTATATTATATTTTACTTTCACTGACAAAGCCTATGCACGGATACGGAATAATCCAGAACGTTTTGTTTCTTTCAAAGGGTAGAGTACACCTTGCTGCAGGTACACTTTACGGAGCGATAAACTCTCTGCTTGAAAAAGGATGGATAGTGGCTTTGCCTGAGGAAAAAGATAGCAGAAAAAAAGAATACCTCATCACCGAAAAAGGTAATGAAGTACTAAGCGATGAAATTAAAAGATTAAAAGAATTATATGAAAACGGCAAAGATTTTCTTAAAGGAGAATGAGTATGAGAAAGGTTGTTTATAAAGGCTTTTTTGTATGGAACTTTGAAAAGGAAGAGAAGTGGCTTAATGAAATGGCCGCCAAGGGATTTGCTCTAATATCTGTGGGACCTTTCAGATATGAATTTGAGGACAGTCTGCCCGATGAATATGAGGTCAGGCTTGAGCTGCTCAAAAAAAGCGTCGATAACCCTGAAAGTGAAAGCTACATACGTTTTGTTGAAGGAACAGGCGCTGAGTATATAGGTACCTTCAACAGATGGGTATACTTCAGAAAGAAAACGAAGGAAGGTTCTTTTGAACTTTATTCTGACAACAGTTCAAAAATAAAGCAGATTGAACGTATAATCGGCTCAATATTGTTTATTGTTCTTCTTAATATCTTTTTTGGTGCTGAAAACATTTATTTTATGCTGTCCCTTGACAGTGCCTTCAACGCAACGGGATTTATAAATCTGTTTTTGGGTGCTTTCGGACTGATTGGAATTATCCGTCTGTGGAAAAAGAAGAAAAAACTTGAAAGAGATAAAGATATTTATATGTAAGAAAAAAGCGGAGAAGATGAGCACTTCTCCGTTTTGATTTATAGTGAAAAGAAAATGCTATTGACAAATAAATATGTCAACAGTATAATAACTGCAATATAGCCGTGAGGCGACGTAAGGCGGTTGGCAATCTCACTTCCTGAAAGGAGGTGGAGAATATGCCGATTACTTTTACGTTTCATATGGGTAAATTAACTTTTACGATACATATAAAGATGAAAAGTAACAACCGCCACTCGGCAAAGTGACGGTTGTTTGATAATTTTAACAATCATTAACAGCTAGCCGCTTTAAACGGTTACCTTACGGTTATATTATATACCACTTGGCTATTACTGTCAAGTGGTATTTTTCGTCAGTTATTTTTTGCATTTAAAGGTTGAGGCTGGTTGTTTCGGACCGTCGGGGACGCCGGTCCCTACGGGTATCACTTACCGTTTCATCAGTCATTTTGCATTTTGCACTTTGCATTTTGCATTTAAAAGGGTTCCGGTAAATTCTTCGGTACCGATAAATCAATGCTTTCAAGGTCGGTGGTGTTTTCTTTTATAAGTAAATCCGTGTCGATACCCTCAATGGTGTCATACTTGGGGATACAGTCGTAAACCTTTCTGCCGATTTTAATGCAGACTCCCGCAACCTTGGCAACGATTACAGCTCTGATGATTTTCTTTGAAAGGGTTATTATCATGTCACGGTCCATGGTTTTCTCTCCTTTTAATCGTCAATTGAAATTGAGTATCCGCACTCTCTGAAATAACGCACAAGAAAAGCCTTGTTACTGCCCTTGTTCAGCCAGAGGGTAGAAACCTTGCCTGTTGAGGTGATCTCCTTTAAAAGCTCCTTGTTGCGGTTGACCCAGGATTTATATTCAATGTCAGGCATAAAAATTACGTTTCCGCCTTTTTTGTCCATTATGCTCACTCCTAATATAATTCTTCGTTTAATTATTGTCAAGGGGGTCAGGGGAATATTCCTTTAATTTTATTCGGAAAGGGGAGAGGATATGAGAAACTTTCAACTTTATAAAAACAAAAACCACAGTGATTACTGTGGTTCTCTGCTGTGTCGGCATCGCCTTATCTTCCCGGGCCGCTTCCAGCCAAGTATTGTCAGCACTGATGAGCTTAACTACCGTGTTCGGGATGGGAACGGGTGGACCCTCATCGCTAAAAACACCGACTATCGAATGCTTTTTGTCACATCCGTGTCATTCAGCGTAGCCTATTATATACTGACAAAATGCGTTTGTCAACCCTTTTTTGCAAATTTTTTGGATTTTTTTGAAAAAGTTTTTTGCTGTCATTGTTGGCGGAAGGTTTGCCCTCTGGGAGAGCTGGCACGAAGTGACTGAGAGGGGGCTTCCGTCACACTCTGAGCTTTTTCGCCTTTTTCATATATACAATAAAAGAAAGGAAAATAACTGACACACAGTAAAGGGGGATAACCATACTGAAAGTGTCCTGAACCTTGCCCCAGTCTTTTACCTTAAGCTCTTCCTCATAGATCTGCACATAGTATTTTTTATCCTCTACAGATGCATTGTATCTGTATACGTTTCCGTTAAGATGCCTGAAGGTAACTGTTTCTGCATTCTGAAAATCTAATACGCTTCCGTAGAGATATTCCGGTTCTGTTGTTGAGGGGAGAGTCTGCACAGGACTCTGATTCGGTGCCTGTGAGGGTGATAATGAAGGTGGCTCTGTAAAGTAAGTAACCTCAACTCCGTCAATTCTCCACGCTTCATCGGGTTTAGCATTGGGCGTTTCCATATAGGCAACGAACTCGTCGATATTATCGAAAACAAGCTCTTTCGGGGTGGGCTGCC
Organism: Acutalibacteraceae bacterium; assembly: GCA_045121655.1. Classification (GTDB taxonomy): domain Bacteria; phylum Bacillota; class Clostridia; order Oscillospirales; family Acutalibacteraceae; genus UBA6857. The sequence continues at coordinate 16,009 of JBGVGM010000119.1, read as the reverse complement.
ATAATTCTGAAAAACCCCATACACCGCTACCAAGGAGAATGAGCGCTGTTGCAACAATTACAGTAATGATACGCAGACGGAAAAGCTTTTCGTTTTTCGGCTTAAGCAAGCCCTTTGCTTTTAAAATGCTGTCAATAGCGATAATGAAAGCCACAGTGAAAAGTGCCGTAAGAGCGTAAAGAGTGATGTAGGGAATATCAATTATCGGTGCAATACCGAAGGTGAGGGAAGGAATGAGCAGATAAAGATTCAGGGTGAAAATACGGTTCGCCTTATAAATGTATGGAGTTTCCTCGGTTTCTTCTTTGGGTATGAAGATATGGGAAAAGTAAATTCTTGCACCTATTGTAAAGATAAGGGAAATTACAATGTTCTTAAGTGAAGAGAGCAGGGGAACAGTCTGGGTATAATTGAAGGCTGTGAAGTTGCTCATAATCCAGGAAAGCACAGAGCTCGAAAAAAACATTGATACAAGCGAGAATATGCCGAAGCCCGTACCGATAAGGCTCAGAAGTCGGTATTTATGGTATCTGTCTTCTACAGTTTCCTCTTTGTGAGATTTTTCTGAATTTTCACATTCTTTCATACTGTTTTCACTTTGAGGATATATAACAGTATCGCTTAAAGGGGGATTTTTCTCTCTTTTTAAAAGCTCGTCAACGGTTATGCCGAAGATGGCTGAAAGCTCAGGAAGAATGGAAATATCAGGTGAAGATTCGTCTCTTTCCCAATGACTGATGGTCTTATCTGATACCTGAAGCATTTCAGACAGCTCTCTTTGAGTGAGCCCCTTCTCTTTTCTGAGCTCGGCAATAAACTGCCCTAATGTTTTATTGTTCATAATACGTCTCCTTTCAGAACTGTTGGGAGTTTTCCTTACAACTTCATCATAGCACAAGGGGATAAAAAACACCACCCGAAAGATGGAGAAAAGACTCTCAGAAACTGAGAGTCGGGAAAAATGTTGATTTTTTTGTAATTGCTCGTGGAATTTTAGTTGAAAATATTCACAACGCTTTTAGAGTGGAGTGTGAAGAGTGTGGAGTGTGAAGAGTGGAGTGTGGAGTTGTGGTCGCAGGTTTATACTTCTGCATTCGTACAGATATCGTCTGCGAAATAAATTTTTATACAAAGGGCAAAGAGTTGATTTTATCCGTTTTCACAGATTTGAATGAAGAAAATTCTACCCGCCGGATTTATCGTTCTTCTTTGGCGGTATGAATATAAAAGCTTAGTAGTCAGCTGATACGGATATAATCGGAGCGAAGCGACCCTTAACTCCACACTCCACTCTTATTTTTGTCGGACAAGGTTCGACAAAAATCAAAGCTCAATCAAAAGCTCAACGGGACAGTGGTCTGAGCCGAAAATTTCAGTGTGAATTTTTGCCTCATTGATTTTATCCTTGATTCGCTCTGAAACAACAAAATAGTCAATTCTCCAACCCACGTTTTTCTCTCTCGCCTTGAAACGGTAGCTCCACCAGGAGTAGGCGTCGGTGGTATCGGGATAAAGATAACGGAAGGAGTCCACAAAGCCGCTTGCTAAAAGCTCGGTGAATTTTCCTCTTTCCTCGTCGGAAAAGCCGGGATTGCCACGGTTGGTCTTGGGATTCTTAAGGTCAATTTCCTGATGGGCAACATTAAGGTCGCCGCAGAAAATTACGGGCTTATTTTCGTCAAGCTTTTTAAGGTGCTCTCTGAAAGCGTCCTCCCACTGCATGCGGTAGTCGATTCTTTTGAGTCCGTCCTGAGCGTTGGGAGTGTAGCAGGTTGCAAAATAGTAGTCAGGGAACTCAAGGGTAATGAGTCTGCCCTCGGTGTTGTGCTCCTCGTTTTCCATACCGTAAATTACGTTTATGGGCTCTTCCTTAGTGAAAATCGCCGTACCCGAATAGCCCTTTTTCTCGGCATAATTCCAGTACTGGTGATAGCCCTTTAAATCGAGCTCAATCTGACCTTCCTGAAGCTTTGTTTCCTGAAGGCAGAAAATGTCTGCATCAAGCTCATTGAAGCAATCAGAAAAGCCCTTCTGAACGCAGGCTCTTATTCCGTTGACATTCCAAGAAATGAATTTTTTCATAAGCTTTTTCTCCTGTATAACGAGTATTAATCTGAAAACTATTTTAACACAAATTGTAAACTTTTTCAACTGCTTTGGCATATAGTGTTGACACCGAAAAAGCTTTGATATATAATGTAGGTTACTATAGTGGGTTCTTGTGACTATTTATAGTATTATATAAAGAGTAAATAACGATGTTCAAATAAATAAAAGTTACTGAAATGAGGTAGAACGATGACAAAGAGAATTTTAGCACTGCTTATGACATCAATTATTATGCTTACGGCGCTTCCCATGTCGCCTATAGCAGAAATGTTCACGGTTGAGGCTGTAGCTGCTGACACAAGTGAACTGCAGAAGGTCTATGAAAGTGCACCGCCCAAGGAGGAGTGGCACAAGTACATAAACACTGATGTACTGTCGGCTTACTATGACCTTGCAACCCACCTTCTTGAGGGTTCAAGCGATCAGTCAGCTGTTGACAGCTGTACCGAAAATCTCAGAAAGGCAATTGCAAACCTCAAGCTGCATACTCTCAACATTGAGTTTGACAGAACTGAGGCTGCTGTTGCTGTTGGCGATACCCTTCAGCTCACAGCAATTCTCACTCCCGAAGAAGCAGCTGATGAAGTTTTCTGGCAGACCTCAGACAGCAGTATTGCAGAAGTGACTCAGAAGGGTCTTGTAACCGTTAAAAAGTATTCTCCCTTAGGCGTAACAGTCATCGCTTCCTCAAATAATCATACAGCATCATGCAAAATCAGCATTCTCAACCCTGTAGCAGGCATTAAGCTTTCTCAGAGTGAGGCTACCGTTTTTGAAAATAAAAAGCTCACACTTAAAGCTGAGGTTTACGGTACCGACAACGAAGCGGAAGCTACCGAGGCGTTCAGCTATACATGGCAGTCAAGCAACGAAGCTATTGCAGTGGTTTCTTCCGAAGGTGAGGTAACTGCAATCAAGCCCGGCTCATGCCGTATTATCGTAACAGCAACAACTGCTGCCGGAAAGAAATACACTGCTGAGTGTGCCGTAACAGTAAACAAATTCCTTTTCATCACAGGAATTGACCCCGTAACAATTATTCCCGAGGATGGCTTCAGTATCACCGAGGGTGAAAGCAGAAGCTTCAGCGTAAAAATCACCCCTGCAAACGCAAGCGTAAAGGACCTTGATTGGACCTCTTCAAACGAAGCAATTGTTACTGTTTCTTCAGCAAAGGTAAACGACGACGTTGCCTCAATTGATATCAAGGGTATCAAAGAGGGTGTTGCTAAAATCACCTACACTGCAAAGGATGGCAGCGGTAAGGGAGGCAGCTTCACAGTAAACGTAAAGCCCCGAATTACTTCACTTAAGGCAATTGACACAGTTAAGGTTCTTACCCTTACCTCAAAGGCAGAAAAGGTAAGAGTTGAAATTCTTCCCTCAAACGCAGGCAATCAGGTGCTTGACTGGTCAAGTGACAACACAGGTGTGTGCGCGGTTGACTATGACGGTGTGCTTTATCCCAACGGTCTGGGTACCTGCTTTATAACAGCAAAAACAAAGGACGGCAGTAATCTTTCAATTACCTGCAAGGTTATTGTAACCGACCTTGCCGAAAGCATTACAATAAGCAAAAAAGAACTTTCCCTTGACAGCGGAAAGAGCTACGTTTTAAAAGCAACAGTCACAACAACCGAAGGCGAAAACTACAACGACGTTGTATGGACTTCATCAGACGAGAAAATTGCAACCGTTTCACCAAGCGGTGAGGTAAAGGCTCTTTACCCCGGTAAGGCAACAATCACAGCAACAACAGCAGACGGAAGCGGTATTTCAGCAAGCTGTGAAATTACCGTAACTCAGCCCGTAACCGGTGTAAAGCTTCCCTCAGCTGCAAGAGTATCAGTGGGCGGTAACACTCTTCTCACTGCAACAATCATTCCCGAATACGCTTCAGACAGCGGTCTTACATGGACTTCCTCAGACGAAAATATCGTAAAGGTTGACGAAAACGGCAGACTTACCGGTGTAAGCGTTGGTCAGGCTGTTGTAACCTGTAAAACAAACAGCGGCGGATACACCGCTTCATGTACCGTAACCGTTGTAATCGGTGTAAACGGAATCACTCTCAATAAAACCGTACTCAGCCTCAATTCAGGTGCAACCTATGAGCTTGTTGCAACCGTAACTCCTGCTGAGGCTACAAACAAAAAGGTAACATGGCAGTCAAGCAACGAAAAGGTTGCAACAGTTGACGCAGCCGGTATTGTAACTGCAAAGGACGGCGGTTCATGTGTAATCACAGCAAAAACAGTTGACGGTGAATATATCGCAAAATGTACCGTAAGTGTAAATCAGACAGTTGCGGGAGTTGAGTTTACAGATGCTCCCGAAAAACTCTATGTAGGTCAGCGTTATCAGCTTAAAGCAAGAGTATATCCCGAAACTGCAACAAACCAGAAAATCAACTGGTACACAAGCGATTCATCAATCCTTCTTGTAGACACAGAGGGTAACGTGGTTGCAAGAAAAGCAGGCACAGCTGAAGTAAGAGTTCAGTCTGAAAGCGGCGGCCATATCGCTTCCTGCGTAATCACCGTTACAAACAAGGTTTCCGTAACAGGCATCACTCTTGACACAACTGAAATTTCTCTTCAGAAGGGTACAGAGCATCTTGTAATTGCAACAATTTATCCCCTTAACGCAAGTGAAAAGGGTATTCAGTGGTTCTCCTCAAACCTTAATGTTGCCTCAGTTGACGAAAACGGTCTTATCAAGGCTGTGGGTGCAGGTCAGGCAAGTATTACTGCAAGAACAGTTGACGGAAGCTTTGTTGCAAAGTGTAAGGTTATTGTTGTTCAGCCGGTTCTGGGTGTGCAGTTCTCAGCTTCAGATGTGAGAATTGCAAAGGGCAGCTCAGCTACGCTTACTGCAACCGTTCTTCCCGTAAATGCAACAAACAGAGAGCTTATCTGGTTCTCCTCAGACAGCAGTGTTGCAACTGTTGACCAGAACGGCCTTGTAAGAGGTCTTCAGAGCGGTGAAACAGAAATCACTGTAACCTCAGTTGACGGTGGCTATTCAGCAACCTGTAAGGTTACGGTTTACGTGGCTGTAACAGGTGTAAACATAAGCTCAGCAAGCATTACCGTACCAAAGGGCGAAAAGAGAACGGTAACAGCTGTTATCACTCCTTCAAACGCAGCAAACACCGACCTTGTGTGGTCCTCAAGCAACGAAAACGTTGCAACAGTAAACGGCTCAGGTGTAATCACCGGTAAGGCAAAGGGTACTGCAACAATCACCGTTAAAACAGAGGACGGCGGTTTCAAGGATACCTGCACAGTTGAGGTCGTTCAGCTTGTAACTGCAATCTCCCTTGAATCAACAAGTATCTCCCTTGATGCAGGCAAGACAAAAACCCTTGTGGCAACTGTCAGCCCCTCATCAGCTTCAAATAAAAACGTAACATGGAAGTCATCGAACACAAGTGTTGCAAAAATCAGCTCAAAGGGTGTTGTAACTGCTGTTAAAGCAGGTACAGCTGTAATCACCGTCACCTCAAAGGACGGCAACGTTTCAACCACCTGCAGAGTTACCGTTACTCAGCCTGCAACAGGAATCAGCCTCAATAAAACAAAGGCTAATGTTGATGTGGGCGGTAAGTATACTCTCAAGGCAACCCTTAAGCCTTCAAACGTTACAAGTACTTATGTTTCCTGGTCCTCAAGCAACGAAAAGGTTGCAACAGTTACCTCAAAGGGCGTTGTAAAGGGTCTTAAAACAGGTAAAACAGTTATTACTGCAACAACAGCAAACGGAACATACAAGGCAAGCTGTACAGTTACGGTTATAAAGCCCGTAACAGGTGTTGCTCTTGATAAAACCTCACTTACAATCAATGTAGGTAAAACAAGTACACTCACACCCACAGTAAAGCCCTCAAGTGCTTCAATCAAAACCGTTACATGGTCATCAAGTGACAATGACGTTGCAACAGTTTCATCAAAGGGTGTTGTTACTGCAAAGGGTCCCGGTTATGCAACCATTACAGTTAAAACCAAGGACAACTCTAAGACAGATACCTGCCGTGTGCTTGTAATTCAGCCCGTTTCCTCAGTTAAGCTCAATAAAACCTCGAATACAGTTGAGGTAGGCGAAGCATTTAAGCTCAAAGCAACAGTGAAGCCCTCAAATGCAAGCAATCCTGCCGTTAAGTGGTCAACAAGCAACAAAAAGGTTGCAACAGTTGATGCGGAGGGAAAGGTTACTGCAGTGGGTAAGGGTACAGCTGTAATTACCGTAAAAACTGCTGACGGAAACAAAACTGCAACCTGCACAGTGAAGGTAATCAAGAGTGTTACCGGTGTTAAGCTTAATAAATCAAGTGCTCTTCTCTATCTCGGAAAGACACTTACTCTTAAGGCTACAGTCTCACCTTCATCAGCAAGCAACAAGAAGGTTAAGTGGTACACAAGCAACGAAAAAATCGCAAAGGTTTCACAAAGCGGTGTTGTAACACCCATTAAGCCGGGTACTGTTAAAATTACCGTAAAAACTTATGACGGAGGATTCAAGAAATCCTGTACCGTTACTGTTGAGCGTCCCGCTTCCTCGGTCAAGCTCAACAAAACTGCACTGACTATCGACAACGGAAAGTCATACACACTTAAAGCTACAATTTCACCCTCAAACACAACGGACAAAACCCTCAAGTGGTACACAAGTGACAAGGACGTTGTAACAGTTACACAAAAGGGTGTTATCAAGGCAGTGAGCAAGGGTACGGCAACAATTACGGTTAAAACCTCAAACGGCCTCAAGGCTACCTGTAAGGTAACTGTAAATCAGCCCGTAACCTCAATCAAGATGTCACATACAAGCGTAACGGTTTATATGGGCGAAACCGTAAAAATCAGCGCTTCGGCAAGACCTACCAATGCCAACGACAGAAAGCTTACAGTAAAGGTAGGCAACAGCAAAATACTCTCCGTAAAGTCAGGTGTTATCACACCGAAGGCTGTGGGTAAAACCACAATAACCGTTTCAACAAGCAACGGTGTAACAGCCAAGTGTACCGTAACGGTTAAACAGCACGTTGAATCTCTCAAGCTCAACAAGACCTCAGTTGCAATTGTAAGAGGCAAGACCTATACTCTTGTTCCCACAATTTCACCCTCAAATGCAACTGAAAAGGGCGTTACCTACACCTCCTCAGACGAAAAGGTAGCAACAGTATCCTCAAAGGGTGTTATCACTGCCATTAAGGGCGGTACAGCTACCATTACCGTAAAGAGTAAGGAAAATAATAAGACTGCAACCTGCAAGGTAACAGTACGTGAGCCTGTAACAGGTGTAACTCTCAGCAAGACTGAAGCAACCCTCTTTGTAAGCTCCAAGCTTACTCTTAAGGCAACTGTTGCACCGTCAGATGCTTATAATAAGAAGCTTACATGGTCATCAAGCGACAAGGCAGTTGCCACCGTTGACTCCTCAGGTGTTGTAATTGCAACCGGTCCGGGTAAGGCTACAATCACAGTCAAGACAAGTGACGGAGGCTTCAAGGCAACCTGCGAAATCACTGTTAACCGTAAGGCAGAAAAGGTTGAGCTCAACGAAAAATCAATTGTAATAAACAAGGGCGACGCATTCACTCTTGTAGAAACAGTTCTTCCCTACGATTGCTATAACAAGAACGTAACATGGAAGAGCAGCGATGAAAACGTTGCTGTGGTCAATAACGGTACTGTTTCAGGTGTTAATGTTGGTAAGGCAGTAATCACCGTTACAACAGAGGACGGAGAATTTACGGCTGAATGTGCAGTGCAGGTAAACGAGCCTGTTGCTTCAATTAAGCTCAACAAAAACGAAATCACGCTTCATAACGGTGAAACCGAGGAGCTTACAGCAACTGTCCTTCCCGAAAACGCAGACAACAAAACCGTAATCTGGAGCTCTTCAGATGAGAGTGTTGCTACAGTAAAGGACGGTAAGGTAACAGGTATCGGCAAGGGTACTGCCAACATCACTGCAAAAACAGAGGATGGCGGATTTGTTGATGTTTGCAGTGTAACCGTTCTTCAGAACGTAACAGAAATTTCCGTAAAGAAAGACGAGTTCACAGTAAAAGAAGGCTATACAATTAAGATTGATGCCTTTGCAATGCCTGAAAACGCAGAAAACAGAGCACTTTCATGGTACAGCAGTGATGAAAGCATTGTTACGGTAAGCGACGGCGAGGTTAAGGCTCTTAAAATGGGCGAGGCTATAATCACCATTTCTTCGGTATACACTAAGGGCGTTTCAAAAACTGTTAAGGTAATTGTAACAAGACCTGTTGCAGGAATAACCCTCAACAAAACTGCAGCAGAAACCAACGTAGGCGGAAAGGTTATTCTTGAAGCTAAGGTTTCACCTGCTGATGCAACAGAGCAGGGCCTTATCTGGACTTCTTCAGACGAAAAGGTTGCAGCTGTTGAAAACGGTGTTGTTACTGCAAAATCAAGAGGCGAAGCAGTAATTTCTGTTTCAACTGTTGACGGAGGCTATAAGGCGAGCTGCAAAATCAACGTTATTCAGCCTGTAACCCTCATTAAGCTTGACAGCGATGCATATTACCTTTATAAGGGTGAGCCCGTTACGATCAAAGCTCAGGTATTCCCCGAAAACGCCAACGACAAAACCCTTAAGTGGTATTCCTCAGACGAAAACATTCTCACTGTTGAAAACGGCGTAATTACTCCTCTTAACCCCGGCACTGCAGAAATAACGGTTACAGATTCCACCGGTGTTATGAAGGTTACTGTTACCGCTACTGTTGTAAGCAAGGTAAACGGTGTTGAAATCAGCAAAGAGGAAGTAACTCTTAAAATGGGTCAGACAGAGGCTCTCACAGCCACAGTCAAGCCCGACGATGCAACCAACAAGAATATCACATGGAGCTCAAGTGACGAAAAGGTTGCCACAATCAAAAACGGCGTAATTACTCCTACCGGAGCAGGTACGGCAATTATCACCGTAAAAACCGACGACGGAGAGTTTATTGCAACCTGCCTCGTTACGGTAACTGAATAAAATTATGAGAGACTGTCTCAGGGCAGTCTCTTTTCTGTTGCAAATTCAAGCTGTTTATGTTATCTTTATATAAAGAAAGGGGAGAGAAGAATGGACTTTTCGCTTAAGGAAAAAGCAAAAGAGAACATAATTATCACCGCCCACAGAGGTGCAGCAGGGGGGAACATCCCCTGCAATACAATGGCTGCTTATGAAATTGCCCTTAAGCAGGGTGCAGATATGCTTGAGGTTGACCTTAACTGCAGCCTTGACGGAAAGCTTTTTCTGTTTCATCCGTTAATGGAAAGTGCCCACCTTGATAAGCCTATACTTCTGAATACTCTGCCTATGAGCCTTATTAAAAAGGTGCGTTATGTAAACTATGACAATGCGCCCACTCAGTTTGGAATTACGACCTTTGACGATTTTCTCGAACAGTTCAAGGGAAGGTGCTTTATCAATATTGATAAGTTCTGGTCAAACCCCAAGAAAATCTACGAAGCCGTTAAAAGACACGGTATGACAGACCAGATTTTAGTCAAGAGTAAGCTTAACAAAAAAGCAGGACAAATCCTTTCGGAAATTGCCCCTGATTTGCCTTTTATGCCTATTGTAAATGAGAATCATCCCGAACACGAAAATCTCTTGAAAAGCGGTTTAAACTACGTTGGAGTAGAGGTGCTTTTCAAAGACGATACAGCCGAGGTTGCAAGTGAAGAGTTTATAGAAAAAATGCACCGTGACGGTATTCTCGTCTGGGTCAACTCTATAATATACAATTATAAGCAGCAGCTTGCAGGAGGTCACAGCGACGACACAGCCCTTACAGTAAGTGAAGACGAGGGCTGGGGCTGGCTCAGTGACAGAGGCTTTGACATCATTCAGACCGACTGGCCTTTAATGCTGATTGAGTATCTTAAAAGAACAGACAGGTATTACAGATAAGCCTAAAGAGGGACAGATTAATGAAAATTAAAAATAATACATCTGAGGATATAATTATTGTTTGTGACGGTGAAGAATTTGAGTGCGCCTCAGGAAGCTTTATAAAAATACAGACAAATCAAGATGAGATTACGGTAAAACAACCCCAACAGAATATACTTAGCTGTTTTAAAGTGTTCAGGTATGATGATAAAGACAGTATAAAAGGTAATGTAATATATTTCCATCCGGGATTTCATTTAAATTATGCAACAAAAATATCTTTTGATCCATCCGTCAGAGAAATCAGTATAACAAAATTTGATTTTGCAATGCACGGAGCCATTGTTTGCAGTATGTTTATGCCGAAAGAAAAAGTAGAAAGTATTCCGATGATAGAGAATAACTTGGTGAAGAAGCTTTTATTTTTATTCATCTCTCTTTTGGTTGTGCCGCTTTTTTCTTTCTTGACGGTTTTAGTAATTGGATGTACATATGGTTTGTTTTTTGATTTTGATTGGATATTGCTTATAATATTTCCTATAGTCTTATTGCTTCTATGGGGATTTTCGCGAGGTTCAGGGGATTTGTATGCTCTTGTAAAACCTGAAAAAAATTACGGGAGAATACTTGAAAACGGTAAGCAGATTATTATAAAAAGATTAAACAAACATTTTATAAGCTTTATTGAATCAGACTTTGCGATTGAAAAATACGGTCTCAAGGATAAGAAACTAAAATAATAAAAAGGACTACTCACATTGCCTTGTGCAGGCGTAATGAGTAGTCCTTGATTTTATCCTTTAAGCTTTATGATTAGCTCTTTGAATAAGCCGAGATATTTATTTTTTATACTGTTGAAAATATCACTTGCAGTACTGTCGTCATAAAGGTGGGAGGTGAGGTTTCTTGAATAAAGAAGCTCAAGCCAGGCCTCGTCATCTTCTATGATATTATCTGCATATGCCTGTTTCATAACTGTCTTGGGACTGTTTATGTCAACATAACCCTCTGAAAGGAGATACTCTCGTGTACTTTTCCATGCAAGCTCTGTGCAGAATTCAAAACGCTGAATTACTCCGTCACGAGATGAAGAGATACCATATTTATCGTATTCCACCAAGGCTTCTTCAAGTCGCTTGGTTGCTTCAATAAACTTATCAAGTTTTTCATCAAATTTATTCATAAGGATAATACCGTCCTTGTTAATGTTACTTATAAGAGCTTCAGGAGTTTCCGGACTTATAAACACAATATCAAATTGCAAAAGAGTATGAATATTACCGATATCCTGAGAAAAAGCAAAATGTTTTTCTTTGGGAACACCATAAACAGCTATATCAATGTCGCTTTTTTCTCTATGATCTCCTCTGGCTCTTGAACCGAACAGAATAATTTTATCTGCGGAATACTTGTTGCCTAAGAGCCTTATTTCATTATATATCTGTTCCATAAAGTCTCCTTTGTGTCAACTTTTCTGTTAGTCTAAGTCTACCACCAAAAAAAGAAAAAATCAAGTATAAACGCAAAACACACCCCGAAGTCTTTGTTGAACTTCGGGGTATCGTTATTTTATTTAACCGGATTCATAAAGTAAATCTTGTAAATGTTAAGAGCTACCTTAATAACCTTTGCAAGAACCTCTACAATCTTTTTAACTGTGTCGAGAACCTTGTTGGTCTTTTCTTCCTCTACGGGAGGTTCTGTGTAACCCTCAGCAACGTAGCCCTGAGTGGTATCCTTCTGAATTGCAAAGCGGTCAACTGCCTCTGCTCCCTTTTCGCCGACTGCATAAGATGTGAAGTAGAGAACGCCGTCTTCAATTTCAATTGAGGAGAACATAGGTGCGTCTACAGAGAGCATCTTTTCGCCTCTGGGGAAGTACTTGTCAGTTGCACCAAGGTCGTTTGTAAGGTAAGTCTTAACGCCTGATGTGCCTGAGATTACATAGGTTGTACCGGTGGGCTTAATCTGTGTTCTGTAAACCTCACCGTTGTGGTTGAGGTAAGTGTGATCGTAAGCTGTGTTTGCGTTGTTCACAAGTGAACCCGTTCTCATATAAACGTGGTCGTGACCCTGGAATACCATATCGATTCCGAGAGCCGGCATAAGAGATTGAAGCTGTTCACGAATCTGGCAAACATCGTCATCCTTGTAGTGTGAGCCGTGTGAGTAGGGAGCCTTGTGAAGTGCAACGAACTTCCACTGTGCCTTGCTGTTTTCCATATCCTTCTGAAGCCATTCTAACTGCTTAGCTGTAAGAGCTTCGTTTTCGTCAAGGTCGTTGGTGTTGAGCACTGCAATGTGAACGTTGTTGTAATCGAATGAGTAGTAGGTACCTGTTGCAAAGTTCTGATCCTCAGGAGCGTAGGGGAGAGCAAAGTTGTTGTAAAGAGCAAATTCACCGTGAGTTTCGTGGTTACCTGCTGTGGGCATCATATAGGTGCTCATAAGCTCTGCTGAAGCTGTGTCGAACATCCACTGCCACTGCTTTGTGTTGTCTGCACTGTCAACGTGGTCGCCTGTGTTGATAATGAAATCAGCTTCGGGATAAAGGTCAAATGCTGTTTCCGTAATCTTTGCCCATGCTCTTTCATACTGTGCCTCACTCTGTGACTGTGGGTCAGTCATATGGAAGAAGGTGGTGTTCTTGCTGCCGTCAGCTGTAGTAAGCTTGCCGGTTTCGCTCCACCAGCCTCTTTCTGCATCGCCTATACGGTAGTAGTAGGTTGAGTCGGGCTCAAGGTTTGTAAGAGTTACGGTGTGACGGTTCATATTGAACATATATGTAATGAAGCCTGTAACACCAAGGTCAATACCGGGGAATGAACGTTCAACCTGAGTTGATTCAAGCTTAAGACCGAAGTCAGCCTTTTCTGTGGGTATACCCTTGAATGTGGGCTCTGAGTCTGCCTTATAGATTTCAATGTCGCCGCCAACGGAGTACTTGGAGAACCAACCTATGTAAGCACTTGTCTTGCTGTCCTCACCCATAGTAACGCTTACCATAGTGGGAAGTCTGTAGTTGGCTCTTGTAACGGGAACCTCGACCTTTTCAGTGCTGTACTTTATGTTGTAGTCGCCCTTGAACTGAGGATTAACGTCACTTGTAAAGTCGTTTATTACATAAGCTACGTAAGTACCTGTGCCCTCAAACTGACTAGGTGTGAGGTACTTGCTTAAAAGAAGCTGGTCAAGAGTATCGTAAAGGTCCTTATATGGGAGAATCTCAAGAGCGAAGAAGGTATCTACAAGATTCATATATGTAGGATTGCCCTGAAGAACTACATTTACAAAATAGTCAATGCCGTCGCCGATTGCTTTGCCGATTGTGTCGTCATTCATGAGCTTGCCGAGTCTTATTTCAAGTTTTGAAAGGATTGCCTCATCAAGCAGGTCGTCGAGAATGATATCAACGAGTGTATCAAACACCTTTTCAAGGAGTGAGCCGTCACGGAATTTTGCAATTGCATCCTGCATAAATTTGTCATCAGCTGAATCCTCGTTGCCGGTGTACCAATATGCCATAATTGTGAGAATAAGCACATCAAAGGTGCCCTTCTTATCCTTGTCGCCGAAACCGAGAGTATCAATAAAGGCTGTGCAGGGGTAGTCGGAAACTTCAACAGCACCAAGCTTTGCAACTATATCGTAAATGAGGTCGTAAAGCTTCTGAGGATCCTTAATGTAAAGGTCGTAAATCTGACCGAGAAGGTCGTTAAGGAACCACATAATGTTGTCAACGGAGAAAATATTGTAGCCGCCAAGAGCAATACCTTCACCGATATAAGGCTCAAGGAAGCCGCCGATAATTGCACCGAGGTCGATGTTCATGCTCTTGAGAAAAGCGTCAACGCTGCCCATTTCGTTCATCTGTGTAACATACTTACGAAGGAAGCCGCAAGCCATTTCAGCAAGGAAGGTTACTGCATCAGCCTCCCCGTCCTCTGTCATATTGCCGCCGAAGCAGATGTCAAACATAGCCTTTTTGGCTGTGCCTTTTTCGTAGGTTTTGCCGCCGTAGCTGTATTCATATGCCGCATCAAAGTCTACACTCTGAGCTTCCATTTCGCTTTCGCCGTTTTCAAAGGTAGAGAGAGTCATTTCACGGTATGTACAGGGATAGCCTGTGATTGAGGCTGTTTCAAAGTCGTAAAGAACCTCGCCGTCATCGTTGATAGTGCAGGCTGCATCGTCTGTGTGAAGATGTCCGCTGAATGCATAGTGAATGCCCCATGAAGCGAACTGCTCAGCGACCTCAAGGTAGTTGTCAAGAGGGAAAGCAAAGGTAATTGAAGGCTCTGTTTCCATATGAGCAGCAAGACCGTGGTGAAGCATAATCATAAGAGTCTTGCCTTTTTCGTTTGCATCGTCAGCAAGTCCCTTAATCCACTTCATAGCTTCTTCGGAAATCTCACCGCCTGTATGCTGCTTTTCGGGGGCACCGAAGGAATAAACACAGCTGTCCATAACGATAAGACGGTAATTTTCATCGAGGTCTGCTACATAGGAGAGCTTGTTTCTTACGTCAGTGCTTTCACCGGGGTAAGATTTTGCGTAATACTCTTCGTAGGTTTCAAAAGCGAGGTCGTAGCCGAGGTCAGCGTAAACCTTTCTGAATTCGTCTGAGGTTATGCCTCTGCCCTGTTCTTCCTTGCCGTTTTCGAAGGTAGTTGCGTTTGTTGTATTTACGTCGTGATTACCTGTTGTAACAAGAAACTCAAGACCGTACTTTTCTTCGTATTCAAGAAAAATTTCAGCAAGACCTGTGTGAGCTTCGTATTCGCTGTCCTTTGTAAGGTCGCCGGGTACGAAAACGTATTTGAGGTCAGGATTTCGTCTTGCCATTGTTTCAATAGCTGTTCTGATAATTGTTTCACTCTGAGGGTAAAGCTTGGTGCTTCCCTTGCAGTAATCCTGATAAGCCGCACAGTTACCGCCCGTAAGAGAATCGGGGTAGTAGTGTGGGTCGGAAAGTGTTGCGAATGAGAGTGATGAAACTGTTTTGCCTTTCCATAACTCTGCACCTGAAACAAGGCTCACTGTGCCTAAAAGGAGAGTGAGGGTGAGAATAACGGAAATAATCTTTTTGAAGTTTCGCATTTAAGGTACCTCCTTAAAACTATATAATCAACTGAGATATTATAACACATTAAAGCATAAAATTAAATGATTTAAAGATTAAAAATCTTTTTTTACCATTTATACAAAAGGGGAGATTTATTTTTTAATAAGTTGACGAAAGTGTTAGCAGATTTGCACAAAATTGAAAAATATAAAAGCGACAAAATCAACAAAGAAATTGCCGGAAAAATATAGATTTATCCGATTAATAATGGTATAATTACAAAAGAACAGAAATAATGGAGGATGTTTATGCAAAAGGAAAACAAAATGGGCGTTATGCCTATTAAAAGGCTTGTAATTACAATGAGCCTTCCCATGATGGTTTCAATGCTGGTTCAGGCTCTTTATAATGTAGTAGACAGTATTTTCGTTGCAAAGGTTTGCGAAGACGCACTTACAGCGGTTTCACTTTCATTCTCAGCACAGAATCTTATGATTGGTGTTGCAACGGGCACGGGTGTAGGTGTAAACGCACTGCTTTCCAGAAGCCTAGGTGCAAGGGAATTTGACAAAGCCAACAAGGTTGCCGGTCAGGGTGTATTGCTCGCAATTTTCAGTGCATTCCTTTTTATGCTCTTCGGCTTTTTCGGAACGGAGCTTTTCTTTAAAAGTCAGGTAGAGGAGACCTCACTCATTTACAAATACGGCATTGACTATCTTTCTGTCTGCTGTATCGCTTCGTTAGGTATATTCGGTCAGGTTATAATGGAAAGACTTGCTCAGGCAACGGGTAAGACAACCCTTTCAATGTTTATGCAGCTTTCAGGCGCCATTACAAACATTATTCTTGACCCCATTCTTATCCTCGGCCTCGGACCTTTCCCGAGAATGGAGGCAAAGGGTGCCGCTGTGG